>DAIMCQ010000009.1:0-3826 GCA_036726285.1 Azonexus sp.
GAACCACCGCCGATATCGACCACCAGACGCTTGTGATTGACGCTTGGCAGCGAATGCGAGGCACCGATGTAGATCAGGCGAGCCTCTTCGCGTCCGGCAATGATTTCGATGGGAAAACCCAGGGCTTCTTCGGCCAGCGGCAGGAACTCCATCGCATTTTTGGCGACGCGCAAGGTATTGGTCGCAACGACACGCACGGCACCGCTGTCGAGACCACGCAGGCGTTCGCCGAAGCGGCGCAGCGCATCGAGCGCCCGGACCTGCGACGGCACATCGAGCCGTTTGTCTGCGGTCAGCCCGGAAGCCAGACGCACCGGCTCCTTCATGGAGTCCAGCGTATAAATCTGGTCATCGACCACCCGCCCAACCTGCAGACGGAAACTGTTCGACCCGAGGTCAACAGCAGCAACGGTTTCGTAGATCATCGAATTGAAACTTGGGGAAAGGTAGGACTGGCGGCCATTCTAACACCCGCCCCCGAGCCGGATTCTTACAATCCGGACGCAAAAAAGCCCGCCGGCACTGCCGGCGGGCCTGGGTACGTCATCGCCGCCGATTTAGCTAGCCAATGCGTTCTTGATCTGCTCCAGCGTAGACGGATCGTCGATCGTCGTCAGGTCGCCCGGGTCGCGGCCTTCCGCCAGGGCCTGCAGCGAACGGCGCAGCATCTTGCCGGAACGGGTCTTGGGCAGACCGGTGACGAAATGCACGCGCGCCGGGCGGGCAATGGCACCAAGGATGCCGTCAACCGTAGCGAACACTTCCTTCTCCAGCGCCTTGACCAATTCCGGCGTGGCGATCTTGGACGCATCCTTGACCACGGCAAACGCCATCGGCACCTGCCCCTTGAGCTTGTCCTCGACACCGACCACGGCCACTTCGGCAATCGCCGCGTGGTTCTGGATCGCTTCCTCGATTTCACGCGTCCCCAGACGGTGGCCGGCAACGTTGATCACGTCGTCGGTACGGCCAAGGATGGTGAAATAACCGTCTTCATCCTTGATCGCCCAGTCATAGGACGAATAGACCAGCGGCTCCTTGAACAGCGTGAAGTAAGTCGACACGAAACGGTCGTCCTGCCCCCAAACGGTGGACAGGCAGCCAGGCGGCAGCGGCGGGATGACAGCGGCGATACCCTTTTCGTTGGGACCGCAGACCGAACCATCCTCGCGGAAGATTTGCAGGTTGTAGCCATAGACCGGGAAGGACGGCGAACCATACTTGATCGGCGTATTCTCGACGCCCGGCAAAGCGGCCAGCATCGGCCAGCCGGTTTCGGTCTGCCAGTAGTTGTCGATGACCGGCTTCTGCAGTTCGTTCATGAACCACTCGTGGGTCGGCTGATCGAGCGGCTCGCCGGCCATGAAGACGTGCTTCAGGGACGACAGGTCGTACTTGTGCATGAAGGCCGGATCCTGCTTCTTCAGCACGCGAGCAGCAGTCGGTGCCGAGAACATCACCGAGACCTTGTACTTTTCGACGATCTGCCACCAGATGCCGGCATCCGGGCGCAGCGGCGTGCCTTCGTACATCACGGTAGCCATGCCAGCGATCAGCGGGCCGTAGATGATGTAGGAGTGACCGACCACCCAGCCGATATCCGAGGTCGAGAAGAAGGTCTCCCCCTCGCCACCGCAGTAGATGTGCTTCATCGACGAAGCCAGCGCCACGGCGTAACCGCCGGTATCGCGCTGGACGCCCTTCGGCTTGCCAGTGGTACCGGAGGTGTAAAGGATGTAGGACGGCTCGGACGATTCCAGCCATTCGCAGGGCACCTGGGCGTCCATGAACTTGGCGCGCTCAGTGGCGTAGTCAACATCGCGACCGGCGACCTTGTTGAATTCCTTGTCCAGGCCACGATCGACCATCAGCACCTTGGCCGGCTTGTTTTCCGACAACTCGATCGCTTCGTCGAGCAGATGCTTGTAGGGCACGGCCTTGCCACCGCGCATGCCGGCATCGGCAGAAACGATCAACACCGGCTTGGCATCGTCGATACGCGTGGCCAGCGAGCCGGACGCAAAGCCACCGAACACCACCGAGTGGATGGCACCGATACGGGTGGCGGCGAGAATGGCGAAGGTTGCCTGGGCAATCATCGGCATGTAGATCAGGACGCGATCGCCCTTCTTGACGCCGAGGCTCTGGTAGATCGCCGCCATGCGCTCGATTTCGCGCTGCAGTTCGGCAAAGCTGTAAACCGTTTCTTCATCGGTTTCGGTCGAGATGAAGATCAGCGCACGATCGTTCGGGCGCTTGGCGGCATGCCGGTCCACCGCGTTGTAGCAGAGATTGGTCTTGCCGCCGACAAACCACTTGGCAAACGGCGGGCGCGAAAAATCGCAAACCTGGGTGAACGGTTCCTTCCAGTCGACAAGCTGCGCTTGCTCGCTCCAGAACTCATTCGGCTTTTCAATCGAATACTGGTGAAACTCCTTGTACGTCGCCATAAAACTCCCTCTTTAAAGTTTCCTGCACAACAGAAAAGCAAGCGGACCGATTATTTTTTGGTTATCCGCTCGTTCAAACGATGTTCGATCTCTGCCAGCGGCAAAGCCAAACCCAATTCCTGATTCATCAATTGCAACAAAGGCAGCAGCTTCTTGCCCAATGCCCCGAGATGCGGCAGCACGGCCCCCGTGCGGTTCGCTGCCAGCAACTCCAGCGCATGGTGCAGCGAAATCGGTCGGGTCGCCGAGGCAACGCCCCCCGACACCGTCCGATTGCCACCACCCTGCATGGCTTCGCGCATCCGCTCGCCAGCCAGTTCAAGCAAACCGGTCGCCGAACTGACGTGATCGGTCGGCATGCCGGCCAAACCGATACTGATCGTTACGGCGATCGGCTGTCCCTGCATCGAGATGCGGGCCACTTCAACCGCCTCACGCACCCGTTCGGCAAAAGTCATGCAAAAGGCCAGCGAAGTTCCCGGCGAAACCACCGCATATTGGCCGGCGGCAAAGTGTCCCAGGCTGTCTTCATGCCGCATCTTGCCAGCCAGCATCTTGGCGAAGCGGGTCCCGACCTGCTCGGCGACATCCGGACCAAGGCGCTCGCCCAATTCGGCAAAACCGTCAAAGCCGAACACCATCACGCTTAGCTCAGCACCATGCCTGGCCGAATGCGACAAAGCCTGCGCGGCCTGCAGCTCAAGATATTTCCGGGTATACAGGCCGCTGACCGGATCCTGCACCAACGAATCACGCGTGCTTTCCAGGTTTTCCTGGGCGCTCGACAAGGCCAGCAAATGATTCAGGCGGGTCAGAAGCTCGGCGCTGCCCGCCCCCTTGGTGACGAAATCGGAAACCCCAAGTGCTTTGGCCTTGGCTCGCTCCTCCTCGGTTTCCTCGCCGGACACCAGGATGAATGGCAACTGTTGCAAGCGGCGCAACTTGGAAGTCCGCACCCGCTCCAGCAACTCATAGCCATTGAGCTTGGGCATCTGCAGATCCGAGATGACCGCCTGAATCGTGTGATCGAGAACCAGCGTCTGCCACGCCGCTTCCCCGTCCGCCTCTTCGCGCACCTCATAAGTTCCGCGCAAGTGCTGCGACAAGGAAACCCTGACGACGCGCGAGTCATCGACGATCAAGACATGGGGCCGCTCCGTTGCTTCAGCCACCGGCAATCTCCACGACGACCCGGCCCTTGGCCTGGCCGGCGATGTACTCGGCAAAGGTCGCCGGCAGCTCATCAAATGCAATGCGCCGCGCCATGGCGGCCAGGTGCGGCGGCCGCAAGTCGCCCGCCAGGCGTTGCCAGACACCACTGCGATAGGGCTCGCGGATATACCCCGAATCGACCCCCAGCAGCGACACGCCGCGCA
>DAIMCQ010000009.1:3836-19920 GCA_036726285.1 Azonexus sp.
GACATGCTGGCCGCCAGACCGATACTGGCAATGGTCCCGCCCTGCTCCATCGTGCTGGCAATCCAGGCCAGCACATCGCCGCCGAGATTATCGACCGCACCCGCCCAGCGACCGCGGTCGAGCGGGCGAATCTTCGACAGATCCAGATTCTGTCGCAGCATGATTTCCGCCGCGCCCAGGCTGCGCAAGTAATCCGCCTCGCTCTCCTTGCCGGTCAGTGCCACCACGTGATAGCCGGACTTGGCCAGCATATCGACAGCCAGGCTGCCCACCCCGCCGGTCGCGCCGGTCACGATGACCGGCCCCTTTTCCGGTCGCAGACCGTTTTCTTCCATCCGGACGATGCCCAGCGCAGCGGTAAATCCCGCCGTACCCAGCGCCATGGCCTCGAACAAGGTCAAACCGGCAGGCAGAGGCACCACCCAGGCGGCCGGTACCCGGGCAATTTCGGCATAACCGCCATGATGCGCCACACCGATATCGAAACTGGTAGCGATTACCGGATCGCCTGCCTTGAAACGCGGGTCGGCACTGCTGATCACCGTCCCCGCCAGGTCGATGCCGCCGACACAGGGGAAACGCCGGATGATCTTGCCGGCGCCGGTTGCGGCGAGCGCATCCTTGTAATTGATACTCGAATAGGCGACCCGGATCGTGACATCGCCGGCATCCAGCTGACTTTCATCCATCTGGACGAAACCACTGCCTACCTTGCCATCGCGCTCTTCAATCAATAGTGCCTTGAAGGAATTCATTGTCATCCATTACTCCCGGGGAAATAAATTGTATTCATAATTACGGATTATGAACATAGTTACAGAAGCCGATTTTTCTCAGAACCTTTACAGGCATTCTGTTTTGAAATACATTCGCCAGCTATGCATAAAGTCCTAGCCACCATTTTGCTCTCGACCGCCCTGTTTTCCGGCGGTTTCACCGCGTCGCACGCGGCAGAGCAAGGCCGCAAGGAAGAGGCGCTTTCGTTCTTCGAACGTTACACCAACGTCGCTCAGGATGTCATCCTGCAAGGCCTGAAACTGGTTGGCGTACGTTACCGTTTCGGAGGCAACGACGAAGACAGCGGTCTCGATTGCAGTGGTTTCGTCCGCCTTGTCTTCAAGGACAGCATCGGCGCCTCCCTGCCCCGCACCGCCAAGGAAATGAGCGAAGTCGGCCAGCAGATCGATACCAGCCAGTTGAAACCCGGCGATCTGGTGTTCTTCAACACCATGCGTCGTACCTTCTCGCATGTCGGCATCTACCTCGGCGACAACCATTTCATGCACGCACCGCGCACCGGCGCCGAAGTGCGTGTCGAAAGCATGGAAAGCAGCTACTGGCTGAAGCGCTACAACGGCGCCCGGCGAATCATCGACAGCAACTGATCGAAGCGGCCACCAGCCGCTTTTTTTACGCCCGCTTGCACCAGCGTTTCTGATTTCCATAAACTAGCCGCATCCTGAAAACGACGACTCCCGGAGCTTGCTCATGAAGCAGACGCTTTCCCTGGCCGCATTCGCGCTATTTGCCATCTCGACCCAGGCCGCTGAACTGAACCTCTATTCAGCCCGCCATTACCAGACTGACGAGGCGCTCTACGCCAACTTCACCAAGCAAACCGGAATCAGGATCAACCGGATCGAAGGCAAGGAAGAAGAGCTACTGGAAAGAATCCGCAACGAAGGTGCCAATAGCCCGGCCGACGTTTTCCTGACAGTCGACGCATCACGCCTGGCCAAGGCGCATGAACTCGGCTTGTTCGCCCCGGTTAGCTCGAAAAAGCTCGAATCGCGGATTCCCGCCCACCTGCGCACCGAAGACTGGTTTTCGTTTTCAACCCGCGCTCGCGTCATCATCTACAACAAGGCGACGATCAAGGCCGAGGATGTCCAGAACTACGAAGATCTCGCCAACCCAAAACTCAAGGGCAAACTCTGCTCGCGCTCCGGTTCGCACCCCTACAACCTGTCCCTGATGGCTTCGGTCATTGCCAACCAGGGCGAAGCCAAAGCCGAGGAATGGGCGCGCGGCATGGTCGCCAATTTTGCCCGCGCCCCCAAGGGTGGCGACACCGATCAGATCAAATCGGTCGCCGCCGGCGAGTGCGGCGTGGCTGTTTCCAACACCTATTACGTCGCCCGCATGATGCGCTCGAGCAAGCCGGAAGAAACCAAGGCCATGGAGAAAGTTGGCGTGATCTGGCCGAATCAGGCAAGCAGCGGCACCCACATCAACGTCTCGGGCGGCGGCGTACTGAAAACTGCACCGAACAAGGCGGCTGCCCTCCAGTTCCTCGAATACCTCGCCTCTGACGAAGCACAGCGCTATTTCGCCGATGGCAATAACGAATGGCCGGCCGTCGAAAGCGTCAAGGTCGCCAATCCGGCACTCGACGCGCTCGGCAAGTTCAAGGCTGACAAGCTGCCGGTAAAGAATCTCGCCATGTATCAAGCCAAGGCACAGATCATTTTCGATAAGACGGGATACAAATAGCCTCCTCCTTTTGGGGGAAACGCCCCTTAAAATTGGCGAAGTCCGCAATCATTGTCCACACCCGAGTCAGCATCATGTCCGGCAAGAATCCCTCTCCCAGCAAATTGGTCGCAGCCATCCGCAAAGGTTATTTGCGCACCGTCATCGACGCACTCGACGAAGGCGCCAATATCGAAGAAGCCGACATGCACGGCCACCCCGGACTGCCATTGCGTACGGCTTGCTTCGAGGGTGACTTGGCGATCATCAATGAATTGATTGAACGTGGTGCCGACATCAACGCGCCAGGTGCCGACGGCCCGGGCATGCCCTTGCGCCTGGCCGTTCGCAGTAAAAACAGCAAAGTCATCGCCTTGCTCCTCAAGCAGGGGGCCATCGTGCCGGAGAATTTTCGAATCCCCTTGGAGCTGATCGAGCAACCGGCAATGGTCGAATTGCCGCCACTCGATATCCCGCTCGCCTTCACCCCCCAAACCGCCAATCTCACCGAAACCGAAATCAACAACTACGACATCATCGAAGACATCGAAATTCAAGGCAGTCGGGGTACCGACACCAACATTCTGACCATGGACCTGATGAATCTGCAGGAAGCGCCGGATACCAAAAAGACAAGCCGGCGCTGATTGCGACTAAGGCGTCGACACCGCGCGCCGCGCCGCCGAAATTTGTCGCGACAACGCAATCAGGGGCAACAAACCGACCCCAACGATGGCCAGAGCAGCCGTTGACGCTTCCGCCAGGCGCTCATCCGAGGCCAGCGTATAGGCCTGTGTCGCCAGCGTATCGAAATTGAAGGGACGCATCACCAGCGTCGCCGGCAACTCCTTCATCACATCGACGAAGACCAGCAAGCCGGCGGTGAACAAGCTGCCACGCAGCATCGGCGCATGCACCCGGCGCAGGGTCTCGCCCTGTCCCAGACCGAGGCTGCGCGCCGCATCATCCATGCTCGACGTCACCTTGGCCAGACTGGATTCGACCGTATGCAAGGCGACCGCCAGGAAACGCACCAGATAAGCGTAGATCACCGCGGCAATGCCGCCGGTCAGCAACAAGCCGGGGTTATAGCCGAACCACAGTTGCCACTGGCCTGACAGCCAGTTATCCAACCGGGTCACCGGGATCAGCACACCGACTGCGATCACCGCGCCGGGCACCGCATACCCCAAGCCGACGACGCGATTCAGGCCGTTGGCAAAATTCGATTTGGCCAGCCGCGCCCCATAGGCCATCAGCAAGGCAAGCAGCACGCCGATACAGGCGGTCAACCCGGCCAGCACGAAACTGTTGCGCGACAGCATCAGGAAACGCTGGCCGAACTGGGCATCGCCTTCGGTCAGCGCCATCTTGAGCAACAGGCCAGCCGGCAGCACGAAGCCCAGACAGAGCGGCAGCGCACAGGCGAGGATCGCCGCCAGCGCCTTGATACCGCCGAGCTGGGCGCCGACCATCGGGCGATTGCGCCCGGTCGTGTTGTGATAGCGTGCCCGACCGCGCGAAAAACGCTCCGCCATCAGCAAGAAGAGCACAAAGCCGAGCAGCATGGCGGCAAGCTGCGCCGCCGCGACTCGATCGCCGAGCGAAAACCAGGCGCGATAGATACCGGTGGTGAAGGTATTCACTGCGAAATACGCCACCGTGCCGTAATCGGCCAGCGTCTCCATCAGCGCCAGCGCGATGCCGGCGACGATGGCCGGCCGGGCCAGCGGCAGCGACACCGAGAAGAAGGCTCGCCACGGCCCCATGCCGAGCGTCCGCGCTGCCTCCAGCATGCCGCTGGCGCGTTCGATGAAAGCCGTCCGCGCCAGCAGGTAAACATAGGGATAGAGTACGCAGACGAACATCAGCATGGCGCCCGGCAGGCTGCGGATATCGGGGAACCAGTAATCGCCGTATTCCCAGCCAAACGCTTGGCGCAAGGCCGTCTGCAGGGGGCCGACGAATTGCAGGAAATCGGTATAGACGTAAGCCATGACGTAGGCCGGCATGGCCAGCGGCAAGACCATCGCCCATTCGAAGAAGCGCCGTCCGGGAAAATCGTGCATCGCGGTCAGCCACGCCGTCGCCACACCGATCAGTCCGACGCCGCAACCGACGCCGAGGCAAAGCCACAGCGAGTTGAGCACGTAATCCGGCAAGACGGTATGGACCAGATGCGTCCAGGTGTCGCTGGTACCGCCGGCCAGCAGGTTGAGTCCGACGCTGGCCACCGGCAGCCCGGCCAACAGGGCGACGATGAGACCGACGATCAACAGGGGGGAATGGTAGGCTGTGCGCATGATTGTGAATGCGAATTATAATCGAGCGCTATGACCCAACTTGAACTAAAAGGCGTCGTTCAACGCTACGACAAGCATACCGTCGTCGATGGCGTCGACTTCAAGCTCCAGGCCGGCCAGATCGCCTGCCTGCTCGGCCCTTCCGGCTGCGGCAAGACCACGCTCTTGCGCTGCATCGCCGGTTTCGAAGAAATCGCCGGCGGCGAGATCAGCCTGCACGGCCAGGTGGTCAGCCGCCAAGGCCAACGCGTGGCCCCGGAAAAACGCCGGATCGGCATGGTCTTCCAGGACTATGCGCTGTTCCCGCACCTCACCATCGAACAGAACGTCGCCTTCGGCCTTGGCCGCAAGCCCGGCGAAGATGCCCGCCAGCGCGTCACGGAACTGCTGGCCACGGTCGGCCTTTCCGGCCAGGGGGAGAAGTATCCACACGAACTCTCCGGCGGCCAGCAACAGCGCGTCGCCCTGGCCCGCGCCCTGGCGCCCCGGCCGGAACTGATCCTGCTCGACGAGCCCTTTTCCAACCTCGATGTTGGCCTGCGCGAACGCCTGTCGGTCGAGGTCCGCGAGATTCTCAAGCGCGAAGGATCGACCGCCGTCATGGTCACCCACGACCAGTACGAAGCCTTCGCCATGGCTGACGAGATCGGCATCATGCACCACGGCCGCATCCAGCAATGGGATGTGCCGTACAACCTCTATCACCGCCCGGCCAACCGCTTCGTCGCCGACTTTATCGGCCAGGGCGTGCTGATCGGCGGTACGGTCGGCGACAACAACAGCGTCAAGATGGAACTGGGCACGCTGATCTCCGACACGCCGGTTGAATGCAACGAAACCTGCGCGGCCTGCGACAACGGCTGCCGGGTCGACATCCTGCTGCGCCCGGACGACATCGTCCATGACGACGCCAGCCCGGTGCAGGCCGAAGTCCTGCACAAGGCTTTCCGCGGCGCCGACATCCTCTACACCCTGCGCTTGGCCAGTGGCAGCGAAGTCCTCTCGCTGGTGCCGTCGCATCACAACCACGCCCTCGGCGAAAAAATCGGCATCCGCCTGGATGCCGACCACGTCATCGCCTTCAAGAAGCACGAGGAATGCGACGACCCGGCCTGCGAAATCGAACTGGAACAACAGCAGGCCAAGCCCATCGTCTGGCACGGCGAGAAGGCAGAAACCACCAGCCCCGCCTGATACCGGCCCTGATTCGATGATTCCCTTCCTCGGCCCGCTCGACCTGTTTCCGCCGGTCGAAACCAGCCGCGAAGACATGGGCGGCCTGCTCGCCGTCGGCGGCGACCTCTCGGCAGCGCGCATCCTCGATGCTTACCGCCACGGCATCTTTCCCTGGGGGACGGTCGAGGGGCATCCCTTGTGGTACAGCCCGGACCCGCGCATGGTGCTGTTTCCGGACGAATTCCGTCTGACCCGTTCCTTGCGCAAGACGCTGCGCAGCGACCGCTTCGAAGTCCGCTTCGACAGCGATTTCGCCGGCGTCATCGAAGCCTGCTCGACCACCCCTCGCGCCGGCCAGGACGGCACCTGGATCAGCGACGACATGCGCGACGCCTACTGCCGACTACATGAACTTGGCTGGGCCCATTCGGTCGAAACCTATGCAGAAGGCGATCTGATCGGTGGTTTGTACGGCCTGGCCATCGGACGCATGTTCTATGGCGAATCGATGTTCTCTCGTCGCAGCGACGCCTCGAAGATTGCCTTCGCCCATCTTGTCCGCTTCCTTTTGGCTGAACAATTCGGCATGATCGACTGCCAGATGCGTACCCAACACCTTGCCTCGCTGGGTGGCCGCGAAATCCCGCGGGCCGCCTTTCTCGACCGTCTGCGCCAACTGACGGCCAGCGGCAGCGCGCGGAGCATCTGGACAACTGCGCAGCTCGACCTGGACTGGTAAAGCATGGCCCTTCCCGACGACGCCGCGCTCCCCTTCTCGCTGCTGCAGTTCTACGCCACCTCGCCCTATCCGTGCAGCTACCTGGCGGATCGGCAGGCCCGCTCGCAGGTTGCGACCCCGGCCCACCTGATCGATGCCGAAATCTACAGTTCGCTGGTCCGCGCCGGTTTCCGGCGCAGCGGCATCTTCACTTACCGCCCCCACTGCGACAGCTGCCGCGCCTGCGTCCCGGTGCGGCTGCCGGTGGCCGAACTGCAGCCCAACCGCAGCCAGCGCCGCGCCCTCAAAAAGCACCAGCACCTGGTTGCCCGCGAACTGCCACTGACCTTCGACGACGCGCACTATGCCCTCTACGTCCGCTATCAGAACGCCCGCCACCCCGGCGGCGGCATGGATGACGACAGCCACGAGCAATACGCCCAGTTCCTGCTGCAAAGCCGCGTCGACACCCGGCTGGTCGAATTCAGCGAGAACGATGTCGTCCGCATGGTCAGCCTGATCGACGTCCTCGACGACGGCCTGTCATCGGTTTACACCTTCTACGACCCGGACATCCCCGGCGCCAGCTTTGGCGCCTACAACATTCTCTGGCAGGCCGCCCAGTGCAACACGCTGCAACTGCCCTATCTCTATCTCGGCTACTGGATCGCCGAAAGCCCGAAAATGGCTTACAAATCCAACTACCGCCCGATCGAAGGCTTGATCGACGGCCACTGGGGCCCCCTCCCCGACCAACCGGACGCCAACCCAGACAACGCATGAAACGCCACCCGCCCACCCTGACCTCGCTGCTCTCCGCCCTGCTCCTCACCCTGCTGCCACTCTCCGCCCAGGCGGATGATGAACGCGTCGCCTATACCTGCGACAACGGCAGCCGCATCGAGATCTCCTTCCCCACCGCCAGCGACGGCCAACCGCTGGCCATCCTGCATTTCGCCGACGAGGCAATCAGCCTGCGCCAGGTACCGGCGCCCACCGGCGCCCTCTATCGCAACGAAACGATCCGCCTGCACACCAAGGACGATGTCGCCGCCTTCGAAGACGGCAAGGGCAATGTCCGGCGCTGCCAGCGCGGCAGCGCCGCCCCGCAAAGCATGGCGCCCAGCACCCCGACGGCCAGCAGCAGTTTCATCGACATCGCCGGCCAGGTCAGCTACCTCAGCCGCATCGCCCTGCCGCCCGATGCCGTGCTGATCGTCCGCATCCAGGACACCGCCCGTGCCGGCGGGCCGGCCCTGACGCTGGCCGAGCAACGCATCGCACTGTCCGGCCAGCAGGTACCGATCGCTTTCCAGACCACAATTGACCGTGACCTGCTCGGCAAGAAAGCCCGCGTCACCGTTGCCGCCCGCATCGAGCGGCGCGGCAAACCGCTGTTCATCAGCGACCGGATCACCCCGACGCTCGAACCGGGCCAGCCCCGGCCACTCGACATCTTGCTGAAGCCGGTCGGCAGTGCCCGGCGCTAAACTGCTCAGCGCGCTGCTCGCCGCCAGCTGCGCCACCTCGGTGCTGGCCGACAGCGTCGTCTGCCATCTCACCTACGGCGGCGCGACGCAGCAAATCGAAACCCGGCCCACCGCCTCCGCGTACACCGTGGCACCGGTCGCCATCGGCAGCTACTTCCTGTTCCGCGTCGTCTTCCGCGACAAGCCAGCCGACCTGGCCGGCATCAAGCTCTACACCTACGCCAACCATGACGAAGGGCCGGCCATCCTGCATCAGGCCAGCTACCCCTACCCGCTGGACAATGCTGCCAGCGGCGGCTTCACCGGCGAAAACCGCATCTACGAACCCCTGCGTGACGGCGAGCTGCTTTATTGGTGCGAACTCAAGCGCGGAGCGGAACAATGAATCAGCTGCATAGCCCGGCCGGCCGCAGCCTGGCCATCGCCCTGCTCAGCCTGCTGCTGGCCTTGCCGCTGACCACCCGCGCCGACAGCCTGACCCTGATCTTCGCCGGCGACATCATGCTCGACGATGGCCCTGGCCGGCTGATCGAACGCGGCGGCGATCCCTTCGCCCCCTTCGCAGACATCCTGCAAGCTGCCGACTACCGTATCGGCAATCTCGAATGCCCGGTTGCCGAAGGCGGCAAGCCGGCCGACAACAAGATCTACAGCTTTCGCGCCAAACCCGCCGTCCTGTCGCGGCTACAAGGCCGTTTCGACGCCGTGGCGCTGGCCAACAACCACTCCGGCGACTACGGCCAGAGCGCCTTCGTCGACACCATGCGCCACCTTGACCAAGCCGGCATCGCCTACTTCGGTGGCGGCCGCAACCTGGCCGAAGCACATCGGCCACTGTGGATCAACCGCAAGGGCCTGAAAATCGCCGTGCTTGGCTACAACGAATTCAAGCCGCGCTATTTCGAAGCCGGCGCCAACTGGCCGGGCATCGCCTGGAGCGAAGACGATCAGGTGATCGACGACATCCGCGCTGCCAAGGCCGCCGGCGCCGACCTCGTCATCCCCTTCATGCACTGGGGCTGGGAGAACGAAAGCGGACCCAACGAACGCCAACGCAGCCTGGCCCGCCGGATGATCGACGAAGGTGCCGCCCTCGTCGTCGGCGGCCACCCGCATGTCACCCAGGGCGCCGAAATCTATCGCGGCAAGCCAATCATCTACAGCCTCGGCAATTTCGTTTTCGACGGCTTCGACTACCCCGCCGCCCAGCGCGGCTGGCTGCTCCGCCTCAAGCTCGACCAATCCGGCGTCAGCTTCTGGGAAACCCTGGCCGCCCAGATGGACGACGACGGCACGCCCCACCCGGTCAGCGGCGCCGTTACCCCCTGCGGCACGGGCGGCGCCGGGCAAATGTCCGAATGCATCAATCCTTGAAATCAGGGAGCAATCGACATAATGGGCATCTTCGGTTCCAAACCTCTGCGCAGCGGCCAACCGGAGTGGGACGGCCAGCAATTTGATTTTGACGACCCGCGCATCCCTTTACCCATTCGCCAGGACGTTGCGAAAATAGCCCGGGCCGGTGACGAACTGAATTTCGCGGACACGGACGAAGGCGGCGAATGGTGGTTGCTGGATGATGAGGGCGAACTGATCGAAGCCTTCGGGCTAACCAGTTAATGAGCCGCCGGGAACCAAGGCAGCCGGCCGATTGCCGAACCAGGCCATCCGATCAATGCCCCCTCAGGAACCCAAACATGGACACCCGCTACCTCGACGACCTGACGCCCGGCCAGCGTTTCACCTCGCCCGGCCTGACCCTGAGCGAAGCCGAGATCATCGATTTCGCCTGGCGCTACGATCCGCAGCCGTTTCATCTCGATGCCCATGCGGCAGCCGACTCGCCCTACGGCGGGCTGATCGCCAGCGGTTTCCAGAGCCTGGCGATCTGTTTCCGCCTGTTCATCCAGTCCGGCATCCTGGCCGAATCGAGCATGGGCTCGCCCGGCATCGACGAGTTGCGCTGGCTGGCACCGGTCAGGCCCGGCGACACCTTGCACAGCGAGATTGAAGTGCTCGAAGTGCGTCCCTCGGCCTCCAAACCGGATCGCGGTATCGCCCGCTTACGTTACCTGGCGGTTAACCAGCGCCACGAGGCGGTGCTGAGCTTCATCGTGCTGCACTTGCTGCGGCGCAACACTACGCGCTGAGTTGTCCTTCGGAAGGGCGCCGGCCGTACCCAAGGCCGGCTTGAAGTGCTAGATTGACGGTCTGTCACCCACCCCGGCCGACCCGTTTGCTGCGGTGCGATGACAACTGAAAAAACACGCATAGCGCCTCAGGCGCAGCAGGGGGAATCATGCACGAACGGCAAGCGCTACCGGCGGTCACCATCGCCGCGATCGGGGTTGTATTCGGCGACATCGGCACCAGCCCGTTGTACGCCTTGAAAGAAATCTTCAACGGTCACCATCCGATCCCGGTCACCGCCGACAATATCCTCGGCATTCTCTCCATGGTCTTCTGGTCGATCATGGCATTGGTTTCGGCCAAGTACGTCGCCATCATCATGCGCGCCGACAATCGCGGCGAAGGCGGCTCGCTCGCCCTGCTGGCGCTGGTCACCGAGCGCGCCAAGAATCCCCGCCTGGCCAGGATCGTCACTCTGCTCGGCATTTTTGCCGCAGCGCTGTTCTACGGCGACAGCATGATCACGCCGGCCATCTCGGTGCTCTCCGCCGTCGAAGGCCTGGAAATCGTCACCCCGACGCTCAAGCCTTACGTCATCCCGATCACCCTGGCCATCATCACCTTCCTGTTCTTCATCCAGAAGCGCGGCACCGGTACGGTCGGGCTCTTTTTCGGGCCGGTCATGGTCGCCTGGTTCGGCATCCTCGGCACACTGGGCGTGATGCAGATCGCCCAGAATCCGCAGGTACTGGAAGCGCTCAACCCGATCTTCGCGATCTATTTCATCTACACCCACCCCGGCCTCGCCTTCCTGGCCCTGGGCTCGGTGGTGCTCGCCGTGACCGGCGGCGAAGCGCTTTACACCGACATGGGCCACTTCGGCCGCTTCCCGATCCGCCTGGCCTGGTTCGGCTTCGTAATGCCGGCCCTGGTCCTCAACTATTTCGGCCAGGGCGCCCTGCTGCTGGTCGAGCCGGAAGCCATCGCCAGCCCCTTCTTCCACCTCGCCCCGGACTGGGCCCTGGTGCCGATGGTGCTGCTCGCCACCATGGCTACGGTCATCGCCTCGCAGGCCGTGATCTCCGGCGCCTTCTCGGTCGCCCGCCAATCGATCCAGATGGGCCTGCTGCCACGTATGCAGATCATCCACACCTCGGGCAAGGAAGAAGGCCAGATCTACGTCCCCTTCACCAACTGGACGCTCTACCTGGCGGTGATCGCGCTGGTCATCGGTTTCAAGAACTCCTCCAATCTGGCGGCGGCTTACGGCATTGCCGTGACCGGCACGATGCTGATCGACACCATCCTGGTCGCCTTCGTGATGGTGCTGATGTGGCGCTGGAACATCTTTGCGGTGATCGCCGTCGCCGGCGTGATGCTCAGCGTCGACATCGCCTTCTTCGCCGCCAACGCGATCAAGATTCCCGAAGGCGGCTGGTTCCCGATCGCCATGGGCCTGGTTTCCTTCACCGTGCTCACCACCTGGCGGCGCGGCCGGCGCCTGGTTTCGCAGGAGATGGCCAAGCAGAGCATCCCGATGGAGGATTTCCTGCATGCCATCGACGATGTGCACCGCATCGCCGGCACCGCCGTTTTCATGACCAGCGCCAAGGATGGTGTGCCGCCCGCCCTGCTGCACAACCTCAAGCACAACCAGGTACTGCACGAACGGGTCGTGCTGCTCACCATCCAGACCACCGAAACCCCGCACGTCAATGACTTCGACCGCATCTACCTGCATCAGATGAGCAAGGGTTTCAAACGCCTGATCGTCCGCTACGGTTTCATGGAAAGCCCGGACGTCCCCGGCGCGCTGGAACAATGCAAACGCTACGGGGAACGCTTCGACAGCATGGAAACGACCTTCTACCTGTCGCGCGAAACCATCGTCCCGTCGATGAACCGGCGCATCTCGCCGCTACGCGCCCGGCTCTTTGCGATCATGTCCAAGAACGCCACCAGCGCCAGCGACTTCTTCAAGATCCCGACCAACCGCGTCGTCGAACTGGGCACCCAACTGGTGATCTGAAGGCGGCATTGCCGCCAACAAAAAGCCGGGATTCGACACCCGGCTTTTTTATTGTCTGTCGGCGGCGTACCTCGGCAAGCTGCCCCCCAATTTGCCACGCAATCCACTATGGGCGCCAGCGCACCGATCTTCGGCATCGCAACGCCTATGCTTTCCTGCATGACCCGCCGAAGCCAGCCCGGCAGTGGCACGACGACATGCCGCATGCGTTGCAAACCCGCCTTCGGCAATCTCCACATCGCTTTCCGGGACAGGCCGACCGGGGAACAAGCCGGATTTCCCGCTGTCCAGCGTCAACCAGGCCCCAACGGCGGAGACAGGCATGAGCACAGCAGATATCGGTGTCATTGGACTGGGGGTGATGGGCGCCAACCTGGCACTCAACCTCAGCGACAGGGGTTTCCGCCTCGCCGTATACAACCGCACCGCAGCCGTGACCGCGGATTTCCTCGCCAGCCACGGCGGGGAACGCCAGATCACCGCTGCCGACAGTCCGGAACAGTTACTCGCCCAGCTTGCCCGGCCACGCATCATCCTGCTCATGGTCACGGCCGGACGGGCGGTCGATGCCTTGATCGAACAACTGCTGCCCCGACTCGAAGCGGGCGATATCCTGATCGACGGCGGCAATTCCAATTACCGCGACAGCACGCGGCGCTGCCGGGAGCTGGCCAAGGCAAGCATTCATTTCGTCGGCATGGGCATTTCCGGCGGAGAAGAGGGTGCCCGCCACGGCCCTTCCTTGATGCCGGGCGGCGCCGCGGCAGCCTGGCCGGTCATTCGCGACATGTTCCAGGCGATTGCCGCCCGCGTCGATGACGTGCCCTGCTGTCAATGGCTGGGCGATGGCGGAGCGGGACATTACGTCAAGATGGTGCACAACGGCATCGAATACGGCGACATGCAATTAATCGCCGAAGTCTGCCACCTGATGCAGCACGCCCTGGGCATGACGCACGAAGCGATGGCCGACACCTTCGCCGAGTGGAATGCCGGTCGGCTCGAATCCTACCTGATCGACATCACCAGCCGCATCCTGCGTCAGCGCGACCGCGATGGCAGCCCGCTGGTCGACAAGATACTCGACTGCGCCGGGCAGAAAGGCACCGGGGTCTGGACAGCGCAGGATGCGCTCGATCACGCCGTACCGCTGACCCTGATCGGCGAGGCGGTGCACGCCCGCATGCTGTCGGCGCGCAAGAGCGAACGGGTGGCCGCCGCCGCCCTGCTCGGCAGCCAACCGGTTGCGATCGACGAAGCGGCCCGCGCCGATTGTCTCGACGCGCTGCGCGATGCGCTCTACGCCGCCAAGCTGGTCTCCTACGCCCAAGGCTTCATGCTGCTGCAAGCCACCGCCGAGGCCGAGGGCTGGGCCTTGCCCTACGGCGAGATTGCCTTGCTCTGGCGGGCCGGCTGCATCATCCGCAGCCGCTTCCTCGGCGACATCAAGGCCAGTTTTTCCCGTCGCCCCGTGCCCCCCAGCCTGTTGCAGGATCCCTTCTTCGTCAGCGAGATCAAGGCGGCCGAAGCCGGCTGGCGCCGTGCCGTAACGCTCGCCGTCGGCAGCGGCGTCGCAGCGCCTGCTCTTTCGTCGGCCCTCGCCTTCTACGACGGCTACCGCTGCGCCAACGGCTCGGCCAACATCCTGCAGGCGCAGCGCGATTTCTTCGGCGCCCATTCTTACCAGCGTATCGACCGGGACAGCTCGGCGCACTTCCACACCCGCTGGCTCGGCGACGGGGTCGAGGAGAAACTGCCATGAGCTGCGCCACCGAATCGCATGCCTACGTGATCTTCGGGGCGACCGGCAACCTGGCGACAGCCAAGCTGCTGCCTGCCTTGTACCAGTTGCATCGCCTGGACCAGCTGGCGCCCAACGTCCGCATTCTGGGCTGCGGGCGCACCGCTTATACGCAGGATGACTGGCGCGGCGAGGTCAAACAGCACCTCGAAGCCAGCGACACGATACGGCTCGACAGCTTTCTTCAGCGCCTCGACTATCTCGCTGGCGACCTTGAGGACAGTGCCTTCTACCAGGCGCTCGATGCCTGGATCGGAACCGGTGAATGCGGCAACAACGCCATCTTCTATCTCTCGGTCAGCCCCCGGTTCTATGCGCCGATCACCATCCGGCTGGCTGAAGCAGGCTTGCTGGCGGAAGGCACGGGCTGGCGACGGATGGTCATCGAAAAGCCCTTCGGCCATGACCTGCAATCGGCTCGCGACTTGCAGCACGCCCTCGATACACATCTCAAAGAAGAGCAGATCTACCGCATCGATCATTATGTCGGCAAGGAATCGGTCCAGAACCTGCTGGTCCTGCGCTTTGCCAACATGATTCTGGAGCCCTTGTGGAACCGCCACTACATCGACCACGTTCAGATCACGCACGCCGAAACCATCGGCCTGAACGGACGAGCCAGTTACTACGACGAGCACGGCGGCGCGACGCGCGACATGATCCAGAGCCACCTGCTGCAGGTTCTGGCCCTGCTGGCGATGGAGCCACCGGTCTCGCTGGAGGCCGAATCGCTGCGCGACGAAAAGGTCAAGGTCCTGCGCTCGATTCGCCCGCTCAGCCCGGAGCAACTGGCCAGCCACGCGGTACGCGCCCAGTACGCCGGCTACCAGCAGGAAGCCGGCGTCGCCGCCGGCAGCCACACCGAGACGTATGCCGCACTGAAGCTCTATGTGGACAACTGGCGCTGGCGCGATGTGCCCTTCTATCTGCGCACCGGCAAACGTCTCAAGGAGCGGCGCTCGATGGTCGCCGTGCGTTTTCGCGAACCGCCGATGCAGCTCTTTCAGGGCACGGGCGCCTCGTCCGTACACCCCAACTGGTTGCTGATCGGGATTCAGCCGGACGATGTGGTGCAGATGGAAATATCCGCCAAGGTTCCCGGCCAGGAAACGCGCACCCGCCAGATTTCAATGGATGCATCGGTCGGCACGCCGGGCGAACGCAAGGCCGATGCCTACGAAGACCTGCTGATGGACGTCATTCAAGGTGATCGTTCCCTTTTCCTGCGCTACGACGAGGTCAAGGCGGCGTGGAATATCGTCGATCCGTTCATGCACGGCTGGGCCAACGACGAACACCCGCCCCTGCAGTATCCGGTCGGTAGTTGGGGGCCGAAGGCGGCTGACCAGATATTTGGCCAGGCCGACCGGGCATGGCGGCAGACACTGAGCTGCAACGGCAAAGCCGGGGGCGAAAGCTGATGCTGCCCGTGCACTGCAAGATATTGTCCAATCCGGAAGAGGTCGCCGCTCACGCCTGCCGGATCATCACCGCCGAGGCCGAAGCCGCGATCCGTGAGCGCCAGCTGTTCCGGATCGTTCTGGCCGGCGGCAAGACGCCGCAACGAACTTACGAAATGCTCGCCGGAATGGTCCAGGACTGGCACGCCTGGGAAATATTCTGGAGCGACGAGCGCTGCCTGCCGGCCGACCATGCCGACCGAAACGCCCGCCTGGCCCAGGAAGCCTGGCTCTCGCACGTGGCGATTCCAGCCAGGCAGATTCACCCCATTCCGGCCGAACTCGGTGCCACACGGGCAGCCGAAGAATATGCGAGGCTGGTCCTTGACCGGCAGCCTTTTGATCTCGTTCTGCTCGGCATGGGAGAGGATGGACACACCGCCAGCCTGTTTTCGACGCACGGCGACCACCTCGCTCCGGTCATTGCCATCCACGGGGCGCCGAAGCCCCCCGGCGAGCGCGTCAGCCTGAATTTTCAGACATTGCGCGCCAGCCGCAAGCAACT
>DAIMCQ010000009.1:19930-31652 GCA_036726285.1 Azonexus sp.
GATGATCTCTTGCAGGAATGCGGGCAGGTCGTGGCGCGCCAGCCGCAAGCAACTGGTCTTGATCACCGGGGCGGAAAAATCCCCGGCCCTGTTCGCCTGGCAGCAAGGCGCCAAGCTGCCCATCGCCCATGCCGTGCGCAGCGACGCCTGCCTGCTGGTCGACGCCGATGCCGGACGGTCAGCGGATTTCATGGCGCCGGTTATCTGAACTGGATCGGTGGCTCTTCCCGGCCTGCCGCCGGGCATACAGCGCCATCAAAGGGGTCACCGAAATACCGTGCATGATGATCGAGGCAGCGACCGCCGTCAGCGTGACGTTGATTGCCTGCTCGGCCCACGGACCGGTAAGGCCGTGATTCAGGGCATACATCAGGTAATAGATCGAACCGATGCCGCGAATGCCGAACCACGCGATCAGCAGCCGCTGATCGCCCGAAACCTGCGCCCCCAGCAGGCCCAGCCACACCGATAGCGGACGCAGGACAAAAAACAGGAGTCCGACAAAGACCGTGGTCACCAGATCGACATGGACATAGGCCAGCATGGCCCCCACGGCGAGGACGATGACCAGTTCGGCAATGCGTTCGAGTTGCTCGTTGAACCCCCGTACCGCCTGCATCATGTAGGCGCCGGCGAGGTTCGGGTGGGTAGCCACGGCGAGATGCGCTTCCTTGTCCTGCAAGCCGGCCGGCCCGACCTCGGGCGCCGCCTGTCGGCGCGAACGTTCCTTGACGCGCTGCAGGGCGAGCCCGGCGGCAAACACCGCGAGAAAACCCGAGGCCAGGACCAGTTGCGCCACGCCAAAGGCCAGGGCGACCAGCCCGAGGGCCAGGAACTCATCAAGACCGACGGCTTCCTGATGGCGGGTTCGCAGATAGATCACCAGTTTGCCGATCATCGCCCCGAGCACGGCACCGATGACCAAACCGCCGGCCAGCCCCCACAGGACATCGATCGCCAGCCATTGCCAGCCGCCGCGACCGAGTTCGCGCTGGCCGAGCAGGCCAAGGCCGAGCATGACGAAGGGGAAGGCACCGCCATCATTGAGTCCGCCTTCGCCGGTCAGGCTGAAGCGCAGCCGGTCGCTGTCATGCGGTTCGTCGACCTGGACGTCGGACGCCAGTACCGGGTCGGTCGGCGCCAGAATGCCCCCCAGCAACACTGCCGCCCCCAGAGGCAAGCTCAGCCAAAAGATGCCAAGCAGCGTCAGCAACCCGATGGTCAGCAGCATAGAAATGAATGCCAGGCGCAAAGGCAATCGCCAATGACGGCTGGAAAAGGGCAAACCGAGCTTGAGGCCGACCGAGAACAAGGAAATGAGCAGCGCCACTTCGGATACCCGCTCGAGAATCGCCGACCTCAGGTGCGGATCGGGGGCCATGACACCCCAGCCAGCCGCCCCTAGCGCATAACCGACGATCAGATATAACAGTGAAGCGCTGACCGGCAGCCGCTTCATCAGCGAACCAGCCAAGGCCATGGTGATCAGCAGGGCGCCGATCACCAAAGCCCAAACGGAAAAAGACATTGCAATCAACTCCTGTTGAACCGGGAATCGGGCCATGCACTCAAATGAGGAAACCGGCGGCAAGCGCACTATCCCCTGCCACGCCACCTCCCACCGTTCGCAAACGCATATAGGACGATGGTCTGAGCAATGTGCGATGGCGTACGGAAGCTGAAATCGCGACTCGGCATGCTCCCGGGTAACGGGCTCAAGGAGAAGATCGATGGAGACGCTGCACTGGCCTGCAACGCGCACGGCACTGAAAGAGCGGGGCAAGGCCGGTGGCTGAATATCACCTGCAAACCACCTGGCGCATCAATGCACCGCTGACCGAAGTCTATGCCGCCATTCAGGACTCCCTTCGCTGGCCGGAATGGTGGCGCGGCGCCGAAAAAGTCGAAACGCTGGTACGTGGCGACAGCCATGGCATCGACAGCATCCGGCGCTACGCCTGGCAGGGGGCTCTACCCTACCTCGTGGTGTTCGAGGTACGCACCACGCGGATCGAGGCCTTGGTCGCCATCGACGGATTGGCGCAAGGCGATCTGGAAGGAAGCGGCCGCTGGCATTTCACCCATGACGGCCGGTGCAGCATCGTTCAATTTGAGTGGCACGTCCGTAGCACGCGCTGGTGGATGAATCTGCTCGCGCCCCTGGCCCGCCCGATATTCGTTCGCAACCACGTCCGGATCATGGCTCAGTGTGGCGAAGGTCTGGCCCGACGACTCGATGCCACCCTGCTCGGCCAGGAAAACATCGACCTGACGACGGGAGGCAAAACACCGAAACTTGCCCCCGGGCACCTTCGTGAAGGCGGGCAGATCAATCTGCTGATGCTGCTGGTGGTCGGCCTTGGCGCCGGCAGCCTGGCAACACTCGCCCAGATTATCCTGTGGCACCTGGCTGGCATGCCCGTTCTCGATACCCTGTTCCGCGACGCCCGCCTCACCGCCGCACTGCTCATGGGGCCGGGCGTCCTGCCGCCGCCATCAACCGCCCGTTGGGACATCCTGCTGGCGGCCACCCTGATCCACTTCGCCCTCTCCATCACCTACACCCTCGCCCCGGCCCTGCTACCCCCTCGTTTTCCAGCCGGGCCGGGCATCCTGCTCGGCGCCCTGTACGGACTGGGCATCTACATCCTCAACATGTACGGCTTTACGCTGCTTTTCCCCTGGTTTGCCGTCGCCCGCGACTGGGTAACGCTGCTCACCCACCTTGTCTTCGGCATCACCCTGACAGCAGGCTGCAGATGGTTTGCGGGATACGACAGGCAAGCAAGTTCGCAAGACCACCCAAGGTAAACAACGGGCTTCGCAAACGAACCGACCTGGTTCGATAGGCGCAGGTGCCGCTCTGGTCGTTGCGATAGCGGGCGTCGAACAGGGAAAGGTCGAATTCGTAGTCGAGCAGGTGACGCACGGCATGGTCGAAACAGCCCGGCAGTCGTTGTTTCTCCAGATCGACAGCCAGGAATCTCGGACTGGTGTCGATTGCTTTGTAACGGGCCATGGCACCTCCCCGGTTTCAACTCTGGGTTTGAATCTTGTTATTCCATATGGTTCACGGCACGATGGCAGGATGAGTACTATTTTTCTACAGCGTCGTTAGCTGCCATGAGTCCATATCAAGCGCTTTCCGTATTCGCAGACCGGTTTATTGAAACCCGGTTACGGGAACGGTTTGTCCATGAAGCACAGAAAAGGCCGAAGGCTTTACATCGGCGATGTTTGTCACTCCATGTCGGAACTCTTTGACAAAAAGTTCCGTGGCCTCAATGCCCCCTTCGCTGATTCAGACGCATGTCTTTTTCTTGGCTGGTCGTCCCCATTTGAAATTATCGATTGGCATACCGCAAAGGAAAAAATATCTTCTGGCGGCGGGGGCTATCTCGTAATTAAAACCGACGGCTCAGCGTTCTACGCCGAAACCGAGGGCTATCCCCCTGTTTGCTATGCTGGCAGCTAACATCACAATCCACCGGACCTCGCGCCCGGTAATTTTCAACGTTGTGTTTCAGGAGGCCACCGTGCAAATCGTCCTGATGCGACATGGCAAACCCAAGATTGACACGTACCGCCGATTGAATGCGGCAGAGTTTGGCGTTTGGGTTAAACAATACAACGCTGCCGGTATCGATACCGAGTGCCCGCCCACGCAAGAATCTGTTGCGCAAGCCAGCCGATGTGCTTTTACTGTGTGCAGCAACCTTCCGCGCTCGATGGAATCTGCAAATGCCCTTGGGGTTGAGCGTATAGGAGCCTATTCCCACATGTTCCGAGAAATGGATATGCCCCACGCTGCGTGGCGTTTCCCAACCCTCTCGTTGCAAGCGTGGTTGGTATTTTTTCGGTTTGCCTGGGCGCTCGGATATTCAGCCAATGCAGAGTCATTCAAATCGGCCAAGGCAAGAGCACATAGCTGCGCCGAGCAGCTCGCCAATTTGGCTTCAATTCACGGCACTGTATTATTCGTTGGACATGGCACGCTAAACTGGTTCGTCGCACGGTATCTGAAGCGCATGGGGTGGCTATCCGCTGACAGTCCCCCCAGGAAATACTGGGAATACAGCGTCCTTCACATACACACGGCATAGCATGACGCTCAACCTCGCTGTGCGATATACGTTTTGAGGCTCATATGCTGAAACGAATTCTTATCGTCATGCTTTTATCCGTTCCTTTGGCCGCTTGGGCTTTCTTTAAGCCCGTGCGAATACTGGCTCCTGAACTGGCAGGCGTAACGTGCGTCAATGAGCGTATTTGCATAGATAATCCATCTCGCTTGGCTGAGGCTTCAGATTTGTACCAAAGCGCGCTGCAGTTTGTTAACTCTTCAATCGGTGAAATTGAGCGACCACCTCGTGTTGTTTTCTGTACCACCGAAATCTGCAACGAGTCATTCGGCTTCAAGGCAGCAGCAAACACGATTGGCACATTCGGTATCGTCATTAGTCCTCGTGCCTGGAAGCCCTACTATTTACGGCACGAAATGATTCACCATCTCCAGAAAGAACGGCTCGGAAACATCAGGGGCTGGCTCGTTACACCCAACTGGTTCATTGAAGGCATGGCTTATCTCCTCAGCGAAGATCCTCGCCCAGAACTGCCAGAACAGTTGCAGCACTATCGTTCCCAGTTCGCTAGCTGGTATCAGCAGGTAGGCAAGGAACAACTCTGGCAAGAGGCTGCCAAGCTATGAATACGCGTAACAAGTCCATCAACCGGACAGTCAAAATGCTGCGTTTTTTGCTTGCCGGTTACGTCCAACGCTGAAGGCCTGCTATCAAAAACCCTGGCCGGCGCCTTTGGGTACAAAGCAGAAATAGCAAAGCAATTTTCGCTAGGCGCAGGGCACCACCAAGTTGGCATAAGCCAGCCCATGATCAGGGCCGGATATGTTTCGTGAAATAGTCGATCGTTTTCTTGGCGGCATTCATTCGGCCCGCGGAGCGAATCGGAATATCACCGCAAGATGGCCAACCAACCCGGCTGGCCTATTCGCTACTGGTAGCGCAGCGCCTCGATCGGATCGAGCCGGGCGGCCTTGCGCGCCGGGTACCAGCCGAAGAAGATACCGACCGTGGCGGCGACTGCAAAGGCAACGAGGGCGGCGCTGCCCGAGATGACGATGACCATGCCGGTAACGAAGTTGATGCCGAGGGCAATGGTCAGCCCGAGTAGCAGGCCGAGCAGGCAACCGGCGAAGGAGATCATCACCGCCTCGAGCAGGAACTGGGTCAGGATGTCCTTCTGGCGGGCGCCGATGGCCATGCGGATACCGATTTCCCGAGTTCGTTCGGTGACCGAAACGAGCATGATGTTCATGATGCCGATACCGCCAACCAGCAGCGAGATCGAGGCGATGGCACCGAGCAGGATGGACATCGTGCGCGTCGTTGCCGCTTCTGATTCGGCGGCGGCCGACAGGTTGCGCATGAAGAAATCGTCCGGCATGCCTTCGCGCAGGCGGTGGCGCTGACGCAACAGGGCGGTGATGCCGGCTTCGACCTTGGGCATGGACTCGGCCGAATCGGCCTGGACCATGATCATCCGCACCGAGCCGAGGAAAGGGGTGCCGAACACCTTGCGTTGCGCGGTGGTGAGCGGAATGATCACCGTGTCGTCCTGGTCGCGGCCGTCGAGGTTCTGCCCCTTGCTGCCCAGCACGCCAATCACCATGAAGGGGTTCTGCTGGATGCGCATCGTCTTGCCGACCGGGTTTTCGTCGCCGAACAGGTTTTCTGCCACCGTTTTGCCGATGACGGCCACCCGTGTCGCCGAGCGCACGTCGGAATCGCCGAAGGCGGCGCCATCGACGATGCTCCAGGCCCGCGCTTCGAGATAGGTGGGGGTGGTGCCGATGATTTGCGAACTCCAGTTCTGCGAACCATAGACCAGTTGCCGCGTCCCCTGGTGGGTCGGGGCGACGTTGCTCACGCCGTCGAGTTCGCTCATCGCCTCGGCATCGGCGACGTTCAGCGTCGGCGCGCCGGCCGAACCGCTGCGCACCCCGGCCGTGGTGAAGGAGCCGGAAAGCACGATGTAGAGATTCGAGCCCATGGTGCTGATCGTCTGCTGCACTGCATACTGGGCGCCCTGCCCGATCGCCATCATGATCACCACGGCGCCGACGCCGATCACCATGCCGAGCATGGTCAGCGCCGTGCGCAAGCGGTTGGCGCCCATCGCCAGCCAGGCTTCGCCGAGCATGGCTTTCAACATGCTTCGACTCCCGGTACGGCAGCCGTCAATTGGTCGCTGACGATCTCGCCGTCGAGGAAGCGGACTTGCCGCTTGGCGTGGGCGGCGATATCGGGCTCATGGGTGACCAGCACGATGGTAATACCCTCGGCGTTCAGCTCGCCGAACAGGCGCATGATTTCCTCGCTGGTGTGGCTGTCGAGGTTGCCGGTCGGTTCGTCGGCCAGGATCAGATGCGGTTTGTTGACCAGCGCCCGGGCAATCGCCACCCGTTGCTGCTGGCCGCCAGAAATACGGTTGGGCAATGAATCGGCGTACTTGCCCAGGCCCACCTTGTCGAGCAGTTCGCGCGCCGCCGCCCGCCGTGTCTCCTTGCCGATTCCGGCATAGACCAGCGGTAGCGCGACGTTATCTTGCAGCGTCATGCGCGGCAGCAGGTTGAAGCCCTGGAAGACGAAGCCCAGCGTGCGGTTGCGCAGCACGGCCAGCACATCCTTTTCCATATGGGCGACATTTTTGCCAGCCAGGAAGTAATCGCCGGCACTCGGCGTATCGAGACAGCCAAGCAGGTTCATGAAAGTGGATTTACCCGAACCGGACGGCCCCATGATGGCGATGTATTCGCCGGGGTAAACGGCTAGGTTGACACCGCGCAAGGCCGGGAACAGCCCCGCCGCCGTCGCGTAGGATTTGGCCAGACCGGCCACCCGGATGACGGGATCGGCCATCAGAACATCCGCATGCCGACGCTGGACGGTGCCTTGCTGCCGTTCGAGTTCTCGCCGGTCACCACCCGGTCGCCCGCTTTCAGATCACCGCTGAGGATCTCGGTATTGCGGTTGTCGGTAATGCCGAGCTGGACGCTGACCGGGCGAAGCTCGCCATTGGCCAGCACATAGACCATGCCGTTCTGGCCGTCGCGCTTCTTGCCCTTGCGCTCGCCCGGCCCCTTGCCGGCATCGCCGGAGGCGGGTGCGCCGCCGGCCGGCGGCCTGGCTTCGGCCTCGGCCTTTTTCTCGACCGCGTCGGCCGGCTTGAAGCGCAAGGCGGCGTTGGGCACCAGCAAGACCTCACTGCGCTTCTGGACGCCGATATTGACGTAGGCCGTCATGCCCGGGAGCAGGATCAGGTCCGGGTTATCGACCTTGATGCGGACGTTGTAGGTCACCACGTTCTGCTGGTTGGTCGGGTTCAGGCGGATCTGCTGAACGACGCCCTGGAAGCCCTTGCTCGGGAAGGCATCGACGGTAAAGCGCACGCCCAGGCCTTCCTTGATGTTGCCGATGTCGGCCTCGGCAAAACTGGTGTCGATCGCCATCTTGGTCAGATCCTGCGCGATCTGGATCAGGGTCGGGGTCTGGAAGCTGGCCGCCACGGTCTGGCCGAGATCGACCAGCCGGGCCACCACGACGCCGGAAACCGGCGAGCTGATCACCGTATAGCCCAGATTCACCTGGTCCTTGTCGGCTGCCGCCTTGGCTTGCAGCAATTGCGCCTGGGCCGACTTGAGCACCTGCAAGGACTGGTCGTAGTCCTGGCGCGAGATGTATTCCTTTTCCAGCAGCGCTTTCATGCGCGCTTCGTTGGCCTTGGCCAGGTCGAGCGCCGTCGCCACGTTGATCACGTTGGCCTGGGTCTGGCGGGCTTGGGCCTGCAGCAGGGACTGGTCGAGTTCGAGCAGTTTCTGGCCGGCCACCACCTTGTCGTTGAAATCAACGTAAAGCTTTTTCACCGTGCCGGAAACCTGCGTCCCGACATTGACCAAAACCAGCGGATTGAGCGTGCCGTTGGCCGAAACGGTCTGCGTCACGCTCCCCGTTTCCAGCGTCGTCAGCTTGTAGCGGACCGCCGGGTCCTGCGCCGCCTGCTGCCGGACGTACCAGACCCCACCACCGACCAGGCCGGCGAGCACCGCCACGCCGATGACGATCTTGCCGATATGCTTCATGGTCTTCCCTGTTCCCTTGCCTGTAGCAAGGTGTAATCCAGTGTGCCGATGGCCTGGGCCAGCGTGGCGCGATATACATTCCAGTCGAGCGCCGCCTGGATGCGCTGCTGGCGGGCACTGGCCAGCGCCGCCTGGGCACTCAGCAAATCGAGCACGGTGCCGACACCGGCCTTGTAACGGCCGAGCGCGACGCGCTCGGACTGTTCGGCGCTGGCCACCAGATCGGCCGTCGTTTTGAGGCTTTGCGTCGCCGTCGTCAGGCTTTGATACGCCCGCCAGACGTCAAGCGCCACCTGGTTTTTCAGGCGGTCGCGCTGGGCCGCCCGGACCTCGGCCTGGGCGGTGGCCGAGCGCACCCGGTAGGTCGTATCGAAGCCGGAAAAGAGCGGCACGTTGAGCGTCAGCCCGACATTTCCCCCCTGCGTCGTCGTCCCCGCCACGTCCTGCCAGGTCGGTCCGGCGGCGATGCTGAGGGTCGGCCGGCCCTGCGCCCGCACCAGTTCGATGCTGGCTTCGGCAGCCTTGAGCTGGGCTTCGGCGGCCTTGAGGTCGGGACGCCGCGCCCGTGCATCCTCGATCAGCGCATCGACATCGGCCTGAAAGCGCTGCTCCGGCGCCAGGACGGGCATTTCAGCCAGGCGGACCGGCTGCCCGGCGCTGAACCCGAGGGCGTACATCAGCGCCCCGAGCGCATTGCGGGCATCGCCTTCGGCCCTGATCCGGTTCAGCGTCGCCTGCGACAGCGCCGTCTGTGCCTGCAGGCGGTCGGCCGGCGTGGCGACACCGACCGCGTAGCGGCTTTCGGCAGCGAGGTAGCTTTCCCGCGCTGCCCGCTCGGCTTCGCCGGTCGATTGCACGACGGCCTGCGCCGCCTGGGCGGCGTAGTACGCCTGCAAGGCGGCAAGGAAGAGGTTTTGCACGGTAGCGTTCTGGGTCGCCGCAGCGGCATCGAGCAATTGCCGCGCATTCTCGATATTGGCCGAACGCTGGCCGGCATCGAAGACCAGCCAGGAGACAGTCAGCGCCGCGGCGCTCTGGTTGTAGTTGCGATCTTCCAGCGAATAGCGGAAGGCACTCGCCTTGCCATCGAGCGACGGCAACCAGGCGGCCTGCGCGACACCAACCAGTGCTGCCTGGGCCCGTGCCGCCGCCCAGACTTCACGCGTCTGCGGGTGGTTGCACAAGGCCAGATCGACGGCATCGATGGCCGCCAGCGGCGTTGCCGGCAGTTCGGTCGAACAGGGGGCCTCGCCCACCCGGGCCGACAGGCGCGGCGACGGCTTGAGGGGCGCCATCGCTTCAACGGCAAAGGGGTCAGGCCCGGCAGCCTGGGCCGTAGCCAGACCAAAACAGATGGCAAAGGGCAGGAAGCGGCAAAGGAAAATCGGCATGCCGTCTAGTTTACCCCCTGCAACGCAGGTCGGCAGCCTGTCGGGAGAAGACATTGGCGCTTGTGTGCGCCTGCCGACACAACACGGTCGGGCGAACGCCGATCAGCGCATTTTCTGCATGGCCTGGCGCAACACTTCTGCCTCCAGGACCTGGGTATCGGTATTCGAGCAGCCGACCATGTTGATTTCTTCGATGTCCGGCAATTGATCGGCCGCCTGGTTGCTATCGACTGCATGCCCGTCGCGGAAGGCTTTCCATTGGGCGATCATGATGTCGTGTTCGGAAAGACCGGTCGCCATGCCTTCCGGTACCAGGGCGCCAAGTTCGATCAGACAGCGTACAACCTCGTTGCGCTTGCCGCGCACCGCCATGCTTAATGGCGAAGTCGGCAAGGCATTGTCGGCGTGGTTGGCTGGCGCGCCGCGCCCGATCAGCTCACGGACGATATCGGCATGACCGAGAAAACAGGCGATACCCATCGCCAGGCCGGCTTCGCCCTGCTCGTCGGCCCATTCGACGGGCGCACAGTGGTCCAGCGCCGCCTGGACTTGCGCCAGTTGGCCGGAGCGAATCGCCTTGATTAGATCTACATGTGAATTCATGGTGTTTCTGGATTGGAGTGAGGCGCAATATGCCGCCCGTCGATGCTAGCAAAACTGCACCAAACTACTGTGCAAATTCGCACGTTGAATTGAAAAAAGTCCGCCGATCCACGCCTCATGTCGGCGCAGGCCCGATCACAAGGACAATTTTCTTATCGAATGATAAGAAAGCCCCGCCACGGAAGCACCGGGGGACTGCTGCGATGCGGTAAAATGCCGGGTTATGCTATATCCACTCATCCGCAAAGTATTCTTCGCCCTCGACCCGGAAACCGCTCATGGCCTGGGTATGAGCGGCATTTCCCTGCTCAACGCCAGCGGCCTCGCCGGTCTGCTCGCCAAACCGGTCGCCCCCTGCCCGGTCGAAGTCATGGGTCTCAAGTTCCCCAACCCGGTCGGCCTGGCTGCCGGCCTGGACAAGAACGGCGACTACATCGACGGTCTGGCCCGGCTCGGCTTCGGTTTCCTGGAAATCGGCACGATCACGCCGCGACCGCAGGACGGCAATCCGAAACCGCGCCTGTTCCGCCTGCCCGACGCCCAGGGCATCATCAATCGCATGGGCTTCAACAATGCCGGCGTCGACAAGCTGCTGGAAAACGTCCGGGCCGCCGAGTTCCCGAAAAAGGGCGGCATTCTCGGCATCAACATCGGCAAGAACGCGACGACGCCGATCGACAAGGCCGCGGACGACTACCTGATCTGCCTGGAAAAAGTGTACGGCGACGCCAGCTATGTGGCGGTCAATATTTCCTCGCCCAACACCAAGAACCTGCGCGAACTGCAAAAAGATGACGCGCTCGACGACCTGCTCGCCCAACTCAAGGCCCGCCAAGAGCAACTGGCCGACAAGCACGGCAAATACGTGCCGATGGCCTTGAAGATCGCGCCGGACCTCGACGATACGCAAATCACCGCCATCGCCGACGCACTGCGCCGTCACCGCATCGATGGCGTGATTGCCACCAACACCACCCTGTCGCGCGACGGCGTCGAAAACCTGCCGAACGGCCAGGAAACGGGCGGACTGTCCGGCGCGCCGGTATTCCGCAAATCGACCGATGTCCAGAAAAAGCTGGCGGCGGCGCTGGCCGGCGAACTGCCGATCATCGGCGTCGGCGGCATCCTGGGCGGCGAAGATGCGGCCGAGAAGATTCGTGCCGGGGCCAGTCTGGTTCAGTTCTACAGCGGCTTCATCTATCGCGGCCCGGATCTGGTCGGCGAAGTGGCCGCGACGCTCGCCGCCATGCTGCGAAAGCCCGCCTAAAACCATGACAGCGGCGCGGTTGTCGGTACCCTGCCCCGGCCGGATAATGCCGGCATCTCGCCCATTCAAATTATGAGCCACTATCTTTTCATCCTGGTCGGCGCCGTTCTGGTCAACAACGTCGTACTCGTGAAGATTCTTGGTCTATGCCCGTTCATGGGCGTCTCCAAGAAACTGGAAACGGCTTACGGGATGGGCGCTGCGACGACCTTCGTACTGACCATGGCAACCGGCGCCAGCTTCATCATCGACCACTACCTGTTGATGCCGTTCGGGCTGGAATACCTGCGCACGCTGTCCTTC
>DAIMCQ010000010.1:0-30709 GCA_036726285.1 Azonexus sp.
CCGCCACTTCGGCGGTATGGCCGGGCCGCACGACGCACTGCGCCGCGCCGCGATAGCGCCCGCGCCAATCGGTGACGAATGGCGCGATCTCGTCAGGATCGGTCAGGACGTTGCGCGCCCCGACGATCCTCGCCAGCCGTTCAGACAGGCTGGGCGTAGAGGTCATGATGGTCGGCGTCGATCACCTTGACTTGCAGGAAGTCGCCCGGCTGGGCATCGAAGAAGCCGTCGAGGTAGACCAGACCGTCGATTTCCGGCGCATCGGCCTTGGAACGGGCAATCGTGCCCTCCTCGTCGACCGCATCGACCAGCACCTGGATGGTGGTGTCGATCTTGGCTTCCAGCTTGGTGGCGGAGATGTCTTCCTGCACCTGCATCAGCCAGCGCCGACGGTCTTCGCGCACATCCTCCGGCGGCAGGCCTTCGAGTTCGTTGGCCTTGGCGCCTTCGACCGGCGAATAGGCAAACGCCCCGACGCGGTCGAGCTTGGCATCTTCGAGGAACTGGATCAGTTGGTCGAAATCCTCTTCGGTTTCGCCTGGGAAGCCGGTGATGAAGGTCGAGCGGATGACGATTTCCGGGCAGATCTCACGCCACTTGGCGATGCGCTCCAGCGTATTCTCGGCCGAGGCCGGACGCTTCATCGCCTTGAGGATCTTCGGGCTGGCATGCTGGAAAGGCACGTCGAGGTAAGGCAGGATCTTGCCTTCAGCCATCAGCGGAATGACGTCGTCGACCGACGGATAGGGATAAACGTAATGCAGGCGAACCCAGATGCCGAAGCTGGCCAGCGCCTCGCACAACTCCTTGAGGCGGCTCTTGACCGGCTTGCCGCCCCAGAAGGCGGTACGGTACTTGAGATCGACGCCGTAGGCGCTGGTGTCCTGCGAAATGACCAGAATCTCTTTGACGCCGGCCCGCGCCAGATTTTCGGCTTCGGCCAGCACATCGCCGACCGGGCGGGAAACCAGCGGACCGCGCAGCGAGGGGATGATGCAGAAGGTGCAACTGTGATTGCAGCCTTCGGAAATCTTCAGGTAGGCGAAATGATCCGGCGTCAGACGCACGCCCTGCGGCGGCACCAGGTCGGAATACGGATCGTGCGGCTTCGGTAGATGGCTATGCACATAGCCCATCACTTCGTCGGCGGCATGCGGGCCGGTAACGGCCAGGACCGAAGGATGCGTCGTCTGCACGATGTCGCCCTTGGCGCCGAGGCAGCCGGTGACGATCACCTTGCCGTTCTCGTTGAGTGCCTCGCCGATGGCGTCGAGCGACTCTTCGACCGCGGCATCGATGAAGCCGCAGGTATTGACGATGACGAGATCGGAGTTGTCGAAGCTCGGCGAAATTTCATAACCTTCCGCCCGCAGCTTGGTGAGGATGCGCTCGGCGTCCGAAGAGGCCTTGGGGCAACCGAGGCTGACGAAGCCGACAGTCGGCACTTTTTGAACAATAGTCATGCGAATAAAACCTTATCCGGACAGGCCGGCAAACAAAGGGCGTATTTTACGGGGGAATCAGGCTGGCAGGCGGTCAAGTGCCTGTTTCAGCGCAGAAAAACATTGTGAATCGATGGCCGTACCGACGTTTTCCGCCATCATCTCCAGGGTTTTCGGGATCGGCACGGCCCCCCGGTAGGGGCGCTCGGCGGTAATCGCATCGAAAATATCGGCGGTCGTGATGATCCGGGTTTCCAGGCAAATGGCTTCCGCCATCACGCCACGCGGATAGCCCTTGCCATCCAGACGTTCGTGATGGGCCGCCGCCACCCGCGCCAACTCGGCGAAGGCGTCGATCCGCGACAGGATGGTTTCGGTGTACATGGCATGTGCCTGCACTGCCGCCCACTCTTCCGCATCCAGCTTGCCCGGCTTGTCGAGGACGCTGTTGCTGACGCCGAGCTTGCCGACATCGTGCAGCAGCGCGCCGCGCTTCAACCAGCGCCGACGCTCGAACGACAGGCCAAGCTGCTCGGCGATCAAATCGGTATAGAGCGCCACCCGGGCGCTATGACCGCTGGTGTAAGGGCTCTTCGAGTCGACCACCTGACCGAAGGCGGCAGCGATATCGTCGAGGTAATCGTCGTCGAGCGCCACCACCTGCGAGGCCGGCTCCAGGGCCAGCACCGCTGCGTTAACCTCGGACGAGGCCAGCGTCGCCCAGAACGCCGGACGCGCCGCCACCTGCTCGAAAGCCGCCACCAGTTGCGGATCGAACCAGCGACCGGCGCGCAGCCGGACTTCGTCGAGCGCCGCCTGCTCGCCGCCGGCCGTATGAAAAACATCGATCACCTGGGCCAGCAGCGCGATCCGGGCCAGCAAAGGGATGGCTTCGCCGACCAGGCCTTCCGGTTTGCCCTGGCCGTTAAAATGCTCGTCCAGGCTGTAGATGCCCTGCGATACGCTTTCCGGGAAGCGCAACAGGCGGGCGATTTCAGCACCCCGCTGGCAGCGGGTGGCAATCAACTCCTGCGCAATTTGACTGCCATCGCGCATGATCGTCAGCACGCTGCGAAAGCGCTCGGCCAGGCCGGCCTTCAGACCGGTATGCTTGAGCACGAATTGCAGCACCTTGGGCAGGCTGTCGCCCACCGTCTTGAAATCACGCTTGAAGCCCAGGTCGTCGGTCAGGTACAGCTCGCAGATGCGCGCCGCATTGCTGCTGCAACCGAGATCCTTGAGCAGCAGCGTGTAGTAGAGATCCCACAGCGCCTCGTCGGGCAAACCGATATGCCGTCCGACATGCATGCCGATCCAGCAGCAACGGACGCAATGCCCTTCCGGCTGGCCTTCGGTGATATCCAGCGCGTGACTGAGCGCTGAAATCAATTCGGCCAGCTTCAGGCCGCCGAGCGGCGAGATCATGGCAGAGGGGGCAAAAGGCTGGTTCATCGACCGTCAGCTTAAGCCCAAAACGCCGGGTGGATCACCCGGCGAATCACCGGTGCAATCAAGCCAGCGCCGCCAGCGCGGCAGCGTAGTCCGGCTCCTGCTTGATTTCCGGAACCAGTTCGCTGTGCAGCACACGATTGTTTTCGTCGAGCACAACCACCGCCCGGGCGGCGACGCCGGCAAGCGGCCCGCTCTTGATCGCCACGCCGTAGGCTTCAAGGAACTCGCGCCCGCGCATGGTCGACAGAGTCTGCACATTGGCCAGCCCTTCGGCACCACAGAAACGGTTCTGAGCAAACGGCAGATCGGCCGAAATGCAGAGCACCACGGTATTCGGCAAATCATTCGCCGACTGGTTGAACTTGCGCACCGACATCGCACAGGTCGGCGTATCGATACTCGGGAAAATATTCAACACCTTGCGCTGGCCGCCCAGGCTGGCCAGCGACACGTCGGACAGATCCTTGCCGACCAGCAGGAATGCCGGTGCCAGGTCGCTCTTCTTCGGGAAATTGCCGGCCACTTCAATCGGATTTCCGGCCAGGGTTACGCTTTGGGACATGATGTTTTCCTCGGTTAGCAGATTTTGGGAAGCTGATCAGACCATCTCTTCGCCAATGAATTCCCGGACATGGGCAAATTTGTAAAATTTCCGAATGACAGAACGTAAAAACTGTCCAACTGCCGTTTTCCCAAATTGATTCGTGCGAAATGTGGATTTGTTCTCAGCCCGACATGATTTCCTACTTCCTTGGCCGCCGATAAACCGACAAGCTGGGTAGAATGCGCACACTCAAGCCGGGCACGACGCACCAAAATGAGGCAGATCGGTTTCCCATCCCGCCGCCCGTCATCCGCCTTACCCATCAATTCAACACCTTAATCACGGCCCGGCTTTCTGCATGTTTTTTGCTTGCCCATATAGCGTGTTGACCACCAGCGATCCCAGATGAACAACGTGTATCAGTTGCCGAGTAACGGCTGCGCCGAGGAAAACCTGCCGGAAGGCACCCGGCGGATGATCGCCGGCCAGGAGCGCGTGCTTTACGACGGCTACTGGATCAAGACCTACCCGGTTCCGGCCGATTCGCTGCAAGCCAAGAAACTGCTGATCGAGGCCCTGACCCGCCGCCTGTTCAATCACACCGAACACGGCCTGAACATCCCCGGCACCCGCCTCTCCGAAGCACGTGCCGCCTACGAGGCGGAAACCGACCCAGCCCGGCGGCGGGTCAAGGCGGCCATGCTGGCCGGCTCGATGTTCAACCGGGCGACCGATATTTTCCGCAAACTGGTCGAACTGCAGGCCGACGGGATCGAGATCCGCAGCGACGATGCCTTGATGCGTGAATGCGGCCAATGCCTGCTCGATGCCATGGAACTCGGACATTTCGTCCTGCACCGCAGCGGCGAGGAAGGCATCGACGAACTCTGGGGCGAACCGTTCCGCGCCTTCTCGATCCCGGTCGAGGATTTTTATGAGAGCCGCTATATCAAGATCGGCCAGAGCATGCGCGATATCGACAAGATCGCCAACACGATGATCGCTACCTTTACGCCCATTCCGGGTTTCGCAGGCATCGAAGGACCGGTGCGCGAATTTACCGACGCGGCCAAGCTGAAAACCGAAACCATGCGTACCGATGCCAATATTTTCGAAGTCTGGTCGCAACTGGTTACCGCTGGCGAACGCCTGGCCAACTTCACGCCACAGGCAGCGTCTGCCCCGATACCTCATGTCGAAACAGCGGTCAGTCACAGCCTGTCGGACGGTTTGCAACTGCTCCGCAACGGTCGCGACCTCATTTTCTATATCACCCGCGCCCGCACGCCGATGCCGAAAAGCACACGCGAATACATCGAGCGCTGCAACAACTATCTGGAAACCGGCAAGGCGCCTTTCATTCCAGCCGCCCTGCCGGCCTGACCCAAGGCAACGTCGCGCGCTTCGGCTTCACCATGGATCTCGCCCGACGACCGCCCGCCCCAGGCATGGCAATTAGTCATATGGCATTAATCAAAAAAGAGGCGTATTGTGCTGCTTTCCTCGCCGGCACAAGCAAAGACGCGGATTTAATGTTTGACGAAATGGCATTCTCCTGGAAAAGCCGATTTCGTTCTCTATACTGAAACGATGAGGCGCCCTCTTTCGGAGCGAACCTCGACTCCGGAGTGAAAGAGGAACCCGATGAATCGTGACGCCGCCACCTATTTGCCGAGTTCGCTGGTCATCGATATCGAGGAGATCGACAGCCAGCACGCCGATCTGTTTTTCCGGTTGGCCGGCTTGAAGATGCTCTGCATCGAAACAAACGACTTCCCAAGCGATGCGGCAAGCACCTTGCTCGACATCCTCAGTGAACATTGCGCCACCGAAGAGCGCCTGGCCGCCATTTCTGGCGTCGACTTTTCAGCCCATGCCGAGAAGCACCAAAAGATGCTGGCTGCAATTGACAAGGCGGTAGATGAAATTCACGAGCACAAGATCGATGTCTTCAGCGTACTGCGCTACATCGAATACTGGTTCGAACGCCATATCGTCGAAGAAGACCTGCATCTCGGCCACCACCTGCGGCAGGCCTCACCCCGCCCCTTTTCCGGTGAGCCGCTCCGTATCAAGCCAGCGCGCGTTGCAGCAACACCGCAACATGTACCGCATCCCGGCCCGAACCGTCCTTGATCTGGTGCCGGCAGGAAAAGCCGTCGGCGACGATCACCGCATCGGGCGCGGCGGCGCGCACCGCGGGTAACAAGGCAAGCTCGCCCATTTTGACTGACGCCGCGTAGTGTTCGGCCTCCAGGCCGAAGCTGCCGGACATGCCGCAGCAACTGGCATCGACGATCTCGAACTCGAAATCGGGAATCCAGCCCAGAACCTTCCTGACCGATTTCATGACGCCGAAGGCTTTCTGGTGGCAATGCCCGTGCACGACCGCCTTGCCGCCGGGAATTGGCTTCAGGTTCAATTTCAAGCCCTTGTTGCCCTCGCGCATCAGGAATTCTTCGAACAGGAAGGCCTGCTTGCCAAGTTGCGCCACATCCGGCCCGAGCGACAGGCTGTAAAACTCGTCGCGCAAAGCAAGCAGGCAGGATGGCTCCAGGCCGACGATCGGCGTCCCTGCGGCCAGGGCCGGAGCCAGGGCAGCCATGACGCGGCGACCTTCGAGCTTGGCGGCGTCGACCATGCCTTGCGACAAGTAGGTTCGACCGCAACATAGTGGTCGCTCGGCTTCCGCATCATCCGCCGCCGGCTTCAGCACTTCGACTTCATAGCCGGCAGCGGCCAGAACGGCACAGGCGGCCTCGGCCACTTCCGGCGTGTAGTAATGGGTGAAGGTATCGACGAAGAGAATCACTTTGCCTCTTTCGCCACCCGGCGTTTCCGCTTTTGCCGCAAAGGGCGACGGTGCCGGTAACGGAATCGGACGTTGCGCCGAGATGCCCAGCCAGCGCTCGGCCAGCTTCGCCAACAAACCCGAGGCATTGCGCCAGCGCACGATCCGCTCGAGCGGCCGGCGATAGCGGTGAAGCCAGTCCGGCAATTGGCCGAATGCCCTGGCCCGTCGCGGCACGCCAAGTTGCTCGTTCTTTTGCGCCAGGTATTCGGTCTTGATCAGCGTCATATCCACCGCACTCGGGCATTCCTTCTTGCAGCCCTTGCATGAGACGCAGAGATCCATCGCCGCCGCCAGATCGGGATGGATGAACGGCTGCTCGCCGTAATCGCCGTTCAGCGCCGCCTTGAAGGCCTTGACCCGGGCGCCGGTCGAATGCGCCGGATCGCCGGTTACCCGGTAACTCGGACACATCACGCCCTTGCCGTCGCGCTGGCACTGATGATTGTTCATGCAAACCGCCACCGCCTTGGCGTAATTGCCCCCGGTTGCCGGAATGCCGGCATAGGCATCGCCCATGCCGTAAGTGTCGTAAGCCGACCAATCAAGATGCGTTTTCATGTCGGCAATCACGCAAAAGCGGTGCCAGAGGAAATTCGATAGGAATCAAGGCGATAGCACTTGGCGCCTCTGTCGCATTTGCGACAATGGCCCGACAGGCCGATTTTGCACAAAACGCCAAGCCACTGTTTTTTAATAACTTTCACGACTGGCACAGCGATTGCTGAAAAGGCTCCGCACAGCTTTTGAGGAGCCTTCATCGTGGAACTTCCAGTCATCAGCAATACCGCGCCAGCGTCAGAAGGCGGCGGCTGTTCATCCAGCGGCTGCGGTACGGCCCCGGATGCCCTCGGCCATCTGCCCGACCACATTCGCGCCAAGGTCCAGGACCATCCGTGCTATTCGGAAGAAGCGCACCATTACTTCGCCCGTATGCACGTAGCCGTCGCCCCGGCCTGCAACATCCAGTGCAACTACTGCAATCGCAAATACGACTGCTCGAACGAATCGCGTCCGGGCGTTGTTTCCGAATTGCTGACGCCGGACCAGGCGATCAAGAAGGTTCTCGCCGTCGCCGCCGAAATCCCGCAGATGACGGTCCTCGGCATCGCCGGACCCGGAGACCCCTTGGCCAACCCGGGCCGCACCTTCGAAACCTTCGAACAGCTGTCCGTGCGCGCCCCGGACATCAAGCTGTGCGTGTCGACCAACGGCCTCAACCTGCCGCAGTACGTCGACCGCATCGCCCAGCACAACATCGACCACGTGACGATCACCATCAACTGTGTCGATCCGGAAGTTGGCGCCAAGATCTACCCGTGGATCTATTGGGAAAACAAGCGCATCACCGGCGTCGAAGGCGCCCGCATCCTGATCGAGCAACAGCAGAAGGGTCTGCAGATGCTCACCGACCGGGGCATCCTGGTCAAGGTCAACTCGGTGCTGATCCCTGGCGTCAATGACGAGCATCTCAAGGAAGTCTCGAAGATCGTCAAGGCCAAGGGAGCTTTCCTGCACAACGTCATGCCGCTGATCGCCGAAGCCGAACACGGCACCTACTACGGCATAATGGAGCAGCCCGAACCGACGCCCGAACAGCTGCAGGAACTGCAGGACGCCTGTGCCGGCGACATGGCGATGATGCGCCACTGCCGCCAGTGCCGTGCCGATGCGGTCGGCCTGCTGGGCGAGGATCGCGGCGACGAGTTCACGCTCGACAAGATCGATGTCATGGATGTCGATTACGAAGCCGCCATGGTCCGCCGCAAGGAAGTGCACAACTCGATCATCGAGCAGCTCGAAGCCAAGCGCGGCAACGTCAAGCCGAAAGCCGAGGACTTGGGCATTCCGGCCGATTCCCGCCCGGTACTGATGGCCGTTGCCGGCAAGAACGGTGTCGTTGCCGAGCACTTCGGTCATGCCAAGGAATTCCTGATCTACGAAGCTTCGCCGGCCGGCGTCCGTTTCATCAGCCACCGCAAGACCGAGTTGTACTGCGGCGGCATGGACAGCTGCGGGGATGGCGACGTGGTCGGCGAAGGCGCGACGGAATCGCTGCTGGATCGCAACATCCGCGTCCTCGAAGGCTGCGAAGTCGTCCTCTGTTCCAAGGTTGGCTACGAACCGTGGGCCAAGCTGGAAGCCGCCGGCATCGCGCCGAACGGCGAACATGCGATGGAACCGATCGAAGAGGCGGTGATGGCGGTGTACAAGGAAATCGCCGTCACCGGCAAGCTCAGTCCTTCGTCCGACGCAAGAAAGGTGGCTTGATCATGGCCCTGCAAATCACTGAATCCTGCGTCAACTGCTGGGCCTGCGTCGATGTCTGTCCGAACGATGCGATCTACCAGGACACGCCGCACTTCCTGATCGATGACGGCAAGTGCACGGAATGCCTGGGTGACCACAGCGTGCCGCAATGCGCTGCCATCTGTCCGATCGAAATGGCCATCGTCGATGAACTGGGTGCGTTCCTGAACCCGCCCGGTTCCTTGACCGGCATTCCGATCGAAAAGCTGAAGGAATTCGGCTTGTGGAAGGAAGCCGCCTGATGGCCGTTGTCACGTTCTACGAAAAACCCGGCTGCAAGGGCAATCTTCGCCAGAAGACCCTGCTCGCTGCCGCCGGGCATACCGTCCAGGCCAAAAGCCTGAAAACCGAAGCCTGGACGGCAGAGCGCCTGCTTGCCTTTCTCGGCAAGCTGCCGATCGGCGACTGGTTCAACCGCAGCGCCCCGGCCATCAAGGCGGGTGAAATCGTGCCGGAAAACCTCGGTTTCGAGGACGCCCTGCACCTGCTGCTCGAAAACCCGTTGCTGATTCGGCGGCCGCTGATGGAGGTGGGCGATGAACGCCAGGTCGGTTTCGATACCGCCGCCGTCAATGCCTGGATCGGTCTGAACAATGTCGAATTGCCGGAAGGCAATATCGAAGCCTGCGTTCACGGACCGGAAGGCCATGGCAGTTGCGGCAGCCACGCCCACGACCATGAGGAAGAGGAAAGCAGCCATGGCAGCTGCGGCCATCACTGATCAAGCCGTAGAAATCGCACCGGGCGTCCACTGGGTGGGCGCCCTTGATCCGCATCTGCGGAGCTTCGACATCATCCTGAAAACCGCCAACGGCACGAGCTACAACGCGTATGTCGTGCGTGGACAGCACGGTGTCGCAGTAATCGACACCGTCAAGGAAAACTTCGCCGACGACTTCTTCCGCCGCCTCGAATCGGTCGCCGGTTACGACGAAATCACCACCATCGTCCTCAACCATCTGGAGCCGGACCACAGTGGAGCCCTGCCCGAGTTACTGAAGCGCGCCCCGCAGGCCAAGGTCTACCTGTCGAGCCGCGCCCAAATGATGCTTAAAGCGCTGCTCAAGCCGACCGGTGAAAAGCCGCCCGAATACATTCCGGTGACCACGGACGACACCGTGGACCTCGGCGGCAGGACGCTGCGTTTCCTGCATACGCCCTACCTGCACTGGCCGGACACGCAATGCACCTATCTTGAAGAAGACGGCTTGCTGTTTACCGGCGACATCTTCGGCTGCCATTTCTGCGACCACCGACTGTTCAACGACACGGTCGGCGATTTCCGTTTTTCCTTCGAGTACTACTACGCCCACATCATGCGGCCGTTCCGCGAGTATGTGCTCGATGCCATCGCGCTGATCGAACCGCTCGACATCAATCTGATCGCACCGGCGCACGGCCCGATCCTGCGCCATGCGCCGCGCGACTACGTGCATCGTTACCGCGAGCTGGCCACACCGCGCCTGTTCAATGAGGCGCGCAGCGAAAAGACCCTGGTCGTCTTCTACATCTCGGCCTACGGCAATACCCGGCGCATGGCCGAAGCCCTGGCTGCCGGCGCCGAGAGCATCGGCGGCGTGCGGGTCTCGCTGTACGACCTCGAAGGCGGCGAGTCGGGCATTTTCACCGACCTCATCGAGGAAGCCGATGGCCTGGCCTTCGGCAGCCCGACGATCAATGCCGATGCCGTCAAGCCGATCTGGGACGTGCTCTCCTCGCTGACCACCGTCAACGTCAAGGGCAAGCTCGGCGCCGCTTTCGGCTCCTACGGCTGGAGCGGCGAAGCGGTCCGCCTGATCGAGGATCGCCTGCGCGGCCTGAAGCTGCGTGTCCCGATCGATGGGCTGCGCATCAAGCTGGTACCGGATGCCAGCGAACTCGAAGAATGCCGGAATCTCGGCGAAAACCTGGCGCGTCATCTGACGGGCCGGATCGAACATCGCGAAATCGACATGGCGACGCTCGCGTAAATCAGGGAGAAAAACATGCCAAAAGCCAAAGTCACTTTCGAAGATATCGGCGTCTCGGTCACCGTACCGGCCGGTACCCGCCTCATCGAGGTCTCCGAAAAGGTCGGCGCCGGCATCACCTACGGTTGCCGTGAAGGTGAATGCTGCACCTGTCTGACCAAGATCGTATCGGGTGGCGAAAACCTCGCCCCGCCCAGCATCCTGGAAGACCAGGTGCTCAAGGACAACCTGGCCCCGCGCGGCCACCGCCTGGCCTGCCAGGCCCAGATCATCGGCGGCGAAATCGTCGTCAAGCCCGCATAAGACTAAAAGCACGCCCAATCCCAACAGAGAACTTCAACTCAACCCGCTCATCAGGAGAACCATTCAATGGCCCTCATCACTTTCAGCAGCCCGCTGCACAAGGACAAGACGGTTTACGCCGTTGCCGGCAGCCACACCCAGACCATCCTGGCCCTGGCCAAGGAACATCACATCCCGATCGATTTCGGTTGTCAGGAAGGCAACTGCGGCACCTGCCTGGTCAAGGTGTCCTCGGTCGACGGCAAGCGCGCCCCGATGGGTGGCCCGCTCAATGCCCGCGAAGTCGCCGCCCTGCTCGAACTCGGCCACATCACCAAGGCCCAGGTCGACCAGATGTACGTCGATGACATCCCGCCGACCCAATGGCGTCTGGCCTGTCAGATGATCGTCCGCGACGAAGACATCCTGGTCGAATACCCGAGCAAATAAGCGAGGCAATCATGAACGGTCCGGATCGTTTGCCCTATCGCAAGGTGCTGCTCGCCGACCTGCTGGCCACGCCGGCAACTGCGAAAGTCGCGGCCGATCCGAACCGTCCGCTGCTGGCCAGCCTGATCGCTGGCCAGATTGCCGACACCGGCTGCCTGCCCGCCCACCTCGGCCTGGGCCATGCAGTGCATCAATACCTGCTTGACACCTACTTCCCGGGCTTCGACATCCCCGGACCGGAAAGGCAACTCGAATCGATTCCCGAATGGTCGGACCTGCAGAAACTGCTGCTCGACCATCGCGCCCGCCAGAACGCTTCCGAACTCTGGCTGGCCAACATCGTGGCCACGGCTTGCGCCGGCCGCGACCACCTGTGGCAAGACCTCGGCCTGCAGGACAGAAACGAACTGAGCCAGCTGATGTGGCTGAATTTCACTGCGCTGGCGAGCGCCAACAGCAGCGACATGAAGTGGAAGAAATTCCTTTATCGCCAGTTCTGCGCCAGCGAAGGCATCTACCTCTGCCCGGCCCCGTCCTGCGGCGAATGCCAGGAGCACGCAAAATGTTTTGGACCGGAGAACTGATCGCCCGTACCGCCCCCGTTCGACGGCGTGTCGCGCCGGCACCGTGGGACTCGCCCCTGCAGGGCAAGGCAACGGCGGCCTATCTGGGCCTGGCAATTGGCGATGCCCTGGGCGCCACCGTCGAATTTCTGACGCCGAACGAAATCCGTCACCAGCACGGCGAACACCGCGACATCACCGGCGGTGGCTGGCTGCGCCTGAAAGCCGGCCAGGTCACCGACGACACAACGATGTCCCTCGCCCTCGGCGAGTCCATCCTGGCCGCCCGGGGCGTCGATGCCCAAGCGGCCGCCGAAGCCTTTGATGCCTGGATGCGCGCCAAGCCGGTCGATATCGGCAACACCGTGCGGCGCAACCTGATCCAGTTCCGCAAGAACGGCAACCCGGAAGCGGCGGCTTCGGAGCACGACGCCGGCAACGGGGCAGCCATGCGCGTGCTGCCGGTGGCGATCGCCTGCCATGGCCAAACGAGCGAAGCCGTGCGTGCGGCCAGCCGGGCGCAGGCCCATGTCACCCACCACAACGTCCATTCCGACGCCGCCTGCGAAACCCTGATCCTGATGGTGCAAGACCTGCTGGCCGGGCGGGAATCGCACGAAGTCCGCCAAACCCGGGCTGATACGCTGGTCAGCCAGCACCCGGTCTTCGCGTTCGACAAGAAACGCCGCGACAATCCGAGCGGCTATGTCGTCGAAACCCTGCAAGCCGTGCTGCAAGCCTTTTTCGACACCAGCAGTTTCGAGGATTGCCTGATCGACGTCGTCAATCGCGGCGGCGATGCCGACACCACCGGCGCCATTGCCGGCATGCTGGCGGGCGCACGGTACGGACTGGACGCCATCCCCAAGCGCTGGCTGCGCGCCCTCGATCCCGAGGTCCGGCTGGCCTGCGAACGGCAGGCTGCCAGCCTGCTCAAGCTGGCCCGGGAAACGGTACCGACCGAAACTCGCTGAATCAGGCGGCGACAGTCGTACGGCTGACCAGATCGGGAATATTCACGGCCGGCAGCGCCTTGCTGCAATAGAAGCCCTGGTATTCGTCGCAACCGTGGCGTTGCAGGAATTCGAGTTGCTCGACCGTCTCGACGCCTTCGGCAATCACCTTGTGCTCCAGCTCGGCGGCAATGCCGATCACCATGCGGATGATGGCCGCATCGTTGCTGTTGCGCTCCAGATCGCGTACGAAAGACCGGTCGATCTTGATCTTGTCGATCGGGAAACGCTTGAGATAGGACAGGCTGGAGTAGCCGGTACCGAAATCGTCGATCGACAGCTTGACGCCCAGCGCCTTCAATTCTTCCATGATGCGGACCACCCGCTCGGGGTCCTGGACGATGACGCTCTCGGTAATTTCCAGTTCCAGATAGCGCGCTTCCAGGCCGGAAACCTCAAGGGCACGCGACACCGTCGCCACCACGTCGGCACTGTGAAACTGCACGGCGGAAAGATTGACCGCCACCACCTTGGGCGCCATGCCGGCATCCTGCCAGGCCTTGTTCTGGTAGCAGGCCTCTTCCAGCACCCAGGCGCCGATGGTCAGGATCAGCATGCTCTCCTCGGCCAGGGGGATGAAGCTGACCGGCGATACCATCCCCAGTTCCGGATGTTGCCAGCGCAGCAGGCTTTCGAAACCGATGATCTCACCGTTAGCCAGATCAACCTGCGGCTGGTAATGCAGCGACAGTTCGCCACGCCCCAGCGCGCCGCGCAAATCGCTTTCCAGACGCAGGCGCTCGGCCATCCGTACATTCATGTCAGCCGAGAAGAAGCGGAAACAATCCTGCCCAGCGCTCTTGGCATGGTGCAAAGCGGCATCGGCATTGCGCAGCAGCACGGCTACGTCGCTGCCATCCTCGCCCAGCAGGCAGATGCCGGCGCAGGCCGTGGACACGACATCGCTGCCTTCGATCATCACCGGTCGGGCCACGCAGTCGAGCAACTTGCGCGCCACCACGGCGGCCGTTTGCGGCCCTCCTCCCTGGGTGATCAGCGCGCCGAACTGATCGCCGCCGAGGCGCCCCAGCGCATCGCCATCACGCAGACATTTACGCAAGCGATTGCCGATGCGGCGCAACATCGCATCGCCGGCTTCGTGGCCGAAGGCATCGTTGACCCGGCTCAACTGGTCAAGGTCGATGACGATCAGGACGCCGCTGTACCCGGCCGTCAGCCAGTCGCCGACGATACGGGCAAAGCCCTGGCGATTGGGCAGTTCGGTCAGCTGATCGACATGGGTCAGGGACTCGATACGGGCCTCGGCGGCACGCCGCTCGGAGAGGTCGGTGACGAATACCGCCCAATTGAGAATCTCGCCTTCGTCGTTGCGGATCGCACTGATATTGCAACGGATGGGCAAGACCTTGCCGTCCTTGCGTACGGCATTCAGTTCGCCGCGCCAGACGCCATGCTCCTCAAGCGCTTGCACGATGCCGTCGAGCACCGCCGAGGTTTCGCTGGCATCGAGCATGAAGCGCGGCGGCTTGCCCTTGAGGTCGCTCAGTTCATAGCCGCTGAGCGCACTTACCGCCTTGTTCAGGGTCACCACATTGCGCTGACTGTCGAGAATCAGCACCGCATCGTTCGAATGATCGAAGAAATGGGTGATCAGGCGTTGCCGCTCCTCCGCCTCGAAACGCTCGGTCATGTCCCAGGCCACGCCGGCCAGGCCAGTCGCTTGCCCGTCCTCGCCATAAACCGGTACGCGCAGGAACTCCAACGGCCGACGTTTGCCGCTCAAGTCCAGCCATAGGACCTGCCGGACCGGCTCGCCTTTGCGATAAACCTCCAGTTGCCCGGCACGCAAGCGCTGCGCCTCCTCGGCCGGAAAAAGCTCGTCCACCGTCTTGCCAAGGACGCTATCCATCGGCACCCCGCGATAGCGGCAAAAAGCCTCATTGACCGCGAGATAGCGCCCGTCATTGTCGAGCAGCCAGGCCGGATCAGGAATCGAGTCAAGCAAAGCCCGGCCTTGCTTGGCCTTCTCGCCAAAGGCGCGGGTCATTTTTCCGGCCAGCGCCTCGACCTGGCGGTAGCCGCGGTGCCAGGCTCGCATCAAGGCCAGCAGCGCAATCAGCAAAGTCGTGCCGAGTACGGCATAGATCGTTACCCGATGCCGCCATTCGGCGAGAATTTCACGCTCCGAGAAACTGACGCTGACCACCAGTGGAAATCCTTCGACGACGCGGGAAATGACAATCCGGGCGCGATCTTCGGCGGAGGCGGGCTGGCGGAAGGTACCAAAAGTCTGTCCGGAGGCCAGCCACTGGACCAAGCCGGGGTTATCCTGCTTGACCCCTTGTTGCCCGAGCAGCTTTGGCCAGCGGGCAAACAGCTCCAGGTCCCGGCTGAGCAAGGCAATCGAGCCTTCCCGCCCGACATCGAGGTCGCGGTAGTAGCGTTCGAAGTAATCGGCACGCAAGGTGCCCAGCACAATCCCGGCAAAATTGCCGGCACGATCGACCAGGCGGCGGGCAAAGACGATCACCACGTCATTGGTTACCCGGGAAACCAGCGGCGGCGAAATCACCAGACCCAGGGTCGGATTGTCACGCAAGCGTTCGAAGTACGGCCGGTCGGCAATATTGATGTCGGCCAACACGCCGGTGGCATCGTAAAGATAATGCCCGTCGGCATCGGCGACCCGGAAGCTGTGCGCCTCCGACAGGCGCTTCAGGTATTGCTGGAGTTCGGGTTCAAGCTCGGCACGCGGAACGCGATCGACGACAGAAAACTGGAAGCGGTGGGTAAACTCAAGCAGGAACTGATCAACCGTCTTGGCCGAACCCTGCAAATGGCCTTCGAGCAGCTTGACCAGCGTGGCGCCCGAGCGCTCGGCTGTTTGCAGTTCGCGCTCGCGGGACTGGTGCAAATCCAGTCCAACCCAGCCGAAGAGCCCGAGACAAAGCACTGAAACCCATAGCACGCCGAAACGCAAAGACCATTTCGCTGCCAATTTTCCCCCTGCTGTTGCTTGGACTGATTATCCAACGAAGTCTACCACAGCGCGCCTCCCGGCCCGGGTCTGGCAGACCGTAACGACGCCCTGCCCAGTCAGCCTTTCAGCCGAGTTCCTTGTGCTTCAGACAAGCGGCCAGCGCCCCATCCATCGTTGCAACATGGGTATCGAACCAGGCTGGCAAGGCCTTGATGTATGCCTTGGCGGTATTCAAGCGACCGGCCGCCACGGCTCGGCCGAAATGCGCCAGTTCGCCCAGCACGCGCAGATGCTCGCTGTGGTGCTCGCCGATGGCCGGGAAACGGCTGGCTTTCATCAGTTTGCCTTCATGCTCGAAATGCTGCCGGGTATGCTCGGCCAGGCGCCGGAACAGTTCCGGGAAAATCTCGTCGGATGCGCCTTGCAGCGCATCGACCAGTTCGACGAATTCCCGGTGGGTGGCATCCATGTCCGCCACCCCCAGGCGATATCGCGACTCGTCCCAGCGCATCAGATGGCGCCGTGGGTTTCGCGCTTGGCGTGGTTGGTTGTCTTCAACGCTTCTTCGACGGTCGATTCCGACAACTTGAACTTGTACGACTTCAGTGCCGAATAAACCGTCTCCACCTTGTCGGCAGCGCTCAAGCCCTTGAAGTCGCCCTTGTCGAGCGCCACCAGGTCGGCCAGTTCGTTCCAGACCATGCCCTGGACCAAGGGGATGAAGGCGACCTTGGCACCATTGACGGTGGTCGTGAAGCCGGTCGGGATATTGACCGTGAAAAAGACGGCGATGGTCGAAGCGTCAAAGCCCGGCCCGAATTTCTCGACCACGAAAGAAAACTGCTGCAGTTCGTCGAGAGAACCGGAAATCAGTTTCAGGCCATTCGCGTCACCGAGCAGGATGGCTTGCTTCAGGACATCCGTCGGCGGCTTGCGACGACCTTGGGCGTCGGCCACTTCGCCTTCCTGAAGGACCAGTTCGCCGCGGTAGGCTACCAGGCCGGCTTCGCTGGCGGCTTCCTTGAAATTGGCATTGAAAAAGAGGGATTCGTAACGATCAAGCGACATGTTGTTTCCTTACAGGTTTGAAATTCTTCAGGCGGCCACGGCAATCTCGAGCAGATCGAAGACATCGGCCTCGACGAGTTGCAGGCCGAGCTTCTTGCAGAACCGACGCTCCTTGTCGGTCGGTTCCTTGATCAACACCCAACCGGCCGGCTGGGCGGCGGAATAGATGATGTCGGCCATCACCATGCGTTCGGTATCGCGATTCAGGCGCAAGCCGAGCAGCAGGTATTGCTTGTCCTTGCGCAGCGCCTTGACCAGCGGCGGAATCGAGAAGCCGCCCATCAGTTCGGTGATGTAGTCGACGTAATCGGCATCGGAGGCGATGTAATTGGCTTCCGGCTTCGGCGTACCCATCGGCTTGAACAGGATCGGCGCATCGGCCTTGAGCTCGGTGCTTTTCTGATAGGCGGCGCCATCCCAGAAATACAGCTTGTAGCGGAAATCCGTACCGCCAAGGCGGGCGATGCCGACAATCAGGTTGTGCGGGACGCCGGCGTAGGAGTCCTGCAATTGCGTATCGCGGTTGATGTCAATCACATAGTGCGGCGCCAGATCCTTGATCCATTCATGCACTGCGCCGCGCGTCCAGGCGGTTTCACCATAGGTACGATTGAGGAACTTGGTGACGGCGCTGCGCCCGCGCTTGAGCTCGACATTCATCGCCGCACGCGGGAACTCGTACATCAGCTTGGGCGCCATCGGCTTGCCATCGTTCATGGCGTAGATCAGCGAATTGCTGTCGGCCGGGATCGGGGCACCGGTCGCGGCATTTTTCACGTCAGCCAGGACGCCCGGTCCGAGGTAGGGAACAATGCTGCCATCCTTGAGGCCGGCGATCAGCGAAGCACGAAGTTCTGGAGTCATGTTGTTTTGCTCTGAAGTGGGGTGTAACCCCCTCACAGCAAATTCCACGCCCGGGCCAGAATGCAGATCTGGCAAGGATTCGCAAACGCACCAACATGGGATTGTCGGATTTCCTACAGCATTTTTTGGGGTTTGCCCGACATAAGGCGAAGCGCCAGGAAAGGACTTCGTCACAGCCTGTCACGGCAGCTTCACCGGCTTGCGGTAAGATACGACGCCTCAAGATTGATCCCAATTACCGATCGCCCGATGTTTCGCCTGTCGCATCCACTGCTGCTCAACTGTCTGGCCCTGCTTGCGCTCGCCGGTTGCACCACTTCGCCGACACCCGCCTATCGGGCCGAAGCCTTCGAGGCCGAAACGCCGTTCCAATTCCACAGCGAACTCAAACCGCAGGAGTTGTGCGACTACGGCAAGCGCGCCCTGCTCAGCCAGGGCTACGAGGTCGATGCCTCCGCCCCGTTGAACATTCGCGGCTCGAAGTTCTTCCAGCCGCAGACCGATTACCAGGTGCAGTTGCGGATTACGCTGGTCTGCCTGCCGACCGGGCGCGATTCGACGGTCTATGCCAACGCCCTGCAAACCCGCTACGAACTGAAATCGGGCGGCAGCAGCACCGGTTTGAGCGTCGCCGGGATCGGCTCGATCTCGGTGCCCTGGCCGACCGACAAGAGTTCACTGGTCAAGGTCGGCGAAGAAACGGTGATCGACGCCGAGTTCTATCGCCGACTGTTTGTCTTGATTGATACGCTGAAAAACTGAGCGCGGCTGGCAATCACCAGCCCATCGAACTCAGTGTTTGCGCCCCTCGCCATCCGGCGTCAGGTAAAGCGCCAGGCCCAGGGCGATCAGGCCGAGCGGCCACCACTGGCGGAGCAAGGCGACAAGATCGATTTCCAGCAGATCGAGATTGACCGCCAGCGCCAGTCCCCCCACCACGACCAACGCCAACGCCAGAAAATTGCCCTTCATCGATTTCTCCCGTTAACGCTCAAGCTCGCCGTACGCCGACGACGCCTTCGACATCGTGAACCAGCGTCAGCGTCCGCTGCAGCTGCTGCAGATTGGTAATCTCGACCGTGAAACTCATGTGCGCCTTGCCCTGCTTTGACTGGGTGTTGACGCCGACCACGTTGAGCTTTTCACGAGTGAAGATTTCCGAGATATCGCGCAACAAGCCTTGGCGGTCGTGCGCATCGACAATGATGTCGGTGGCAAAAACCCCGGTCGTCTGCCCGCCCCAGGCCGTCTCGATGACCCGCTCCGGATGCAGCGCCGAGAGATTGGCAAAGTTCGGACAATCCATGCGATGGATGGAAATGCCCTTGCCGCGCGTGATGAAGCCCTGGATTTCGTCGGGCGGTGCCGGTTTGCAGCAACGCGCCAACTGGGTCAGCAGCTTGTCGACACCGACGATCAGGATGCCTTGATTGCCTTCCACCGGCTTGCTCGGCCGGGTTTGCACCTCGTCCGGCACCAGATTGTCGGCCCCCGGATCGCCACCGCGCACCGTGAACTGGAACTGGCGCAGGTTCATTTCGCCACGTGCCGCCGCGATATACAGGTCGTCGGCCCGCGAGAAGCCGAGTTTCTGCGCCAGATCGTCGATATTGGCGCCAGTCTGGCCGGCCCGCTGCAATTCCTTGGTAACGATCGCCCGGCCTTCGGCCAGGGTTTCTTCCAGGGCCAGATTCGAGAACCAGGCCCTGACCTTGACCCGCGCGCTCTTGGTGTGGATGTAGTTGAGCGTCGGATTCAGCCAGTCGCGCGACGGCCCGCCGACCTTGGCGGTCACGATCTCGACCTGCTGCCCGGTTTCCAGTGCCGTGTTGAGCGGCACCAGATGCCCGTTGACCTTGGCGCCGCGACAGCGGTGGCCGAGGTCGGTATGGACACGATAGGCGAAATCGACCGGTGTCGAGCCCTGCGGCAGATCGACCACCTTGCCCTGCGGCGTGATCACATACAGCGTCTCGTCAAGCGCCGCCTGCTTGTAATGATTGATCCAGTCCGAACTGTCGGCGACTTCGTCCTTCCAGGTCAGCAGTTGGCGCAACCAGGCGATTTTCTCGTCGTAGTCGTCCTCGGTCGTCCGCTTGCTGCCCTCCTTGTAGCGCCAGTGCGCCGCCACGCCAAGTTCGGCATGCCTGTGCATTTCCCAGGTGCGAATCTGGATTTCCAGGCTGCGCCCGTCCGGGCAGCGTACCGCGGTATGCAGCGAACGGTAGTAGTTGCCCTTCGGATTCGAGATGTAGTCGTCGAATTCCTTGGAGATCGGCGACCACAGGTTATGTACGATACCCAGCGCGGTGTAGCAGTCCTTGAGGTCATCGACGATGATGCGCAGGGCGCGGATATCGTAGACCTCGGAAAACTCGACGCCTTTCTTCCGCATCTTGTTCCAGATGCTGTAGATGTGCTTCGGCCGGCCGTAGATTTCGGCATTCATCACGCCGGCCGCTTCCAGTTCGCTGCGTACGTTCTTGACCGCATCGGTGATGAACTGTTCGCGCTCGCTGCGCTTCTCGTCCAGCATCTTGGCGATCTTTTTGTAGATCTCGGGATGGAGGAAACGGAAGGAGAGATCTTCCAGCTCCCATTTCAGTTCCCAGACGCCGAGACGATTGGCCAGCGGCGAATAAAGCTCCAGCGTCTCGCGGGCAACCTGCACCCGTAGGTCGTCGGGATGCGCCGCATAAAAGCGCAGGGTCTGCGTCCGACTGGCCAAGCGCAGCAGCACGACGCGGATATCCTCGACCATGGCCAGCAGCATCTTGCGCAGCACTTCGATCTGCGCCTTCATCTCGGCCGGATTGGCCTCGCCGGCTTCGATATTGGCCGCAACGAAACCCTTGGTGATCGGCCGCAGCTTGTTGAGCCGCGAAATCCCGTTGATCAGGTGCGCCGTCGGTTTGCCGAAGTGTTCCTCGATGCGGGCAACACCGTGCTCCTCGAAGGAAGGAATGGCGAACAACACTGCCGCCATGCGCGATTCGGCATCGAGTTTGAGGCCGGCAATGATCACCGCCATGCCGAGGGCGTGCGACCAGATGCGCTCGCCGCTCCCCAGGGTCTTGTCGCCGTAATGCTCCCAGGCATACTCGACGGCCTGCTTGAGTTGGTCGGCCTCGGCGGGCGACAAACCTACGGACAGGGTGGCGAGAAACTGATCGAAGTCGCTCTGGGCAGCGACAGAATGTATGACGGATACCATGGGCGCGATTATACGGCCCTTGCCGCCGGTTATCGGCACCTCCCTGCCGGGCTTTTGATCGACGTCAACAGTACCGCCAGACACATCCGGGCAAACCCAGGAGGCAGGCTTTTCGCCTTCAGGCATAATCCGCCGACCATGCCCAAATTTCTCACCAATCCTTACCTGCTGCTGATCCTGACGACGCTATTTTGGTCCGGCAACATGGTGCTCGGCCGCGGCATCCGCGGCGACGTGCCGCCGATGGCACTGGCCTTCTGGCGCTGGGTCATCGCGCTGCTGCTGGTCCTGCCGCTGGCACTGCCACACCTGAAAACCCAGTGGCCGCTGCTCAAGCAGGCCTGGAAGCCGATCCTGATCCTCGGCCTGCTCGGCGTCGGCAGCTACAACACCTTCGCCTACGTCGCCCTGCAATACACCGGCGCGACCAATGCCGTCCTCCTCAACTCCTTCATCCCGATCGCCACCATCGCCATTTCCTGGGCCTTTCTCGGCAAGCACCTGCGGCGCAGCGAAGGCATCGGCGTACTGATCTCGCTGTGCGGGGCGCTGACCATCGTCGCCCGCGGCGACCTCAACGTCCTGACCCATCTCAACCTGAATATCGGCGATGTCTGGATGCTCGGCGCCGTGCTGGTCTGGGCCATCTACACCGTCGGCCTGGCCTGGCGTCCGGCCGGCGTGCATCCGATGCTGATGCTGGCGGCAATGACCGCCGTCGGCCTGAGCGCGCTGACCCCGGCCTACGTCTTCGAGATGCTGCAGGGCCGGCATATCAACTTCAATCCCGGCTCCCTTGCCTCGCTCGCCTACGTTGGCATCTTCCCCAGCTTTCTCGGCTACATCTTCTACAACCGCGGCGTCGCCGAGGTTGGCGCCAACAAAGCCAGCCTGTTCATCCACCTGATGCCGGTGTTCGGCACCCTGCTCTCCGCCCTCTTTCTCGGCGAAGTGCCGTTCTGGTACCACTACCTGGGCATCGGGCTGATCTTCTCGGGCATCTGGCTGACCATGAAGAAATAATGGGTCTCTTCGACTGGCTGCAGCGCAAGCGACAACAAGCGATCCCGGCACCGCTCTGGTCCGACACCATGGCCGGCCTGCCCTTCCTGGCCTGCCTGTCGGCGGCGGAGCAGAGCGAACTGAAAGACCTGGCGGAAGCCTTCCTGGCCGAGAAGGAATTCAGCACCGCCGGCAACCTGGTACTCGACGACCGCATCTGCACCGCGATCGCCGCCCAAGGTTGCCTGCCCATCCTCAAACTCGGCCTGGCGGCCTATCGCGACTGGGTGGGCATTGTCGTGTACCCCGACGAATTCGTCGTACCACGCAGCATCGAGGATGAAAGCGGCATCGTTCATGAATACGACGACGTGCTTTCCGGCGAAGCCTGGGAAGGCGGGCCGCTGATTCTCTCCTGGCACGACGTTCAACTGGCCGGCGACGGCTACAACGTGGTGATCCACGAGTTCGCCCACAAGCTGGACATGCTCAACGGCGAAGCCGACGGCATGCCGGCCCTGCATTCGGGGATCACCGAGGCGGAATGGGCAACAGTCTGCGCCGCCGCCTACGACGACTTCTGCCGGCGGGTCGATGCCGGCGAGGAAACGCTGATCGATCCCTACGCCAGCAACGACCCGGCCGAATTCTTCGCCGTCATGTCGGAAAGCTTCTTCGAGATGCCGGATGTGGTCGCCGCCGAGTACCCTGAGCTGTACGCCCTGCTCGGCCGCTACTACCGTCAAGACCCGCTGATGCGCCTGACGAAGGCCACCAGCTCGGACAACACCCGCGCTTCCTGATCCTTGTGCGGCGAATGGCCGCAGGCCGGCAGCTTGAGTACCTGGCTGCCCGGCACCCTTTCACCGATTACCTCGATCTGCCGCATCGTCGCGTACTCGTCGTCCTCGCCCTGCATCGCCAGGACCGGGCAACGGATTTTCGGCAGATAGTCCTCGATGTTCCAGTCGGCGAAAGGCGGCGACAGCCAGGTATCGTTCCAGTCGCTGAAAACCTTGGCCACATCGGCATGGTAGCGCCCCAGCTTGGCCAGCCAATCGGTCGTCTGCCAAATTTCCCGCGCCGCCCGGATGCCGGCCAGCGTTTCGGCTTCGACAAACTCGTGCGGCGCCATCACCGCGATGCCCAAGGGCACCTCGGGAAAGGCCCCGGCAAAGATCAGCGCGATGCTGCCGCCATCGCTGTGACCGACCAGTACCGGGCGTTCGATGTGCAATGCCGCCAGCAAGGCCGGTAGCGCCTCTTCGGCTTCGCGCTGCATGTAGCGCAGGCTGCGCGGCTCCGGCCAGGGGTCGGAACCGCCATAGCCGGCACGCGACCAGACGATGAGCCGGCAGCCGGTCGCGGCCGCCAGTTTTTCGGGAAAATGCCGCCACATGGCGACGCTGCCCAAGCCTTCGTGCAGCAACAGCAAAGTCGGCCGGCCGTCGGCGGCGGCCGGAAAGTCGCGGTACTCAAGCCGCAAACCGTTGATCGTGATGTATTTCATGCGCTCAAAAGAAAATCGCGAGCAATCGAAATCTGCTCTTCGGTCATGAACATCGGCGCGTGGCCGACACCGGCCACCTCAGCCAGCTTGGCCTGCGGGCCGCGCCGCCCCATTTCCAGCCAGGTGTCGCGGGTCAGCAGGTCGGACTCGGCGCCGCGCAGAACCAGCGTCGGACAACGAATGGCATCGTAGATCGGCCACAGGTTGATGTCCTGATCGACAAACGTAGCCTGGAAGGCCGCGGCGATCTGCGGATCGTAAAGAAAGCCCCAGCGCCTGTCGGGGCGCCGAGCGACGCTGCTTTCGGTCAGGTGCCGCCACTGCCCTTCGTCGAGATTGCCGAAGGGGACACTGACCATCTTGACGTAGGCCAGCGCCTCATCGAAGCTATCCCAGGTCGGATCGGTACCGACGTAGGCACCAATCCGATTCAGCGACTCGACCGTGATCAAGGGACCGACATCGTTCAGCAGCATTTTCTGGATCGGCGTGCTGTCCTGGCTGGCCAAGCCCATCCCGATCAAGCCGCCCATCGAGGTGCCGACCCAATGCACCGTATCGACATTGAGCCGGGCGATCAGGGTGACCATGTCGCCGACGTATTGCGGGATGGTGTAGAAGGCCGGATTACGCAGGCGGCCGCTCCGGCCACGCCCGACAACATCCGGGCAGATCACCCGGTAATGCGCCGACATCGCCCTGGCCAGCGCATCGAAATCGCGACCGTTGCGGGTCAGGCCGTGCACACAAACCAGCAGGCGCGGATTGTCGCGCTCGCCCCATTCGGTGTAGGCCATCCGGTGCAGGCCGGCCGGACTGGCGCACTGCACGGTATGTTGGGTAAATTCCATGGTTGTCTCCTTCGCCGGCAAATGTATCACCGCCCGAACCAATAACGGCGATGCGCCGCTCGCCAGCCCGACAGCTGCGCTCCTTCGGCATTCAACTGCACGCGCACCGCACCATCCCGGTCGGTCCGCCAGGGGTCGATGCCGCGCTGCAGGTAACGCTCGACCACTTCCGCCTTGGGATGCCCGAAACGATTGCGATAGCCGACCGGAATGACCGCTGCACGGGCATCTACAGCCTCCAGAAAGGCTTCTGTCGAGGACGTCTTCGAGCCATGGTGCGGCACCAGCAGGACATCGGCCGGCAGCTTGTCGGGGCTGCGTTTGAGCAAATCGGCTTCGTCGGCCGCCTCGATATCCGACACCAGCAGCATGCGGTGTCCGCCGGCATCGACCCGCAGCACGCAGGAGAGATGGTTGCTTTTGCCCTCGCGCGCGTAAATCTCGTCGTTCGGATGCAGGACCTCGAAAACGACCCCATCCCACACCCAGCGCTGGCCGGCCCGGCAGCGTTCGCCAACCGCCTCGGTCAACGAGGAACGGACCTCCCCGACCTGCAGCGCCGCCAGCACCGAGGCCGCCCCGCCGGAATGGTCGCTATCGCGATGGGTGACCATCAGCATGTCGATCTGGTTCAGCCCCAGGCTGCGCAGGTAAGGCACCACCACGCGCTGCCCGGCGTCAGACTCGGCGCTGTAGAGCGGCCCCGGGTCGTAAATCAGACTGTGCTCGCGGGTCTGCACCACCGTTGCCAGCCCCTGCCCGACATCGAGGACGCTAATCCATGCCTCGCCGGCCGGCGGTCGATCGACCGGCCAGAACAGTGCGGGCACGACCAGACAGGCCCCCAGCCAGCGTCCCGGCACGCCGCGCGGCAGCAGGCCGAGCACGACACCCCAGGCGGCCACGCCAGCCACCCAGAGCGGCGGCGCCGGGGCCTGCCAGACCGGCCAGGCAGCGCACCACTGCAAAAACGCCATCAAAAGGTCGAGTACCCCATGTGCCAAGGCCAGGATCGGCCACCAGGGAATCACGGCGGCGAGCAAGGCCAGCGGGGTCAAGATGAAGCTGATCACCGGAATGGCCAGCGCATTGGCCAGCGGCGAAACCAGTGACAACTGCTGGAACAGCAGCAACAGGATGGGCAAGGACGCCAAGGTCGCCGCCCACTGGACCAGCCCCCAGTCACGCAAGCGCTGGCGCCAGCCCGTCGCTGCCCCGACCTGGGCCGAGCCGACATAGAGCAAGGCCGCCACCGCGCCGAAAGACAGCCAGAACCCGGCAGCAAGGCAGGCCCAGGGATCGAACAGCAAGACCACCCACAAGGCCAGCGCCAATGTCCGGCTGGGCGCCAGCAAACGGCCGGAGAGCATGGCAACGGCAGCCACCATCAGCATGATCAAGGTACGTTGGGCCGGCACGGCAAAGCCAGCGAGCAAGGAATAGAACAGCGCCGCCAGGCAAGCCGCCAGCACGCCGGCTTTTTGCGCCGGCAGGCGCTGTGCCAGCCACGGCTGCCGACGCCAGCCGGCATTGACCAGCCAGCCGAACAAGGCGGCGACCATCGTCACGTGCAGCCCCGAGATACTCAGCGCATGCGTTACCCCGGTACGGTTGAAGACGCTCCATAAATCGCCCTGGATCGCCTTCTGGTCGCCGACCGCCAAGGCCACCAGAATGCCGACCCAAGGATAGTGCTCGATCGGCAAGGTCGTCAGGAACGAGGTACGAACCGCGTGGCGCAAGCGCTCGATGGCATAGCCCGGCTGCCAGACCATGTCGCTCAGGCGCTGCGCCGGATCGGGACGGATATAGCCGGTTGCCCGGATATTGCGCTCCAGCAACCAGGCTTCGTAATCGAAAACACCGGGATTGGCATTGCCGTGCGGCCGCTTCAACCTGACCGTGAAACGCCAGCGCTCGCCCGGCCGGACCGGCAAGCGCTCAAAGCTCTCGCCATCGCGCCGCCCCTGGTACCACGATAGATTGATGTGCGCCGGCACCCTTGCGCCCGGCGTTTCAACCACCTCGGTATTGAACTCGAAACGGCTGCCCTGGCTGAAATCCTGGGGCAAAGCGGCAACCACGCCGGTCACGACGATGTCCCGCCCCTCCCAGGCCGGATCGAGTTGATCGGCCAACCGGATATCCGCCCGCCAAGCGGCCCAGGTAAAGCCGAGCACGGCACAGGCGATCACGCTGAGCCAGCGGGAAGCGGCCCCGCGCCAGCACAGTTGCGGCAGCAAAAGCAGCACGCCGGCCAGCCCCCAGTTGCCGACAACAGGCAGTGCCGGCTGCATCTGCATGATGAGCACGCCACCGGCAAAGGCGAGAATATTGGAACGCATGCCGCAATAATAATGACCAAGTCATTTCTTGACAGCCCTTTGGCTGCCTGCAGCGTGCCCCCCCGCCATGGCGGGCGGGGGTGGAAAAATCAGGTTTTGAAGCGGGCGACTTCGCCGTTCAGGGTTTCTGCCAGCTGCCGCAATTCGCCGGCCGTATCGGCATTGCCGGAAGCGGCCGCATTGTTTTCCTCGGCCATCTGGGCAATGCGCTCGACGTTGCGGGCAATATCGGTGCTGGCCGTAGCCTGCTCGCGCAGCGCAATCGAGATTTCCGACACGGCATTCGAGACTTGCTTGGCCTGTGCCTGTACCTGCCCAATCGCCTTACCGGCCATCTGCGCCTGTTCGACGCCGGCCGCCACCCGGTCGACGCCGAGCTTCATACTGGAAACGGCGATATCGGTATCCGTCTGGATCGCCGTGATCATGGCCGAAATTTCCTGTGTCGACTTGGCAGTCCGCTCGGCCAATTTGCGCACCTCATCGGCCACCACGGCGAAGCCGCGCCCCGACTCGCCGGCCCGGGCGGCTTCGATCGCCGCATTCAAGGCCAGCAGATTGGTCTGATCGGCAATCTCCTTGATCGTACCGACAATCGTCGAGATCTGGTCCGACTGCCGGCCCAGTGCTTCGACCGCGGCAGCCGACTGATTGACCGTTTCGGCAATCGACTGGATTTCGGTAACGACGTTCTGCACGATCTGGCCGCCATTGGCCGCGACATTATCCGACTCGCGGGAATAGGTCTGGGCATCCTGGGCATTCTTGGCGATGTGATCGACCCCCACCGTCATCTGCTCCACCGAAGCCGCCATGCTCGATGCCGAATCGCTCTGCGTCGCGGTACTGGTCGAAATTTCATGGCTCGACGTCGACAACTGCTCGGCCGCCTGGCGCAAGGCATGGACGTCCCGCTGAACGCGTCCGAGCAATTCGCGGAAAGCCAGCGCCATATCGTTGAAATCCATGCCGGCCGCATGCAGCTCATCCTTTCCGTCGGTACGGAACTCGACGGTCAGATCGCCCTCCGCCAGACGCCGCGCACCGGATGAAAAGATTTCAACACTGCCGATCACGGAATAGTAGCTCCCCATGCCGAGATACCCGACCAGCGCCATGACCAGCAGCGAAACGCCGATTTCCCAGTACAGCAGGCGCCGCGCACTGTTTCGCCGGGCTTCCAGCTGATTTTCGAACTGCGGGATCAGGGTCTCGTACATGATCTTGTAACCCAGATCGATGACCTGGGTTGTCATGGTGAAATAGTCCTGCGGCGGCGTCACGTATTTCTCGGCCAGGATGTCTTCGCGTACCAGCGCGAAAATCTTCTCGGCCCCGGCAGTAAATTCCTTGGTCGGCGCATCCAGCGCCGAGCGCAGGCCTGGGACATAGCGGACCACCTTGTCCAGGTTGGCATTCTGAGCCCGCAGGGTTCCCGCCATCTGGGCAACCAACGAAGAAATATCGATCCGCAATTGGGGCGACAATTCCTTCTTGCTCAACACGCCCGTTCCCCGGGCTCGGGTGATGCCCAACGGCTCCAGCATGGCCGGCATCTTGGTGACCACGGTATCCATGAAATAGTAGGTGTCGATCTCCGGATCGAGTGTCAGCTGGGTTTCATCGGCCACATCGACCATGAAAACAAGCACCTTTTCGATCATAGCGGAATGCCGCTTGATATTTTCCGGCGGCGTCCAGCTCAGGCCCTGAGCCACGATGTTTTCCCAATCCTGACGGATGGCCTTCCAGGCCGAGGAGTCCCGCAAAGCGGGAGAAAGCGTCGCTTCGGTGGCCTTCACCGCCTCCACGACTTCCTTTTCCTTGGCCGCGCGCTTGTCCTTCATCGCCTCGTTGCCGTTCAGCACACCGGATGACAAGCCCCGGTGCTGCTGCATGTACTGCGCCATACGATTCATCGGCTTGAGCATCTGCAAACCGGACAATTCCCGGTCAGCCGTTTCGATATCCCGGCTCAGGTTGGAATACACCGTTGTCAGCAGAACCAGCATGACAAAGGTAACGGCTACGCCCAACACAAAAAACTTGCTCTTGTAGCGCAAACGATTCATCAACGCTACGGCGGGACCAAACAGTGCACGCATGACAAACTCCTCTCGGCGCCGTTATGAACCGGCAATTAATTTTGAATCCGGCAAATCACCCAATCTTTGTTGCGTGTAATTGCCTGCCGACCATTATTGGCCGGACAACTCCCCGTCATTCAAACGCAGCACCCGGTCGGCCTTCGCCGCCAGTTGCTGATCATGCGTCACCATCACCAGACTGGCCTGCTGCAGCCGCACACGGTCGATCAGCAGATCAAACACCGAATATGCCGTCTGACTATCCAGATTACCGGTTGGTTCATCGGCCAGCAAACACGACGGCTCGCTGACCAGCGCCCGGGCGATGGCCGCCCGCTGGCGCTCGCCGCCTGACAGTTCGCCCGGCCGATGAGCCAGACGATGACCGAGGCCAACCGCGTTCAGGATATCCGCCGCCCGGGCCAGTGCTTCGGCGCGCTCGACGCGGCGAATCAGCAAGGGCATGGCGACATTTTCCTGCGCCGAGAACTCCGGCAGCAGGTGATGAAACTGGTAGACAAAACCCAGGTGCTGATTGCGCCAATCGCCGCGCGCCACTTCGCCGAGCGAGGAAAAGTCGCGTCCCATCAACTCGACGCGGCCCGACGACGGCGTATCCAGCCCGCCCATCAGGTGCAGCAAGGTACTTTTACCGGAACCGGAAGCCCCGACAATGGCCACCGTCTCACCCGGCTGAATGGCCAGCGTGACGTTCGACAAAACCGGCACATCCAGACCGTCGCCGCGAAAGACCTTGCTCAGGCCCTGGGCAAATAGAATCGGCTCACTCATAGCGCAGCGCCTCCGCCGGATTGACGCGCGACGCGCGCCAGCTCGGGTACAGCGTCGCCAGCAAGGCGAGCACGAAAGCGATCAGCGTCACGCCCCAGACGTCGCCCCATTGCAGGTCGGACGGCAGGTCGGAAATGTAATAAACCTCTTTCGAGAGGAAGTGCACACCCAGCATTCTTTCAATAAAAGGTACGACGACATCGATGTTCAACGCCAAGGCCACACCGCCCACCACGCCCATGCCCAGCCCGATGAATCCGACCAGGGCGCCCTGCACCACAAAAACCGCCATGATCGACATGGGCCGTGCCCCCAAGGTTCGCAAAATGGCAATATCGGCCTGTTTGTCGGTCACTGCCATGACCAGGGTCGAGACCAGGTTGAATGCTGCCACCGCAACGATCAACGACAAAATGATAAACATCATATTTTTTTCAATTTGCACAGCTCGAAAGAAGTTGGCATGGCTCTTTGTCCAGTCGTGAATATAGGCATCCGCATTGATATAACGCACCAGCTCGCGGGCAATCCGCGGCGCCTGGAACAGATCATCCACCTTCAGGCGCACGCCGGTAACCCGGTCATCCATCTGGTATAACTTCTGGGCATCCTCAAGGTGAATCAAGGCCAGCCCGCTGTCGTATTCGTACATGCCGACCTCGAAGATGCCAACCACCCGGAACGACTTCAAACGCGGCACGACACCGGCCGGCGTCACTGTTCCCTGCGGTGCGATCAGCGTCACCTTGTCGCCGGTAAACACACGCAGCGAACGAGCCAGATCAGCCCCCAATACAACACCGAATTCACCCGCCCTCAAGTCATCGATATTACCACTTTTAATGGTTTTGCGAAAATCCGCAACTTTATCTTCTTGGTCAGGCAAAATCCCTCGAACCAGCGATCCCTTGACGCCGCCATCGACAGTGAACATCGCCTGCGACTGGATGAACGGCGCCGCCGCTCGTACTTCCGGGTGCCCTGCGGCCTGGGCGGCGATCGAGTGCCAGTCGGACAGTTCGCCATTGATACCGGATATCTGGATATGCGACGCGACGCCAAGAATGCGCGTGCGCAACTCCTTCTGAAAGCCGTTCATCACCGACAGCACCACGATCAGCGCAGCGACGCCAAGGCCAATGCCGAGCATCGAGATCA
>DAIMCQ010000011.1:0-9710 GCA_036726285.1 Azonexus sp.
TTTCCAGCACACCGCGGGTTTACAGGGCCTTGAGCAGCACCACGGTACTGGCGCAGGACAAGGACAAGCCGAAGAGCAAGCCATGCCCCCACTGCCAGCCCCACCACCACGATACGGCCATGCCGAGCAAGGTGGCACAACTCATCTGGACAACGGCGCCAGGCACGGCAATGCGCTTGACCGAAAGCAGGTCGCCCAGCGAGAAGTGCAGACCGACGCCGAACATCAGCAACATCACGCCGATCTCGGAGAGTTGCGAGGCGATCTGGATATCGGCAACAAACCCGGGCGTCGCCGGGCCGATCAGGATTCCGGCCACCAAGTAGCCGACCAGGGCCGGCAACTTGAGACGTTCGGCAATGAAGCCGAGTACCAGGGCAATGCTGAAACCGGCGGCCAGCGTCGTGATAAGCGAAATATTGTGTTCCATGATTTCCAACCCGATTGGTCCAGTACTGTTTGCCTGAGCCGCGAAGCCCGGACAAGCGTGGGTTGTTGTAGTAACACAAAATCGCTGCCGCCGAAAAATGCCGAATGCCCCGATCGCTGAAAACGGGCCGGCCAGACCGGGCGACAGTCCGCCCGGTTTCGCCACCCGATCGGTGGCGAACGGCGCAATCAGCCGAGAACGGGCGGCGTCCGCGAGGCCACCATCAAACGATTCCAGGTGTTGATTTCACCAATACAGAGGGTCAACTGGGCGATCTCGACCTCGCTGAATTCGGCCTTGAGCGGGGCATAGACGGCATCCGGGACTTCCTGGCCGGTCAGCACGGTCACCGCCTCGGCCCAGGCCAGGGCGGCGCGTTGGCGGGCATCGAAGACCGGCGCCTCTTTCCAGGTGGCGGCCAGGTTGATCTGGTCTTCGCTCAGACCGTGCTTGCGGCCGAGCGGGACATGCATCGCGACGCAGAAAGCGCAGCCGTTGATTTGCGAAATACGCAGGCGGACCAGTTCGAGCAGGCCAAGATCGAGACCGCAGGCCTGCACGGCCTGATGCACGCCGTACATCGCCTTGTAGCCTTCGGGGAAAAGTTTGCTGACGTCGAAACGTTGTTCCATGTGGGGTGTCCTGTATTTGTGTCGAAAAGAAGGGCCCTGCCGGATTGCAGGATGAGGCATCCTAATCATCGGGTGGTAGGATTAAAACAGCCATTTATTGCGATATTGATCAGTCCACTTTGACATGCGACGCGCCGAGGAACTTGAACTGGGGATCAGCCCCCGCCCACCGGGTACGACACTGCAACGCTGGTTGTACGGCGAATTGCGGGCAGCCATCCTGAGCGGGCGCATCGCGCCGGGCCGGCGCCTGCCCTCGACGCGCGATCTGGCACGGCAACAATGCATCTCGCGCAGCACCGTGCTCTCGGTCTATGAACAGTTGATCGCCGAAGGCTATCTGTGCGGAACAACCGGCGCCGGTACCGCAGTGGCCAGCACGCTGAAGATTCCCGACCCGCAGCGACCCGGCAGCCCGCAAACGACCGCCGAGCCGCCGCGTCGGCGACTGTCGCGCCAGGGCGAGTTGATGGCCAACAGCCCCTTTCCGCTGCACGAAGCCAAAACCGCCGCCCGGCCCTTTCGCCCCAACCAGCCAGATCTTCAGGCCTTCCCCCTTGCCACCTGGAACAAGCTGGGCAGTCGCTGCAGCAAGCTGAGCGGCGCCGCCACCTTGGACTACGGCGAGGCGACCGGTTATCGGCCGCTGCGCGAGGCCATCGCCGACCATTTGCGTTACGCGCAGCGCATTGCCTGCCATGCCGATCAGGTGATGATCCTGAGCAGCGCCCAGCAGGCGCTCGATCTCTGCGCCCGCCTGCTGCTCGATGCCGGCGATGCGGCACTGGTCGAAGACCCCGGCTATCCGGGCGCCGCCAACATTTTCGAACTGACCGGCGCCCGCGTCATCGACATACCGGTCGATCTCGGCGGCCTGTGCATCGATCCGCCCCTACCGGTCGGCCCCGACATCCGCCTGGCCTACGTCACCGCGGCACACCAGTCGCCGCTCGGCGGCAGTTTGTCGGTCGAGCGGCGACTGGCACTTCTGGCCTGGGCCGAAACCTGCGGCGCCACCATCATCGAGGATGACTACGACAGCGAATACCGCTTCGACGGCACGCCCCTGTCCTGCCTGAAAAGCCTCGATCGCAACCAACGCGTCATCTACATGGGCACCTTCAGCAAACTGCTGTTTCCCTCGCTGCGCCTGGCTTACGTCGTCGTCCCGGAATGGCTGGCCGAAGCCTTCACTTCGGCCCTCTCGCTGACCTGCCGGCATGCCCCGATATTCCCGCAGGCAGTGCTCGCCGCATTCATTTCGGAAGGCCATTTCGCCCGCCACCTGCGCCACATGCGCGTGCGCTACGGCGAGCGGGCCGCCGCTTTCACGCACGCATGCTCGACGCAGTTGGCCGGCCGTCTCGACGTACTGCCGATCACCACCGGCCTCGATGCCGCCGCGCTACTGCCGGCCGGTAGCGACGACCGCGCCGTGGCAGCGGCGCTCGGCCGGCAAGGCATCGAAGCCCGGCCGATCTCCTTTTACCGGCGCAGCCATGCCGCGCCCCCCGGCCTGGTGCTCGGCTTTTCGGCCTTCGACCCGGCCGGCATCGGCGACGGAGTGGCCCGCATGGCGCCAGTGCTGGCAAGCATTCTTCCCTGACCCCGGCCGGCTGGCGATCAGGGCTGGGGAGGAATCAGCTTGCTCAGCAGGCCGGTCAAGGCCACCACCTCGTCCGGAGCCAACCGCGTCCTGATCCAGCGCCGCGACTCGGCAACAATCTCGACCATGGCCAACTCGATCCGTTGCACACCGTCGGCAGTCAGGCACACCGGCTTGACCCGCAGATCGCCGTCGGAAAGACTGCGGCTGACCAGGCCCTTGGCTTCGAGTTGCAGCATGACCTTGGTCAGCCCGCCCGAGGTAATCACCACCCGGTCATGGATTTGCGACGGCGTCATTCGATGCGGTGGCGGCGCATTGCGCAAGGTCGCCAGAACATCCAGCTCGGCCGGCGTAAAGCCGAACTTGAGCAAGGGTTTTTGCATGGCGTCGAGCGACATCGCCTTGGCCCATTGCAAGGCCAGAAACAAGGGAACGATTTCCGGATCCAGTGAAGTGTCCCACTGATGGTGCTGCATTCTCGGGGTGATGGGCATCGGCAAAATCTCGTCTTTTGGCGGACTCGGGGACAATATCTTTCCCGGAAGAGAATAGGCTGCTACCCATATTGACGCAACGCCGGCGCTGACGGAATCGCCACTTGTTACAGGATGCAAGAGATGTAATTTATCTTGCTTGGAAGATAACCACTGGCTAACCTGCTTGCAGACATGACAAACAGGACATCTTCGTGAAAAAGATCAAATACACCCTGTGGGGCTACCTGATTCTTCTCAGTTTCGGCTGGTGGCTGACCGATTCGACCCCGCTGGCCAGCCTTAACGGCTTTTTCGACTGGCGCAACCTGCTCAACCAGTACACCGGCATTCTCGGCATCGGCGTCATGAGCCTGGCAATGATGCTCGCTCTGCGCCCGACCTTCATCGAGCCCTACCTGGGCGGCCTGGACAAGATGTACCGGCTGCACAAATGGCTGGGCATCGCCGGCCTGGCCCTCTCGATCAGCCACTGGCTGATCGCCAAAGGGCCGAAATGGCTGGTCGCACTCGGCTGGCTCGAACGCCGCGGCAAGAAGCCGCGCCCGACTTTCCCGGACGGTTCGTGGCAACAGTGGTTCAGCAGCCAGCGCGGCCTGGCCGAAACGGTCGGCGAATGGGCCTTCTATCTCGCCCTGGTCCTGATGGTGCTCGCCCTGGTCAAGCGTTTCCCGTACAAACAGTTTTTCCAGACCCACCGCATCCTGGCGCTCACTTACCTGGCTTTTGTCTTCCACGCCGTCATCCTGGTCAAGTTCGACTATTGGAACGGCCCCATCGGCCCGGTCCTGATCGTACTGATGACGCTGGGCAGCATCGGCGCGGTCATGTCGCTGTTCCGCCAGCGAGTTGGCGCCAAATCAGCGGCGGGCGAGGTGGTCGGGCTGGAATACCAGGCTGCACTCGGCGTCCTGTGCGTCGACATCGCGTTGAAAAGCGCCTGGTCCGGCCACGAGCCGGGGCAATTCGCCTTTGTCAGCTTCCATGCCGAAGAAGGACCGCACCCCTTCACCATCGCGTCGGCCTGGCAGGGCGACGGCCGGATTCGTTTCATGATCAAGGCCCTGGGCGACTACACCCGGACCCTGCCCGAACGCCTGCAGGTCGGCGCCCCGGTCCACCTGGAAGGCCCCTACGGCCGCTTCAACTTCGCCGGCGAACGGCCGCGCCAGATCTGGATCGGCGGCGGCATCGGCATCACCCCGTTCATTGCCCGGCTGAAATCGCTGCTCAGCCAGGCCGATGGCAAGTCGATCGACCTTTTCCACTGCACCGGCACCTACGACGCCTCGATCATCGACCGCTTGGCCGACGATGCCACGGCTGCCAAGGTCCGTCTGCACGTCTTGTGGGATCAGCGCGACGGCCGGCTAGAACCGGACTACATCATGCGCACCGTACCGGACTGGAAAAATGCCGATATCTGGTTCTGCGGCCCGGCGCAACTCGGGCGGAAGATCCGCGAGGCGCTGTGCCAGAGAGGCCTGCCGGGCGAATGCTTCCATCAGGAATTGTTTGAGATGCGCTGAGCCATCGGCCAGCCTGCCCGGCTTCCGCTCGACGCCGGCGCCGCCCCGCCCAGGTTGGCGGGGTCGCCGACGGCAGCGCAACGACCGGCTCTAGCCGCGTCCGATAAACGGCATCTTGGTCGCCATGAGGGTCATGAACTGGATATTGGTATCGAGCGGCAGATTTGCCATCTGCACGATGGCCTCGCCGACCCGCGCGACGTCCATCATTGCCTCGACCGCGATCTCGCCATTGGCCTGCTTGACGCCTCTCGACATGCGTTCGGAGAACTCGGTATAGGCATTGCCGATATCGATCTGGCTGCAGGCAATATCGTATTGGCGGCCATCGAGCGAGATGCACTTGGTCAGGCCGGTGACGGCGTGCTTGCTGGTGGTATAGGGGGCCGAATCCGGGCGCGGCGCATGCGCAGAGATCGAACCATTGTTGATGATCCGCCCGCCCCGCGGGCGCTGCGCTTTCATCATCCGGAAGGCGCCCTGGGCAACCAGGAACATGCCGTTAAGGTTCACGTTGATCACCGACAACCAGTTCTCGTAGCTCAAATCCTCGAACGCGACACCGCGAACATTGCCGCCGGCGTTATTGAACAGGACGTCGAGGCGACAGAAACGGCGTTCGATGGCGGCAAACAGTGCATTGACCTCAGCAACTTGAGTCACATCGGTTGGCACGACCAGCGAGTCGCCATCGATAGCCCAGGCCGTCTGCCGCAAGGCCTCTTCCCGGCGCCCGGCCAGGACCAGCTGATAACCCGCCCGAGCCAGGGCGAGTGCCGACGCCTTGCCGATGCCACTCCCCGCCCCCGTGACCAAGGCCACTTTTTCCGCCATACCGCCTCCGTATCCACATTGTCAGACGGGAATCAGCCGTTCCCGCGAACGATCCGGCCCGGCAGGCCGCCTGCCCGGATGCATCGCCCACGCCCGCCCGCTGACGCGTCTCGATTCGATCAATCTTGGCGTGGCCGGCCGCCTTCGTCCAATCCAGAAAGGCGATCAATCCATACCCACCATGGATCGCAGACAGAAGCCGCCCGCACCAGGCGGATGGGATGGCGAAATGAAGTGGTGAATCAGGTGGTTTCGCGCTCGATCAGTTCGAAGCCGACATCGATGATGCGCTCGGCCAAGGGCTGCCCCTGGATTTTCGCCACCAGGGCATCGGCCGCCTGCACGCCGAGCGCCCGCTTGTCGATGTGAATCGTCGAAATGGCCGGCGAGGTATGGGCCGAAAAGTCGAGATCGCCAAAGCCCATGACGGCCAGTTGGCCGGGAATGGCCATTCCCCGCACCTGGGCTTCGGTAATGACGCCCTGGGCCAAGGCATCGGAACTGCACACGATGACGTCGAAATCCTGCCGCGCCGCAAACAACTCGGCGAATCCCAGGCGCCCCAGCTGCAGCGAAGCCGGCGTCGGCACCAACGCCGTCGGCGCATCGACAATCCCCTGCCGGCCCAGGACTTCGAGAATGCTTTTACGCCGGATCGCCGCCCGCTCGTCGTCCGCCCAGACGAAGCCGAAGCGGCGATAGCCCTTGCCGACCAGGTACTCGCCGATCCGGGTGCCGATTTTTTCGTGCGAGAAGCCGACCAGCAGATCGATCGGCGTCGGCGTCAGATCCCACGTCTCGACGACGGGAATGGCCGCCGACAGCAAGGTCTTCCGGAGTTCCTGGGAATGGTTGATGCCGGTCAGCACGATACCGTCCGGCCGCCGCGACAGGATGGCCGAAACCAGTTCCTCTTCGTGCTTTTGCGAATAGCCGGTGAGGCAGAGCAGCAGTTGATAGCCATGAGCGGCCAGCTGATCGCTCAAGCCCTGAACGGTATCGACGAACATGGCGTTGGTCAGTTGCGGCACGATGGCCGCGACCAGCCGGCTGCGCCGCGAGGCCAGGCTGCCGGCCTGCATGTTCGGGATATAGCCGGTCCTGGCGACCGCTTCCATGACCTTTTCGATGGTCTGCGGCCGAACCAGCTTGGGATTGTTCAGCGCCCGCGAAATGGTGATCGGCGACAAACCGGTAATCCGCGCCACGTCATCGAGGGTCGGCGCACTTTGGCGGGCCGGTGACGATCGCTTGCCTGATTTGGGCTTGATGGGGTCAGACATGGTGAGTACGGGCGTGGAATGGGCTGGACAGGGGTGCGGCGAATCTTAACAGGTCGCCTATCTACCGTTGATCCGCCACAAGCGCGGGTCGCGCGCCTCACTGCCGGACGCGTTCTCCGCCGCCAAATGCTAGAGCTATCATTTTTAGCCAAAAAAATCACACACCAGACCTCACCGATCGATCCAGACCAACAGATCAAAAATACAAGCCATTGAATTAAAAATACAAAATAAATCACACCCCAACAACACCAGCACCAAGCACGAATATTTTTTGCCTTTTCAATTTTTTCGTGCAAGCATGATAGCGCTATCATTTCATTCCGAAGCAATCATTCGAACATGAAAACGAGGCATGGATATCCTGTCCGAGCAGCCGGTTGCCCACCTTCGCGAAAGGTTCGCGGATCGCCTGCATGACAGCCCAATCACTTCTACGGAGGGCTAAAAAATGAATCAACCGAGGGAAGGTTTACCGAAAAAAAGTAATGTTCGCTTTTTGATCCTGGCCATGGTTTTTCTGGTCACGGTCTTCAACTATGTCGATCGCGCCACGCTATCGATTGCCGCACCAGCCATGCGCAAGGACCTGGGCTTCGATGCGATCACCATGGGCATCGCCTTTTCGGCTTTCGGCTGGGCCTACACGGCGATGCAGATTCCCGGCGGCATCATCCTCGACCGCTTCGGTTCGCGCCTGGTTTACGGTTTCAGCCTGATCATCTGGTCGGTCTTCACCTTTCTGCAGGGCTTCGTCGACCTCTTCTCGTCGGCACTGATGGCGCTGTTCACGCTGCGCTTCCTGATGGGGATCGCCGAATCGCCGGCATTCCCGGCCAACAACCGGCTGACCGTGATGTGGTTTCCGCGTCACGAGCGCGGGCTGGCGACGGCCATCTTCCAGTCGGCCCAGTATTTCGCGCTGGCCGTTTTCACCCCGGTGATGACCATGACCCTGCATTACTGGGGCTGGCAGCAGATCTTTTTCCTGACCGGCGCGGCCGGCATCGTGCTCGGCCTGCTCTGGTTCAAGGTGGTACATGAGCCGAAAAAGCACAAACGGGCCAACCAGGCGGAAATCGACTATATCGAAGCCGGCGGCGGCCTGCCCCAGATCGGCGACGTCAAGACGCCGTTCAGTTGGGCACAGTTGAAATCGATCTCGGCCAACCGGATGATGGTCGGCATCTACATCGGGCAGTTTTGCCTGACCTCGATCACCTGGTTCTTCCTGACCTGGTTCCCGACCTACCTGATCGAAGCCAAGGGGATGTCCATCCTCAAGGTCGGTTTCGTCGCCGCCGTACCGGCCATTTGCGGCTTTGCCGGCGGCATGTTCGGCGGCCTCTGGTCGGACTGGTTCCTGCGCCGCGGCTTCAGCCTGACGGTGGCCCGCAAGACGCCGATCATCGTCGGCCTGTTCCTATCCAGCACCATCGTCGTCGCCAATTACGTTTCCTCCGACGTCGTCGTGATCGGCGTCATGTCGCTGGCCTTCTTTGCCAAGGGCGTCGGCAACCTCGGCTGGTGCATCGTCGGTGACGTCTCGCCCAAGGAAAGCATGGGGATCAGCGGCGGCATGTTCAACCTGTTCGGCAACCTGGCTAGCATCGTCACCCCACTGGCCATCGGCTACTTCGTCTCCACCACCGGCTCGTTCGAAGCCGCGCTGACCTACGTCGCCGCGATGGGCGCACTGGGCGCCTGTTCGTACCTGTTTGTCGTCGGCAAGCTGGAGCGCCTTGAAGTCAATTCACCCACCACATCGGCGTAACCCCGACCTTAAACAACAGAGAAAACCATTGCGAGCCCGGCGCAAGCCGGCCCGCACGATCAATACCCGAATGAAAAAGGAGTTTCACATGTCACAAAACGCCTCCAACGACCGCATTGCCTGGATCAAGATTTCCTCATGCTATCTACCGCTGGCCAACCCGATCAGCGATGCCAAGGTGCTGACCGGACGGCAGAAGCCGATGACCGAAATCGCCATGCTGTTCGTCGAAATCGAAACCGTCGACGGCCACAAGGGCCTCGGCTTCAGCTACTCCAAGCGGGCCGGCGGACCGGGCCAGTTCGCCCATGCCAAGGAAATCGCCCCGGCCCTGATCGGCGAAGACCCGAACGATATCTCCAAGGCCTGGGTCAAGCTGTGCTGGGCTGGCGCCTCGGTCGGCCGTAGCGGACTGTCCACCCAGGCCATCGGCGCTTTCGACGTCGCGCTGTGGGACATGAAGGCCAAGCGCGCCAACCTGTCGCTGGCCAAGCTGCTCGGTTCGGAACGCGATTCGGTCCGCTGCTACAACACCTCCGGCGGCTTCCTGCACACGCCGCTCGAACAACTGCTGGTCAATACCGACGCCTCGCGCGCCAAGGGCATCGGCGGCATCAAGCTCAAGGTCGGGCAACCCGACTGCGCCCTCGACATCAAGCGCGTCGCCACCGTCCGCGAACACCTGGGCGATTTCCCGCTGATGGTGGACGCCAACCAGCAATGGGACCGCCCCACCGCCCAGCGCATGTGCCGGACCTTCGAGCAATTCAACCTGATCTGGATTGAAGAGCCGCTCGATTGCTACGACTACGAAGGCCATGCCGCGCTGGCGGCACAGTTCGACACGCCAATCGCCACCGGGGAAATGCTGACCAGTGCCGCCGAGCATGGCGAGCTGATCCGCCACCGCGCCGCCGATTACCTGATGCCGGATGGCCCACGCGTCGGCGGCATCACCCCTTACCTGAAGGTGCAAACCCTGGCCAGCCATGCCGGCCTGATGATCGCCCCGCATTTTGCGATGGAGCTGCACGTCCACCTGGCGGCCACCTATCCGACCGAACCCTGGGTCGAGCATTTCGAATGGCTGGAGCCGCTGTTCAACGAGCGCCTGGAGGTCAAGGA
>DAIMCQ010000011.1:9720-30626 GCA_036726285.1 Azonexus sp.
CTGAGCGAACGCGTCGCCGGCTGGACGCGCGAACAGGTCGAAATCGGCCAGCGCCCCTGAGTGCCTGATAATGGGGCGTCGGCTGATATCAGGCCGGCCCCCATCGTTTTCGCGTCGCCCACGCCGGGCATTCCCAACTTGAAAACCGGATACCGATGAACGCTATCGAACGCGCCGCCGACCGCCTGCGCAAGGCGCAGCGTCACAACACACCCTGCCCACCGGTGCGCGACCTGATTGCCGCCACGGATATCGAATCCGCCTATGCCGTGCAGCGCCACAATGCAGCGCACTGGACCGCCCAAGGCCGCCGGCCGGTCGGACGCAAGATTGCGCTCGCCTCGCGCACGGTCCAGCAACAAATGGGCATCGACCAACCCACCCACGGCGTGCTGTTCGCCGACATGTGTCTGCCCGAAGGCGCCGATATCGATTGCGCCACCCTGATCCAGGCCAAGATCGAAACCGAAGTCGCGGTCATCCTCGAACGACCGCTGCCCCATGCCCACCACACCCTGGCCGACCTCATCAGCGCCATCGCCTATGTCGTTCCCGCCTTCGAAATCGTTGGATGCCGCATCGCCAACTGGGACGTCTCTGCCGCCGATTTCATCGCCGACAACTCGGCTGGCAGCCGGCTGATTCTCGGCTCGCGCCCGCGGCGGCTGTCCGATTTCGATATCGTGCGCTGCAAGATGCTCACCAAATGCCACGGCGAGACCGTATCCAGCGGCAGCGGCGCCGCCTGCCTGGGCAATCCGTTGAACGCCCTCGCCTGGCTGGCCGACAACCTGGCCAATGCCGGTCAGCCCCTGCAAGCTGGCGACATCATCATGACGGGTTCCCTCGGCCCCATGGCGACCATTTCGCCGGGCGATACCTTCAATGCCGAGATTGAAGGCCTGGGCAAAATATCCGCCAATTTCTATTGACCCACACTCCCGACAAGCCGGCCGAAACCACGCCTTGAACCACCTGTGACAGGCACGGCCAGCAGCCAGAACAGCTTACTCCGCCGCCCGGGCAAATTGCCTGGCGATGAAGGTCCAGATCATGCGCGAGGCATCCGGCCCTTTCGGGTCGCTGTACGCCTGGCCCGGTGCCCCGCCACTCCAGGCGTGACCCAGTTGCTCGACTTCGCAGAGGGTAGCGATCAGCCTGCCGCGCTTTCGGTAATCGGTCATCGTTGCCGGATATCGGGCGCCGCGCTGGACCCGGCGCGGCTTGCCGGCCTTGGCGTCCACGCGTTTTCCCCAGCGCATCGCCGCTTCCGTACCATTCCGGGCCACCACGACGCGATCGGCCATGCCATGGATCACCAGCAATCCCGGCAGTCGCGCCCCGAAGGCAAGCGGCGGCAGCGGTGCCGCCGTCACGCTTTGTCCAAACATCGCCTTGATGGCGCTGGCTGACGAATGGGCCACCCCTGGCGCCACCCCGGAATGCATGGCAATGGCTTGAAAGCGCGCCGGGTCAAGCGTTGCCAGCAGGATGGCCATGCCGGCGCCGGCGGAAATCCCGGCCACGGCCACCCGCCCCCGATCGACGGCTTGCGTCAGACAGACCTGCTCGATGGCCATGGTGATCGAATGCGCCTCGGCCTGCGCCCGCCCACGACGCGTGTCATACCAGTTCCAGCAGCCTTGTACATTCGACAGGCGATCCTGCTCGGGATAGAGCACGAAAAACCGTTCCCGGGCGGCGATCAGGTTCATCCGGCTGCTCGCCGCCAGCGCTTCGGCATCCTGCCCGCAGCCATGCAGCATGACGAGCAGCGGCAGACGCTCGTTGCCGCGCCGGCCGGGCGGTTTATACAGCCGATAACGGCGCGGGCCGGCCGTACCGACGGCAAGCCCGGTCGTCCAGTTGACCGAAGCTGCCTGTGCTCTTTTGTCTGCCGGCTTTCTGCCCGTCGTTTTTTTGACCACGGCCGGCACGCTGCGCAAACTGTCCTTGAGCGCCTTGCTTCCGGCACGGAGTGCGGTTCGGGTCATCGATTTCAAGACGCGCTGGAATGATCGGCTCCAGGCCGTTTTACGCATGCGTCCCGCCATTTAGTGCCCCTCGATCCGTTTTCGTCTGCCAGTCCAATGCTAGGGGAAGCCGTCAGCACCGTCTGTCTGCTCACCAACATAAGCCTGCCGTTTTGACGCTCCGTGCGGTGGCGCACCGACACCCCGGCAGCCGGGGGCTAGGCTGGTAGTTGATCCACTCTTTGGGTCGCAAAAAGGAGAAGCACCATCGCCGTCATTCGCCATCCACCATCTGGCCGTAGCAAACCGGTGCCAGGCAATCCGGCCAAATCGCTCAACAGCGTGCTGGATCAGAGCAAGCAGGTGAAAGATCTGGTCGAGGAATGCGCCGAGGAACTGGAGTCGGTCAACACCGCCCTCAAGCAGGAGTTCGTCGGCCAGAGTCCTTCCGTCGGCGTTGCCGATGCGCTCGAACAAAGCGTGACCATCGAAGGCAAGGTGCTGGATGCTTCGGCGCAACTGACGGCGGTCAATTTGAAATTGCAGCAGGAAGTCCGGGAACGCCATCTGCTCGAACACCAGCTCGACGAAGCCCGCGAACAGGAGGCCTCCGCCCTTCATATCGCCTGTCACGACGCGCTGACCGGCCTGCCCAACCGCGTGCTGTTCAACGACCGCCTGCAGCATGGCCTGGCGCAGGCAAATCGTCACGGCTGGAAACTGGCCTTGATGTTTGTCGATCTGAACGACTTCAAAATCATCAACGACACCCATGGGCACGCCGTGGGCGATGCGGTCCTGCAAACCATTGCCGCCCGCCTCAAAGACAATACGCGCAACGACGACACGGTCAGTCGTCACGGCGGCGACGAATTTCTCTACCTACTGATGGAAGTCCAGGAGGACGGCGACATCGCGCTGGTTGCCGAAAAAATCATCCGCGCTATTCAGGAACCCTGCGACGCCAATGCCGGCCGGCTGACAATCAGCGCCAGCGTCGGCATTGCCATCTTCCCGCGGGACGGCACCACGGCCGATGCCTTGCTGAAGAGCGCCGACCAAGCGATGTATCGCGCCAAACGGGGCAAGCAGGGATACGCCTTCACCACCTGACCGCCGCCCGAAACACACGCTTCGGCCACGGTGCCGGACACACGGAAAACAATAACATGTCGAAAAAACACTCAGCAGGCACCGCCCTGCCGCCAGACCCCAGGCAGAACCTCATTCTGGCCAGCCTTCCCGCGCAGGACTACACCCGCCTGCTAGCCGATCTCCAACTGGTGGACATGCCCTTGCAATGGACCGTATCGGAATCCGGCGACCATGTGAACTTCCTTCATTTTCCCGTCTCCGGCATTGTTTCGCTGATCTACACACTGGAAGACGGCTCTTCGAGCGAAACAGCGCTGGTTGGCAACGAAGGCCTGGTTGGCATTTCGATTTTCATGGGTGGCGAGAGCATGCCGACCAGCACCGAGGTACAAAGCGCAGGAAAAGCCTACCGGCTCAGCCGCCAGGTCATGAAGCGCGAATTCTCGCTTGGCGGCCAGCTGCAACATCGCGCGCTACTCTTTACCCAGGCGATGATCTGCCAGACATCGCAGACAGCAGTCTGCAATCAACATCATTGGCTTGAGCAGCAACTCTGTCGATGGCTGCTGATGTCCATGGATCGTTTGAACAGCAATGAAATCGTGATCACGCAGGCGATGATCGGAAAACTGCTCGGCGTTCGCCGCGAAAGCGTGACGCAAATTGCCGGCACCCTGGAAAAAGCCGGACTGCTCCTGCGCAGCCGAGGCCGAATCACCGTGACTGACCGGCCCCGGCTGGAGGAACGGGCTTGCGAATGCTATGCGGTGGTCAAAGCCGAATACAACCGACTGCTGCCGTCGACTCGCCATGCCGTGTAGTGGATTTCGAATCCGCGAGCGTGCGGCGTACCGCCCGCCGAGCCGCTTCGGCCCAAACTGAACAAGGCACGAGAAATCCGCCGACACATCTGGGTTACAGGCCGATACACAGGCTTACGTTTCTGCTGACATCGACCCGACAACGCGGCGCGTTATTTGGCCCATGGCGCTGCAAAAGGTTGTCAGCACCTGAAACCAAACAAACAACCTACCTGTTTAGGAGATTCAAAATGCAAGTTTCCAAGATCCTCGTTGCCCTGACTGTTGCTGCTGGTTTTGCTTCCGCTTCCTTCGCCCAGGGCACTGCCACCCCGACCGCTGCACCGGCTCCCGCCGCCAAGGTGACGGCACCGGCACCGGCTGCTGCTGAAAAGAAGGTTGAAGCACCGAAAGCCGCCGAACCGGTCAAGGCTGAAGCCAAGGTCGATGCCGCCAAGCCTGAAGCCGGCAAGCCGGTTCAGAAGCATGCCAAGGCACATGGCCACAAGGCCGAGAAGAAGGAAGCTGCCACTCCTGCTGCCGAGACTAGCGCTGCACCGACGACCAAGTAAGTAACCGGTCGCTCCGAACCCCCTCGGCCTCCAAGCCCGAGGGGGTTCTGCTTTTTACCGCCCCAGGCTGACGAGAAACGGCGATGGATTGCCCCGAACAAGCCCGAGCCGAGCCGATTGACGCTCCTCCCCGCTCCAGCGAATCAGCCGCAACAAGAGCAAGCGACTTGGACAAATGGCCACCTGCCATTCGCCATTGACCCTCAGCCGCCTCCGCACCGCCCCCCCCTGCGTCCATCACGCCGATCACATTTCTGCTGTTCATTCCGCCGGTCAAATTCTGTAACAAAATTCCCCTTCTGAACGCCCTGGTGTTGTTAGCACTCAAAGTCGGCGAGTGCTAGAATGTTTTTATGCAAGTGAAGGAGAGACCTACGCTATGAACCATGCCATGACGCTTCCCATTCCCTCAGCGGTTGGAAACATCGATGCCTACATCCAGGCAGCGAATCGTTATCCCATGCTCACCGAGGCGGAAGAGATTGGGCTGGCTCGGCGTTTCCATGACGACGGTGATGTGGAAGCGGCCCGCCAGCTCGTGCTGTCGCACCTCCGCCTGGTGATCTCCATTGCCCGCGGCTACCTCGGCTACGGCCTGCCGCACGCCGACCTCATCCAGGAAGGCAACATCGGCCTGATGAAGGCGGTCAAACGTTACGATCCGGAGCGCGGCGTGCGCCTGGTTTCGTTTGCCATGCACTGGATCAAGGCCGAGATTCACGAGTACATCCTGAAGAACTGGCGCCTGGTCAAGGTGGCAACCACCAAGGCCCAGCGCAAGCTGTTCTTCAACCTGCGCAGCCTGAAAAACGACTACGAAGGCACCGATACGCTATCCGGCACGCAAGCCGCCGAGGTCGCCAACCGCCTGGGCGTCAAGCGCGAAGAAGTGGTCGAGATGGAAACCCGCCTGACCGGCCGCGACCTGGCGCTGGAAGGCAGCCCGGACGATGGTGACGAGGCTTTTGCCCCGATCGACTATCTGGCCGACTCGCGCTACGAGCCGACCCGCGTCATCGAGAGCAAGGCCGCGGCCTACCAGCAGAACGAAGGCCTGCATGCCGCACTGGGGGCACTCGACCCGCGCAGCCGCCGCATCGTTGAAGCGCGCTGGTTGAACGAAGACGAGGCCGCCACGCTGCACGACCTGGCTGCCGAGTTCAATGTTTCGGCCGAGCGCATTCGCCAGATTGAAGTCAAGGCGCTACAGAAGATGCGCGGTGTGCTGACTGTCGCCGCCTGATTCAGGCCGGCTGAAATGATCAGGGGCGCCGCGGCGCCCCTTTTTTATTGCCGCTGGCTCAAGCCATCGGCGGTGGCACGCGCATCTCCACCCTATTGTTGAAACGCAGGCCGTAGGCGAAGACATCCTTCGAACAGACATCGATGCAACGCCCGCAATTGGTACAGGCCGGAGCCAGAATGACCGGCCCGACGCCCTTGGATTCACCCTTCAGGGCAGGCCGGATGACCTGCGGCTCCGGGCAGACCTCGAAGCAGTCCATGCAGTCGTTGCAGGCGCTGCGTTTGCCGGCGGCAACGCGCAACGGGCTCCAGCGCCCGAGCAGGCTGTAGAACGCGCCGACCGGGCACAGACGGCCACACCAACCGCGACTGGTGACGAACAGGTCGAACAGGAAGATACCGAGGACAATGGCCCAGGCGGCACCCAGACCGAAAACCAGGCCGCGATGCAGCATCGAAACCGGATTGATCAGTTCCCATAACACGACGCCGCTCAGCGCAGAGCCGACCAGCGTCATCGCCAGCACCCAGTAGCGGGTCTGGCGCGACAACTGGGCGCTGCCCTTGATGCCCAGCCGACGGCGCAACCAAGCTGCCGTATCGGTCACCACATTGACCGGGCAAACCCAGCTGCAGAACACCCGGCCGCCGAACAATAGATAACCGGCAAGGACAATGCCGACGCCGATCAGGCCGAGCTTTTCCGGCACGTGGCCGGCGAGCAGCGACTGCAAGGCGACATAGGGATCAGCCAGCGGCAGCACGCTCAGGGTCAGGCTGTAATTGAGATTGCCCTTGACGATCCAGATGCCGGCCAGCGGCCCGAGCAGGAACAGGCCAAGGATGCCGAATTGCACGAGGCGCCGCGCCAGCAGCCATTGGTGCGCCCGTAGCCAGCCTTTTTCGGACACCGCTTCGGCGCCGATCCGTTTCTCGCTCATGGCTTGCCTCCCAGGCCCGGCGGCAAGCTGGGAATGGCCCCGGCCTCGCTGCCCGGCAAACCGCGCGCCGTTGCAGTATGGCCGCTGGCCGGGTCGTAATGGCCGGGCAGGACGGCCCCTTCCGGCAGGCGATCGGGCAGGTCGAGCATTTTCGATTCGTCGATCAGCGAACCGCCAGCCTTCTTCTGCTCTTCCCAACCGACCCGATAATGGCTGCCCAATGCGCCCTTCGCCAGCTTCGCCGGCAAGATCCGAATGGCGGCCTCTTCCAGCACGCAGGACTTTTCGCACTTGCCGCAGCCGGTACAGAACTCCGAATGCACAGTGGGCAGGAACATGGCATGACGACCGGTACGCTCGTTGGGCACCCGTTCAAGCGTGATCGCCTTGTCGATGACCGGGCAATCGCGGTAACAGACGTCGCAGCGCAAACCGAGGAAATTGAGGCAGGTTTCGTGGTCGATCAGGACCGCGACCCCCATCTTCGCCAGATTGATGTCGGTCAGCCCATGATCAAGGGCCTGCGTCGGGCAAGCCTTGATGCAAGGAATGTCTTCGCACATTTCACAGGGCACCTGACGCGCCGTGAAGTACGGCGTGCCGGTCGCCACCGGCGCTTCCGGCTTGGCCAGCTCCAGCGTGTTGTACGGGCAATCCCGTACGCACAGACCGCAGCGGATGCAGGCGCCGAGAAAGTCGGCTTCGGGTAGCGCACCGGGCGGGCGCAAGGCCAAGGCCGGCAAGGCCTTGGCCTGTTTGGCGTACAAGCCGAGGCCCAGACCGAGCAGGCCAACGCCGCAGGCCATCTTGGCCGAATCGAAAAGAAACTGACGGCGCGCCGGGTTGCTTTTCGGAGAAGGATTCTTGGTTTCCATAATGCGTTGAGCCAGTCACCTGGACGGGAACTGCACAGCATTTCGTCCCGCCCAAGCAGCGCGCCCGGATTGCCTCGTCGTCGAGATCAGCAGATGGGGGCAATCTACTCCATCAGCGTTTTTGAATACTTAGCTCAGATCAAAGGGCGGCAAATCTCTGCGCACCGGGTACTAGTCGGCCAGGCCAGGCAACGCGGCACGGGCATTTTCGCTGGTCTGAGAGATCACCGTTTCGACCGGCAGGCCGCGTAATTCGGCCAGCACGGCGGCCAGCCGGGGCAGCTCGAGCGGGCTGTTGCGGCCGCGATTGAGCCAGGCCGGCGGGATGTCCGGCGCATCGGTTTCGAGCACGATGCTCTCCAGCGGCAGGCTGGCCGCCAACTGGCGAATGCGGGTCGAGCCGCTGTAGCTCATTGCGCCACCGAAGCCGAGCTTAAAGCCGAGTTTGATGAATTCATCCGCCTGTTGCCGGCTGCCGTTGAAGGCGTGGGCAATGCCTCCCGCTACGGCAATCCGCCGCAAGTGCTTGAGGATCGAATCGATCGACCGCCGCACATGCAGCACCACCGGCAAGGCGAATTCGCGCGCCAGCTTGAGTTGCTCAACGTAGAAATACTCTTGGCGCGCCGGATCGACACCGGCGACGTAATAGTCCAGCCCGATCTCGCCGACCGCCAGCGGCCGCTCCGCCTGCAACCAGGTGCGCAACTCGGCCAGATCGCCCTCGGCCGCCTGCATCACGTACAGCGGGTGAATGCCGTAGGCCGCCACGCAGCCGGGGTATCGTGCCACGCAGGCTTTGACCGCCGGGAAATTGGCCAGCGCCACCGCCGGCACGACAAAACGCTCCACCCCGGCGGCCAACGCGGCCGCATGCACCTCGTCGCGGTCGGCATCGAACTCGGCCGCGTCGAGATGGCAGTGGGTGTCGATCAACATCCGATAAAGGGGAATTCCGGTTCGGCGCGGCGACCGCTGATCAGGTCGGCCAGGGCGGCGCCCGAACCGCAGGCCATGGTCCAGCCCAAGGTACCGTGTCCGGTGTTGAGCCACAGGTTGCTGTAGCGCCGGCGGCCGATGTAGGGCACGTTGGATGGGGTTGCCGGGCGCAGGCCGCACCAGTACTCCGGCTCGCCGACGATCTGAAGACGCGGGAAAAGGCGGCGGGCACCGTCGAGCAGAGCCTGGCTGCGTACCGGATTGAGGTCCAGGTTGTAACCGTTGAACTCGGCCGTCCCCGCCACGCGCAGACGATTGCCGAGGCGCGAGAAAACCAGCTTGCGCTCGTCGTCGGTCAGGCTGACGGTTGGCGCGGAGGAACCCTCGGCCAGGGTCAGGGTCGCCGAATAGCCCTTGGCCGGATAGACCGGCAGGCCGATCCCGAGCGGCCGCAGCAAGTGCGGCGAATAGCTGCCCAGGGCGACGACGTAGGCATCGGCCTGCAGCGTCTGCCGGACGCCCTCGGAGCAAGTGTCAACGCCGACAATCTGCTCACCACTGACCAGCAGGCGTTCGATGCCGCAGCCGTAATGAAAGCGGACACCGGCGGCCGCAGCCCGCTCGGCCAGGGCCCGGGTGAACTTGTGGGCATCGCCCGATTCGTCGGAAGCGGTGTAATCGCCGCCGACCAGCAGATGCCGGGCATCGCCCAGCGCCGGTTCGATTTCAAGGCAACGCGCGACATCGACGGTATGGCGATCCAAACCAAATTCACGCATCTGCGCCGCCGCCTGGCTGGCCATCTCAAATTCGCGCGGATCGGTATAGATGTGCAGGATGCCCCGCTCAAGATGGTCGTAGGCCAGCCCCAACTCGCTGCGCAAGGCCTGCAGGCGGCTACGGCTGTAGAGTGAAAGCGAGACGATCGCCGCCATGTTGCGACGCGTCCGTGCCGGCAGACATTCGAGCAGGAAGCGCGCCCCCCAGGCCAACTGGGCCGGATCGGCCCGCCAGCGCCAGAGCAGCGGCGCATCCTCGCGCCCCAACCACTTGGCGAGATTGCCAAAGACATGCAGATTGGCCCAAGGCTCGGCGTGCGAGACGGAAATCTGCCCGCCGTTGGCGTAACTGGTTTCGTTGCCGGCGACCGTTTGTCGCTCGATTACGCTGACATCATGCCCGGCTTGCGCCAGATACCAGGCGCTGGCGGTGCCGACCACGCCGGCCCCAAGAACCAGAATCCTCAAACTTCCCCTCCCCTTTCACGCATGATGCGTGTCACTTCGGGAATATGGCGCATGCCGCGCATGACGGCGGCCAAATGATTACGGTGTGCCACCTGGATGGTGAAACGGAGCAAGGTAAACAACCGTTCCGGATCGGCATCCATCGCAACATGCTCGATGTTCGAACCAGCCTCCGAGATTGCCGCCGCCACCTGGGCCAGCACGCCGCGCGTGTTCTTGACCTCGACCTTGATGCGGATGTCGAACAGCTTGCCTTCTTCCGGCTCCCATTCGACATCGATCCATTTTTGCGGGTCGGTCGAGCGCGATTTGCGGATCACCGGACAGTCGTGCGTATGAATCACCAGGCCGCTGCCCTTGCGGATCGAGCCGATGATCGGATCGCCCGGAATCGGCTGGCAGCAACGCGCCAGCTGGATGGCCATGCCCTCGGTGCCGTGGATGGCCAGCGCCATGTTACCCGGCCGGTCGCTGGTCATGTCCTCGCGCGCCAGCAGGCGGCGCGCCACCACCGACGGCAGGCGCTTGCCCAGGCCGATATCGGTATAGACCTCTTCGAGATTCTTCTGCCCGCCGGCCTTGACCATCTGGTCCCAGGCGTCGGCGGGGATCGAGATCGGCACCACGCCGAGCGAGAGCAGCTCCTGGCGCAGCAGGCGCTCGCCGAGACGGGCCGATTCCTCGTTCTGCATGGTGCGCAGGAAATGACGGATCTTGCTGCGCGCCCGGCCGGTCTTGACGTAGGTCAGCCAGACCGGATTCGGACTGGCCTGGCTCGAGGTGATGATTTCCACCATGTCGCCGTTGCGCAGCTCGGTGCGCAGCGGGGCGAGATCGTGATTGACCCGCGCCGCCGAGCAGTGGTGACCGACGTCGGTATGCACGGCATAAGCGAAATCGACCACCGTCGCACCTTGCGGCAGCGCCATGATCTTGCCCTTGGGGGTGAAGACATAGACTTCGTCGGGGAAGAGATCGATCTTGACGTTCTCGAAAAACTCCGAGGAATCGCCGCTCTGCATTTCGAGCAGCGACTGCAGCCATTTGTGGGTCTTGATCTGCAGGTCGGCGCCGCTTTCCTCGATGTCCTTGTACAGCCAGTGCGCGGCGACGCCTTCCTGGGCAACGTGATGCATTTCCTGAGTGCGGATCTGCACTTCGACCGGCGTGCCGTAGGGACCGATCAGCGTCGTATGCAGCGACTGGTAGCCGTTCGCCTTGGGAATGGCGATGTAGTCCTTGAACTTGCCGGGCACCGGCTTGAACAGGCCGTGCAGCGCGCCCAGCGCCAGGTAGCAGGTCGGCACGTTGTCGACGACGACGCGGAAACCGTAGATGTCGAGCACCTGCGAGAACGACAGGTGCTTGTCCTTCATCTTGCGGAAGGTCGAATACAGGCTCTTCTCGCGGCCGAAGACATCGGCCCGCAGGCCGGCGCCCGACAACTTGTCGCGGATGCCGTCCAGGATGCGGGTGAGCAGCTCCTTGCGATTGCCGCGCGCCGCACTCATCGCCTTGGCCAGAACATTGGCTCGATAGGGATGAATCAGCCGGAAGGAAAGATCCTGCAGTTCGCGATAGAGCTTGTTTAGGCCCAGACGCAAGGCAATCGGAGCGTAGATTTCCAGGGTTTCGTTGGCGATCCGCCGGCGCTTGTCCGGGCGCATCGCCGACATGGTCTGCAGATTGTGCTGGCGGTCGGCCAGCTTGATGAGCACGACGCGCAGGTCGCGCGCCATCGCCATCAGCATCTTGCGGAAATTCTCGGCCTGCGCCTCCTGATAGGAGGCAAACTCCATCTTGTCGAGCTTGGAAAGGCCATCGACCAGCTCGGCGACTTCCTTGCCGAAGCGGTCGGCCAGTTCGCGCTTGCTGGTCCCGGTATCTTCCAGCACGTCATGCAGCAGGGCCGCCATGATCGCGTCGGCATCCATCCGCCATTCGACGACAGCACCGGCCACGGCCAGCGGATGCGTGATATAGGCTTCACCGGACATGCGCTTCTGATGCGCATGGGCGCGCGCCGCGAAGGCGTAGGCCTCCTTGATCAGCGCAACTTCTTCGGGAGCTAGATAGTCGAGACTATCGAGAAAAACCCGGTAGGCGGGCTCTTCAGGAATGGGCGGCGGAGACGACGGCAAGGGCTCCATCAGTATTCACCGCCCCCAACCTCAGGATTGACCGCGGTTGAGCACTTCGATACCGATCTTGCCGGTACCCAGTTCGCGCAGGGCAACGACGGTCGGCTTGTCCTTGCCGGCATCGACCAGCGGGGTTGCGCCGTTGGCCAGTTGGCGGGCGCGATGAGCGGCGGCCAGGGTTGCCTCGAAACGGTTGGGAATTCTTTTCAGGCAGTCATCAATAGTAACGCGGGCCATGTAAAACCTCGGAAAATCAGATCATTCGGGCGAAGAGGGCAGCGTGCCGCACTTGTTGCTTGGCAAATTGCAGCCGGGAGGCGCGCACTACAGCGAGCAAATCGGCAAAAGCCTCTTCCAGACGGTTGTTAATAATAACATAGTCGAATTCCTCGATATGGCGCATCTCGGCCTGGGCCGCGGCAAGACGGCGGGAAATGACGTCGGCGGAGTCGGTGCCGCGGCCGGTCAGGCGACGTTCCAGCTCTTCCATCGAAGGCGGCAGGATGAAAATCCCGATTGCCTGCGGGAAGATCTTGCGTACCTGCTGCGCGCCCTGCCAGTCGATTTCGAGCAGCACGTCGGCGCCGGCCGCCAACTGATCGGCAATCCATTTTTTTGAGGTGCCATAGAAATTGCCGTGCACCTCCGCCCATTCGAGAAACTCCTGGCGGCCGATCATGGCGCGGAACTCGGCCGCATCGACAAAGTGATAAGCCTTGCCGTTCTCCTCGCCGACACGCGGTTCGCGAGTCGTAAAGGAGATCGACAGCTTCACCTCCGGCTCGCTGTCGAGCAGCATCCGGACCAAAGTAGTTTTACCGGTCCCCGAGGGAGCGGCGACGACGTAGAGATTTCCAGCCATGCGATTATTCCTGAGTTGCGCGTTGTGTTGCAGAAGCGCCCTGCGGCAGCCAACGCAACAGTGTACCGAAAAGCAGGTCGGGGTCGACCGGCTTCGGAATATGATCGTTCATGCCTGCCGCCAGGCAACGCGCCCGATCCTCATCGAACGCATTGGCGGTCAGCGCCAGAATCGGCGTCGTCGCCATTCCGGGCAAGGCTCGAATACGTCGCGTTGCCTCCAGGCCATCCATCACCGGCATCAGCAGATCCATCAAGATCAGGTCATACGCACGATCTGCCGCCATACGCACGGCAAGTGCGCCATTTTCGGCCAGATCGACGGTCAATCCGGCAATATTGCGCAGCAACTCCAGCGCGACCTCCTGGTTGGTCGGATCGTCTTCGACCAACAACAAGCGATACTGAGCAGCTCGCGCCCGCAGAAGCGCCTCCGGCAAATGCGGTACCGCCGGTGCTTGCAGCGCGGCGCCATCGCCGGCCACTTTCCCGAAGCGGGCCGTCAGCCAGAAGCAGCTCCCCTCACCGGGCACGCTATCGACACCGGCATCTCCTCCCATCAGCTCGGCCAAACGACGAGTAATGGCCAATCCCAGCCCCGTGCCTCCGTATTTGCGCGTCGTCGAGTTGTCGGCCTGCTCGAATGCGCCAAACAGTCGGCTGAGCGCTTCCGGCGCAATGCCGATACCGGTATCGATAACATCAAAGCGTGCCGTCAAGTGCTCGACATCCTCCTCGACGACCGAGGCACGCAGGGTGATTCCGCCCTTGAAAGTAAACTTGATCGCATTCCCGAGATAATTGTGCAGTGCCTGCAGCAATCGAGTCTGATCGCCCCGCAACAGAGCCGGCAGAGCGCCGGTCGAAACCTTCAAGCCCAGCCCCTTCGCCTCGGCCCTTTCCGCATGTAGCGCCAGCAAGCCTTCGACCAGATCGACCACGCGAAAGGTTTCGACTTCCAAGACCAATTTGCCGGACTCAATTTTTGAAATATCCAGCACATCGTTAAGGATAGACAGCAAGTGTTCCGCCGAACTGGCGATTTTCCCCAGACGATCGGCCTGGACCGGCGTCACCAGCTCGCGCTGGAGCATATGGGTGAAACCGATGATGGCATTCATCGGGGTGCGTATCTCATGGCTCATATTGGCCAGGAAGGCGCTCTTCGAGCGATTGGCCGCCTCTGCGGCGTCTCTGGCAAACTCGAGAGCCGCCGTACGTTCGCGCACCAGTTCTTCGAGATGCTGACGGTAATTTTCGAGCTCGGTTGCAGCCTTTTTCTGCTCGTCGATATCGGTAATCAGGCCGACCAGGCCGGAGGGGCTACCGCTTTCATCGAGTAACAACCGGCTGCAGACAAAGCCCCAGAAACGCGTCCCATCCGCCCGCGTGTATTGCCGCTCGTATCGAACGAAGGAAATTTCCCCGGCAATCAGACGCCGGATTTGCCCTTCAACGACAGGGCGCTGCTCCACCTCCACCAGCTGCATGTATTTCTTGCCCAGCAACTCATCGACCGGGCAGCCGATCATGGCTCCCAGACGCTCATTGGCATGCTTGATCCGCCCCTCGCCATCAAGCATGAAAATGGCGGCATCCGAGGTTTCAAAGATGCTGTGCAACGTCCTTTCGCGATCGGCCAAGCGTCGGGCATTGCGATACAGCAACCAGATCCCTCCGCCAGTCAGCAATACGAAGAGCGCCAGCAAGGCCAGCATCGCCTTGACCTGAACCAGCCAGGGCGCACGATATTCCTCGGTAGCGACCCCCAGATTGACGTAGAAACGATAAGTCGGATTGAAGCGATAGGCGTGCAACCGGGGAACCCCGTCGATCGCCGTTGCCCCCGAAACATACTCGCCGCCTTCCGGCGCCGCCTCCAGTGCGGCACGGTAATCCGTCGAAACCTGCGTCGCGCCGTAATCGGCGACATCCGGACGACGCGGCAGGCGAACCACCGCGGCCAGATCGGCATCACGCCAGGAAACGGAACCCTTGTTGCCCAGGCTGAGCTTCCCCAAGCGCTTTTCAAAGTACTCGATGCTCAAGCTGGCATAGGCCACACCGCCGAACCCACCCTGCGCATCGACCAGGCGGCGGGCCAGGACGATGCCCCATTTGCCACTGATCCGGCCGAGCACGGGCTTCGAAATAACCAGCCCAAGCCCGGGGTTATCGCGCAACTGGCGAAAATAGTCGCGGTCGGCCAGCGAGGCCCCGGCTCCGGTCAGCCCGCTGGCGTTGGCGACACTCAGCAACTGAACGCTTTCCTGCCGATGATGGAGGCGAGCCAGAAAATTTTCCATGTCGCGATATTCGACGGTCGCACCGTGTTCGCTCCGCCGTTCGAATTCGTCCGCAACCGAAAGCAGCAACAAATCGACTTTCTCCAGCGCCGTCGATATATCCCGCTCCAGAACTTGCGACAAATTCCCCGCCGTCAGCCGGGCCCGCTCTTCGTGCATGTGCAAGCTCGTCTGGAGAAACAGGGCTGCCAGAGCGACGACACAAACGACAACCAGAAGCCAGCCGGAGATCAGGCGGACAGCCAGAGCATGCGGAGAAACTGCCGACAGACGCGCTTTCACAAACGGCATTGCGTGCCGCTCCCTGAGTAAGTGGGTAACCAGCAGCAGGCGAGGCGGAGCTTGCCGCGTGGCCGGTCAGTCTAACGCAAAAAAAAACCGCCAGCACAAGGCCGGCGGTTGCAGGCGGGACGATCGGCCAGCGCGTCCTGGCCGATCGTCCGTCATACGCCCTACTCCAGGTTCTGGATCTGTTCGCGCATTTGTTCGATCAGCAGCTTGAGATCCATCGAGGCTTGCGACACTTCGGTAATCGCCGACTTGGAGCCGAGCGTGTTGGCCTCGCGATTGAGTTCCTGCATCAGGAAATCGAGCCGCTTGCCGCAGGCGCCGCCCTGCTTGATCACCCGCTCGACCTCATCGAGGTGGGCAGTCAGACGGTTAAGTTCTTCGGCAACATCGATCCGCGTCGCGAACACCGCCACTTCCTGCAGGATACGATCGTCGCTGGCATTGCCCAGGGCATCGACCAGGCGCTGGCGAAGCTTGTCGGTGAACAAGGCCTGCGCTTCGGGGATGCGCGGCGCCACATGCCGCACGATGTCGCGCATGGCATTAACCCGCTCGATGATCATCGTCCCCAGCTTGCCGCCTTCGCGACCGCGGGTGGCGGTGAAATCTTCCAGCGCTTCGCGGGCCAGCGCCAGCACCGGCTGCGCCATGGCGGCAAAATCGATCGACTGGTCGCCGAACATGCCCGGCCAGCGCAAAACGTCATTCACCGACAGCGGCTTAGCCTCTGGCATAGCCTGGCGCACCTGCGTATTGAGCGACTTCAACGAATTGAGCAGGTCGGCATTGAGTTCCAGCTGCTCGGCCTTGGCGGCAGCGGCATTGAACGACAGCCGGCATTCCACCTTGCCGCGCGACAGGCGGGCGGCGAGCAGTTCGCGCAGCGGCATTTCCAGCGCCCGCAAGTCTTCACTGATCCGGAAGTGAAAATCGAGGTAGCGGGAATTGACGCTTTTTAATTCAATTTGCAGGGTGCCGCGCTCAATATCGCGCGTTTTCACTGCATAACCAGTCATACTACAAATCATTATCGGGGAGTCTCCGCTTTACAGGCCGGACAACACGCCCGAAAATGCCTGAAATTGCATCATAACCGCGAGATCCATGGCGCAACAAGCCAATCAACCGTTACCCAACGGCCACACGCTCGAAGAGTACACAATCGACCGCCAGCTTTCGCTCGGCGGTTTTTCGATTGTCTATCTCGCCACGGATCCGGAAGGCACCCAGGTCGCCATCAAGGAATATCTGCCCAACAGCCTGGCCCTGCGCAACAACGGCTCGACCAAGCCGGTCATCACCCCGGAGCACCAAGGCGCTTTCCGCTACGGCATGAAGTGTTTCTTCGAAGAAGGCCGCGCCCTGGCCCGCCTCTCGCACCCGAACGTGATCCGCGTGCTCAACTTCTTCCGCGCCAACGACACCGTTTACATGGTGATGGAATATGAGCATGGCCGAACCCTGCAGGAATTCATCCAGAAGCACCAAGGCCATATTTCCGAACGCTTCATTCGCGGCGTATTCACCCGCATGCTCAACGGCCTGCGCGAGGTGCACGCCCACAAACTGCTGCATCTCGACCTCAAGCCTTCCAACATCTACCTGCGCGCCGACAATACGCCGGTCCTGATCGATTTCGGGGCGGCCCGCCAGACCCTGGCGACCGACCAGCCCATCCTCAAGCCGATGTATACGCCGGGCTTCGCCTCACCGGAACACTACGGCACCCGTAAGGACCTCGGGCCGTGGAGCGACATCTACAGCGTCGGCGCCTCGATGTACGCCTGCCTGGCCGGCAGTGCGCCGCAGGCAGCCGACGAACGGCTGAAAAAGGACACCCTGGCACCGGCCATGATGCGCTGGGATGGCCAGTTCTCCGACCGCCTGCTCGAAATCATCGACTGGTGTCTCAATCTCAACCACCTTTACCGGCCGCAAAGTGTCTTCGCGCTGCAGAAAGCACTGGTCGAAACCGTCACACCGCCCACACCGAAGCGCGACCCGCACTGGCTGGGCCGTTTCGTCGGCAAATTCAGGAAACCGCCCCAATGAGATTCACCATCTATCAGGAAAGTCGTGTCGGTGGCCGGGCCAACAACGAGGACCGCACTACCTATTGCTACTCGCGCGACGCCCTGCTGATGGTCGTCGCCGATGGGATGGGCGGCCATCACTACGGCGAAATCGCGGCCCAGATCGCCATCCAGACCTTGGCCGACACCTTCCAGCGCGAAGCCAAGCCGATGCTCGGCGATCCCTTCCGCTTCCTGCAGAAGAGCATGACCAATGCCCACCATGCCATTCTCGACTACACCGCCCGCCACAAGCTGAAAGACACGCCGCGCACCACCTGCGTCGCCTGCGTCGTCCAGGACAACGTCGCCTACTGGGCGCACGCCGGCGACTCGCGACTGTTCCTGATGCGGGCCGGCAAAGTGATTACCCAGACCAAGGACCATTCGCGCATCCGACTACTGGTCGAAGAAGGGCTGATTACCGAAGCCCAGGCCGAAAACCATCCGGACCGCAACAAGATCTATAGTTGCCTGGGCAGCCCGACCCCGCCGGAAATCGAGTTTTCGCGCAAGACGCCGCTCGAACATGGCGACGTCTTGCTACTGTGCTCGGACGGCCTATGGGGCATCACGACCGGCGAACAAATGGCCGTGGCCTTGAAAGGTGCCAATCTGCTGCAGGTGGCGCCGATGCTGCTCGATCGTGCCGAGATCAAGGGCGGCGTCCACGGCGACAACCTGTCGATGGTCGCCGTGCGCTGGGAAGACAGTTACGTCGAAGATGCCAGCAGTTCGATCTCGACCCAGACCATGTCGCAGGACGAGATCACCACCCGTCTTGAAGAATTCGGCCGCAACCCGGCTTACAAGAGCGATCTTTCCGAAGACGAAATCGAAAAGGCGATTGAGGAAATCCGCAACGCCATCGACAAGTACAACCCGAAAAAATAAGGAAACACCATGCGCCCCAGCCAACGCCAGGCGGACCAACTCCGCAGCGTCCGCATCACCCGCAATTTCACCCGCCACGCCGAAGGCTCGGTACTGATCGAAATGGGCGACACCCGCGTCCTGTGCAATGCCTCGGTCGAGGAAAACGTGCCGCCATTCCTGCGCGGCAAAGGCCAGGGCTGGGTCACCGCCGAGTACGGCATGCTGCCCCGCTCGACGCACACGCGCAGCGCCCGTGAAGCGGCCAAGGGCAAGCAGACCGGCCGCACCCAGGAAATCCAGCGCCTGATCGGCCGCGCCCTGCGCGCCGTGGTTGACCTGAAGGCACTCGGCGAACGCCAGATCACCCTCGACTGCGACGTGTTGCAGGCCGACGGCGGCACCCGTTGCGCCTCGATCACCGGCGCCTGGGTCGCCCTCTACGAGGCCTGCGAAAAGCTGGTCACCGCCGGCAAGCTGCCGGCCAACCCGGTACGCGACCACGTCGCCGCCGTCTCGGTCGGCATTTTCGAAGGCGCTCCGGTGCTCGATCTCGACTACCCGGAAGACTCCAACTGCGACACCGACATGAATGTCGTCATGACCGGCGCCGGCGGCATCGTCGAAGTGCAGGGCACGGCCGAGGGCGAGCCCTTCACCCGGGCCCAGATGAACACCCTGACCGACCTCGCCGAAGCCGGCATCCGCCAGCTCATCGCTGCCCAGCAAAGCGCCCTCGCCTCATGAAAAAGCTCGTCCTCGCCTCCAACAACGCCAAGAAGATGAAGGAGCTCAACGCGCTGCTGGCGCCGCTCGGCTTCGAAGTCATCGCCCAGGGCGACCTCGGCATTCCCGAAGCCGAAGAACCGCACTGCACCTTTGTTGAAAACGCGCTGGCCAAGGCCCGCCACGCCGCCAAGCTTTCCGGCCTGCCCGCCCTGGCCGACGACTCCGGCCTCTGTGTCAGCGCCCTGGGGGGCGCCCCGGGCGTCATCTCGGCGCGCTATGCCGGCGAACCGAAATCGGATGCCCGCAACAACGACAAGCTGTTCGCCGAACTGGGCAGCGCTACTGACCGGCGCGCTCATTTCGTCTCGGTCATCGTGCTGGTCCGCCATGCCGACGACCCGCAACCGCTGATCGCCGAAGGCGAATGGCATGGTGAGATCCTGGCCGAGCAACGCGGCGCCGGCGGCTTCGGCTACGACCCGCTGTTCTTCGTGCCGGCCTTCGGCCAGACCGCCGCCGAACTCGACGCCGAGACCAAGAACCGCGTCTCACATCGCGGCCAGGCGATGCAGAAACTGATCGAACGCCTGCCCGCCCTTTAGGTCGAAACGCAGCCCGGCCCCCTCGCCCCCCAGGCGAGTCGGGGCCGTTTGATTATTCACCGCTGACCTTGTCGACTGCCGCAACCCATGGCCCGTACCATCCCCATCTTCACCGCACCGCCGCAAGCCGCCGCCGGCAATCTGGAATTCCGCGTTTCGCCGCCGCTCGCCCTCTACGTCCATGTGCCGTGGTGCGTGCAGAAATGCCCCTACTGCGACTTCAACTCGCACGAGGCCGGCGAGACGATCCCCGAACGGCAGTACGTCGATGCCCTGATCGCCGACCTGCAGTCGGCCCTGCCGCTGATCTGGGGCCGTCCGGTGGTCAGCGTCTTCTTCGGCGGCGGCACGCCCAGCCTGCTGTCTCCGGCGGCGATCGACGAGCTGATCGCCGCCTTCCGGGCGCTGGCCATGCTCGCCCCGGATGCCGAAATCACCCTTGAAGCCAACCCCGGCACGGTCGAAGCCGGCAAGTTCGCCGGCTTTCGCGCCGCCGGGGTCAATCGCCTGTCGCTCGGCATCCAGAGCTTCGACGACACGCATCTCCAGGCGCTGGGCCGCATCCACGGTGCCGCCGAAGCCCGGCGGGCGGCGCAACTGGCCGGCGAGCATTTCGACGCCTTCAATCTCGACCTGATGTACGGCCTGCCCGGCCAGACCCTGGAACAGGCGCTGAGCGACGTCGACACCGCCCTCGGCTTCAACCCGGCGCATCTCTCCTGCTATCAACTGACGCTGGAGCCGAACACGCGCTTTGCCGCCTTCCCGCCGGAATTACCCGAAGGCGACCTCTGCGCCGACATGCAGGAGGCCATCGAAACCCGGCTTGCCGCAGCCGGCTTCGCCAATTACGAAACCTCGGCTTTTGCCCGCTCCGGCCGGCAGTGTCATCACAACCTGAATTACTGGTATTTCGGCGACTACCTCGGCATCGGCGCCGGCGCCCACTCCAAGCTCACCCTGCATGACCGCGTGCTGCGCCAGATGCGCTGGAAACACCCGAAAGCTTACCTGGACAATATTGCTGCCGGCTCGCCGATCCAGGAATCGAACGAGGTCGCTGCCGCCGACCTGCCTTTCGAGTTCCTGATGAACGCACTGCGCCTGGCCGACGGCTTTCACCCCAGCCTGTTCGAGGCGCGCACCGCCCAGCCGCTCGCCACCATCTTGCCGCAACTCAAGGCCGCCGCCGGCGAAGGCCTGCTCGATCTCGGCCCGGAGCGCATCGCCCCGACCCTGCATGGCCGGCGCTTCCTCAACGTGCTGTTAGAGCGCTTTCTCGAACGATAAAAAAAGGCTCTGTAGGAATTAGCTGTTGATGGCACGTCCCGCAGCCTCGGCTAA
>DAIMCQ010000012.1:0-30405 GCA_036726285.1 Azonexus sp.
TGGTCGGCCAAGGTCGGACCGGGCTCCCCCGCCGGCAACTCCAGCAGCAGCTTCCACCGCCACGGCAAGGCCTTGAGGTATGTCGCCACCGCCGCGCTGTACAGGGCATGCCGCAGATTGACCACGCCGACCGTGGCGACGATGACCGGCGCCGGGGCGCCACCGCCGAACAACTGGGCAAAAACAATCTGCGACGATCCACCGAAAACCAGCGAGGAACTGAGCACCACCGCCCAGCCGGGCAGTCCGGCGGCCAAACCGAGCACGCCGAAAATCAGGCCAAACGGGACAACGCCAAGCAGCAGCGGCAACTCGGCCCGCACACCGGCGAAAAACTCGGCCCGGGCCGACGACATGGTGGAATCAGCATTCATCGAATCAGGAAACACAAGACAAGGGCAGGAAAGGGCAAGCCCGCCATCCTACCCGTTCAACCCCTCAAGCGCTGCGCGGCCCGAACATGATGATGGTCATGCCAAGCAGCGCCACCAGCGAACCGGCCATATCCCACACGGTCGGCCGGATGCCATCCACCGCCCACAGCCAGCCGATGGCGACGCAGATATAAACCCCGCCGTACGCCGCATAGACCCGCCCGGCCGCCGTCGGATGCAGCGACAGCAGCCAGGCGAACAAGGCCAGGCTCGCCGCCGCCGGCAGCAGGAGCCACAGGCTCTTGCCCTGGCGCAGGCAGAGATAGGGCAGATAGCAGCCGACGATCTCGGCCAGCGCCGTCACCAGATAGAGGGCGAAAAGCTTCAAGCGCCGCCCGCCGCGCCCTAGAGGACGACCTGCGTGCCCAGTTCGACCACCCGGTTGCTCGGAATCTTGAAGAAGGCGGTCGCCGAACCGGCGTTACGGAACATGGCGACAAAGATCTTTTCGCGCCAGAACGCCATTTCCGAGCCCAAGCGCGGAATCAGCGTTTCACGGCCGATGAAGTACGAAGTCTCCAGCGAGTTGAACTCCAGGCCGGCATCGCCGCACAGCGCCAGCGCCCCGGGAATGTTCGGATCGTCCTTGAAGCCGTACTGGACGATGACGCTCCAGAAATTCTCCTTCAGTTGCCGGACTTCGATGCGGTCGATGTCGGGCACGAAAGGCACGTCGTAGAATTGCACCGAAACCAGCACCACCCGCTCATGCAGCACCTTGTTGTGCATCAGGTTGTGAAGCAAGGCATGCGGCACGCCGCGCGGGTCGGCATTGAGGAAGACCGCTGTCCCGGCCACCCGGGTCGGCATCGAGGAAGCCAGCGATTCGAGGAACAGCGACAGTTCGAGACGCTCGCCCTTGAGGCGGTCGGCCAGCAACTGGCGGCCGCGCTTCCAGGTCGTCATCAGCACGAAGACGACCATCCCGGCAACCAGCGGGAACCAGCCGCCATCGGGAATCTTCAGGATGTTGGCGGCAAGGAAAACCAGTTCGACGGCAAGGAAGCAGGAGAACAGCAAAATGGCCCGCGTCCAGCCCCATTTCCAGGTGCGCGCCACGACGACGCTGGCCAGGATGGAGGTGATCACCATGTCGCCGGTCACCGCGATGCCGTAGGCGGCCGCCAGATTGTTCGAAGACTTGAAACCGAGCACGAGGATCATCACCGCCAGCATCAAGCCCCAGTTGACCGCCGGCAGGTAGATCTGCCCGGCCTCCTTCTCGGAGGTGTGCTGCACTTCCATGCGCGGCACGAAGCCGAGTTGCATGGCCTGACGGGTCACCGAGAAGGCCCCCGAAATCACGGCCTGCGACGCAATCACCGTCGCCACCGTGGCCAGGCCGACCAGCGGATACAGCGCCCAATCCGGCGCCGACAGGAAGAAGGGGTTCTTGGCCGCTTCCGGCTCGACCAGGATCAGCGCCCCCTGACCGAAATAATTGAGGACCAGGGCCGGCAGCACGAAGGAAAACCAGGCGCGCTGGATCGGCTTGCGGCCGAAATGCCCCATGTCGGCGTAGAGCGCCTCGGCCCCGGTCACGGCGAGCACGACATTGCCCATCGCCACTAGCGCCAGCGCCTTGTTGGCAAACAGGAACTCCAGACCGTAGAGCGGGTTGAGCGCCTGCAGGATGGCCGGATGATCGACGATGTTGTGCAGGCCGAGCAGCGCCAGCGTGCTGAACCAAATCACCATGACCGGCCCGAAGAAGGCGCCGACGACGGCTGTGCCGCTGCGCTGGACGAAAAACAGCCCGAACAGCACGACCATGGTGATCGGAATGACGAAAGGCTTGAAGGCCGGCGTCGCCACCTCCAGCCCTTCGACCGCCGAGAGCACCGACATCGCCGGGGTCACCATGCCGTCGCCGTAGAACATCGCGGCGCCGAGGATGCCGACGATCATGATCGCCTTCATCTGCCGCGGCTTGCCCTGCGCCTCATGCAAGGCCAGCGCGATCATCGCCATGATGCCGCCCTCGCCGCGATTGTCGGCCCGCATGATGAAGATGACGTACTTGACCGAAACAATGATCAGCAACGCCCAGAAAAACAAGGACAGGCTACCGAAGATATTGGCCTCGGTCACCGGGATCGGATGATTCCCGGCAAACACTTCTTTCATGGCGTACAACGGACTGGTGCCGATGTCGCCATAGACCACCCCGAGGGCAGCCAAGGCCAATACGGCAAGGCGCTTTCCGGACAATTCTCCGGCCTGGTCCTGGTGACTCATTGCTTCCCCTGCTTTCCGGCCGGCTTCGCCACTTCAGCGGACATCGCATTGGCTGTCCGCCCCCAGCCAGAGAACGGCTTAACCACCCAGGGCCGCCTTCAACGACTGCACCTCTTCTTCGGACTCGGCGATGATTTCGGCCAAGGTATCCGAATCGAAAATCTCGTCCAGCATCGAGGTATCGACCACCTCGCCGAATTCCGGGTCACGCCAACTGGACGTGCGATTGGCGATCTTGTTGGCGACGTAGAGCACATCCGACAGGTTCTTGATCTCGCTGATCTCGCGCCCGGTCTCGTGCTCCTGCACGGCGTTCAGCACCGACTCCGGCTGGCCGAGCGCCGACAGCAGGGCGTGGCCGATATTGTCGTGCCAGCCGACCAGCAAGGCATGCAACTCGTGCTTGTCATTGACCAGTTCGGGGAAATTGGCGGCGCGCGACATCAGGTAAAAAACGCCGAGGTCATGGACCAGGCCGGCAAACATCGCTTCGTCGCCGTTGATCTTGGCCACCTTGCGGGCCAGCACGCGGCACAGCGCCGCGACATGCGAGGTGTGCTCCCACAGTTTCTTCGAAATCCCCTCGAAAGCCTGCATCTGCTTCGACTTGAGCAATTGCTCCATGGCCACGGCAAAGGAAACGGTACGCACCGCCTCCATGCCGACGCGCACGATGGCATTCTTGACGTCGGCGATTTCCCGCCCGGACGGATTGAGCGCCACCGAATTCGACATCCGGATGATCTTGGCGCTCATCAACGGCTCGGCCCCAACCAGCTTGGCCAGCTGCTCGACACTGAGATTGGGATCCTTCAGCGCGGAACGCACCTGGAAAGTAATGTCGAGGAAGGTCGGGAACGTGATCTCGTTGCCGGACAGATCCTTGGCAATATCTTCGAGAATCTTGAAGGTGATGGCATTGGACATACTTTTATCCTTGGCATGACGGCACAAAGGCCGCATGCCGGAAATGATCGTCTCTAATAAGTGGAAGCATCGTGCCATCGCCCCCCGGGACGAACAACGTAAAGCACGACAGCCATTCAAACAAACCTGGGCATTTTACAACCAGCCGGCGCCAAGTCGTATCGCCAGAGCGCGAACGCCGCTGCACAGTGGGCGCAAGATAGCCGATAATCCCTCACCTTCAAATCCCCGGATCGACCGATGCCACGCTTCAACCTGCTGTTTGCCCTGCTGCTTCCGCTCGCCCTGGCAAGCTGCGGCGAACCCGAAGACACCCGCCCGGGCCAACCGGTCGCCCATCGCCGGGCCGCCTTCGGCAAGATCTTGAAGGCATTCGAGCCGATGGGGGTCCAGCTCCGCAACGATCGTTACGATGCCGACAAATTCGTCGAGCAGGCCAAGCAATTGGCGGAACTGTCGAATGGGCCATGGCGGTATTTCGCGGCTGACACCAATTATCCGCCTACCCGCGCCAAAGCGGCGGTGTGGAGCGAACCGGAACGCTTCGACAAAGCCCGCCAGGACTTTACCCAGGCAACCGCCGCGCTGCTCGTCGCAACGGAAAGTCGCGACGCGGCAAAGGTCAAAACCGCTTACGAAGCCGTCCACGACAGTTGCCGCAATTGCCACAAGGCTTTCAAGGACTGACTTCGCGCCAGCGCCGCCCACGGAGAAAGAGGCTCAGCAAGCGCGGCCGTCCGTACGTGAAAACCCCATCCCGGCATCGCCCCAGCCCGGGCGAATGCAAATCGTCACCCCGAGCGAGCGTGCCGCCCGGTCGATATCGGGAGGAAAAGGCGAGAACGGCACCGATTGCTCGATGACGGCCTTGATGAAAGCGATTTCTCCAGCCTGATCCGCCGCATTGAGCACCACAAAGGATTTCAGGCTGCCATCCGGATTCAATCGAAACTGCACGGCAGCGGCGCGCACGCCCCGGGCACGCGGGTCATTGCGGGCAAAACCGGCACTGCGGTTGAGGCGCCGAATCATCGCATCCAGATACATTTCCAGGCTGAAGGGATTGACCGGCGGCGCATTCGGGCGAAGCTCCAGCATCGTTCCGTTTTCGGCATCCTGACGCGCCATCTGGCGGCCGGCTTCCTTTGCCATGGCCATCGACCGCTCGGCCAGCGTCGGCTTTGTGGCGCGTTCCGACTGCTTCGCCAATTCGTCAAGAAACCCGTCCATCTCGGCCTTTTCGGCCACGCTCCAGGTCGGCGCCGGCGACCGGACGGCGGCCACCAAACGCGACGAGGAAACGCCCCGCCCACGCTTCGGGCGTGCAGAAGCAGGCGGCGAACGGGGCGATGACGGCCGCTCGGACACCACCTGCGAAGGCCCGAGGCGCGCCTCCAGGCGAGGTACCGCCCTGGCATCGCCCTCTGGAGGATGGTGCGGCAGCAGCAAGACGCAGGCGTGGACCGCCAGTGATCCGACGATCGACCAAGCCAGCCCCCGTCGTTCGAACGATTTTTCCGGGAAATGCATCGCCGGCATTCTAAGCCTTGCCGACCGGCGCACGGCACCCGCTCCGTTTAACGCCCGAGCTTGCCGGCAAATCGGTTGGTGAGCGGGAATACACACGGGACAGCCATCCCCGACGCCGGGAGCAGGCCGTCCAAACGGCAATTTTTCTCCGCCAGATAGTTGAAAATTAAGACTTTTGAGATATAATCGTCGATTGGCTTGCATTTTCCGGAAGCACCACTTCGGATTGATTGCATTGAGTCAAGAAGTGCAATTCTCGTTTCGTATTCGGTAGCGCACCCAGTACTCAAGTATTCGCCATACCAGCCCCAATTAGTAAAGGAACCCTGATGCATACAGCCCAGGTTTTTGAGTATCTCAAGAAACACGGCCAGTTGCTCGATTCAGAAATCGCTTCGGCGACGGGAATCGAACTGGAACAGGTACGCATATCCATTTCCCAGCTTTCATCCCAAGGTGAGATTTCCCGCTGCACGGTGACCAGCTTCAAGAACGGCCAGCCGTTCGAAGCCATCCAATGCCGCATCTTTGGCTATTTCCCACCGGCCGCCCCCGGCCGGAAGCCTGCCACCAAAGTCAAAGAATAAGAACGCGCACCCCGGAAGCGGCTTTCGGCGAAAACCGAAGCCCTCCGGCCCACGCTTTCGACCCCGGGCATCGCGGCATGCCCCATGCGATGGCCCGCCAGGGCATCCCTCATCGCCCGGCAAACCTTCCGGCTTGGCATGTGCGCAAGCACCCCTAGACGCCCCGGGTTTTGCGTATAGTTTCGCCTTTCCCAATCCCGAGCAGAACAGCGATGGAAACCATCCGCATTCGCGGCGCGCGCACGCACAATCTCAAGAACATCAATCTCGACCTGCCGCGCGACCAATTGATCGTGATCACCGGGCTTTCCGGCTCGGGCAAGTCCTCCCTCGCCTTCGACACGCTCTATGCCGAAGGCCAGCGCCGCTACGTCGAATCGCTGTCGGCCTATGCCCGGCAGTTCCTGCAGTTGATGGAGAAGCCCGACGTCGACCTGATCGAAGGCCTGAGCCCGGCGATTTCCATCGAACAGAAGGCCACCTCGCACAACCCCCGGTCGACGGTTGGCACCGTCACCGAAATCCACGACTACCTGCGCCTGCTCTTCGCCCGCGCCGGCACGCCGTATTGCCCGGACCACGGCCTGCCGCTCGAAGCGCAGACGGTGTCGCAGATGGTCGATACCGTGCTCGCCCTGCCCGCCGAGACCAAGCTGATGATCCTGGCGCCGGTGGTGGCCAATCGCAAGGGCGAGCAGCTCGACCTGTTCACCGAACTGCGCGCCCAGGGCTTTGCCCGCGTCCGGGTCGATGGCACGGTCTATGAGATCGACGATGTGCCGAAGCTGGCCAAGTCGCAAAAGCACAACGTCGATGTCGTGGTCGACCGCCTCAAGGTACGCGACGACATGCGGCAACGCCTGGCCGAATCCTTCGAGACGGCACTGCGCCACGCCGACGGGCGGGCGATTGCGCTGGAGATGGATAGCGAGAAGGAGCACATGTTCTCCGCCAAGTTCGCCTGCCCGGTCTGCTCATTCGCGCTGCAGGAACTCGAACCGCGACTGTTCTCCTTCAACAACCCGATGGGCTCCTGCCCGAAGTGCGAAGGCTTGGGCGTCATCCAGTTCTTCGACCCCAAGCGGGTGGTGGTCAATCCGGCGCTGTCGCTGGCCGCCGGCGCGATCCGCGGCTGGGACAAGAAGAACCAGTTCTACTTCCAGATGATGACTTCGCTGGCCGGCCATTTCGGCTTCAGCGTCGATGCCCCCTACAACACCCTGCCCGAAGACGTGCAGAAGGTGCTGCTGTTCGGCTCCGGGCGCGACGTACTGCCCTTCCAGTACGCCAACGAACGCGGCCGGCTGGTGCTGCGCGAGCACAGCTTCGAGGGCGTCATCAACAACCTCGAACGGCGCTACAAGGAGACCGATTCGCAGATGGTGCGCGAGGAGCTCTCCAAGTTCATCAGCAATACCACCTGCCCGCATTGCGCCGGCACCCGGCTGCGCGTCGAAGCCCGCCACGTCAAGGTCGGCGAGAAGACGCTGCACGAGATCAGCCGCCTGCCGCTGGGCGACGCCCGCAACTATTTCAATTGCCTGACCCTTACCGGCCACAAGGCGCAGGTGGCGGACAAGATCCTCAAGGAAATCACCGCCCGCCTCTCTTTCCTGATCAACGTCGGCCTCGACTACCTGTGCCTGGAGCGCTCGGCCGAGACGTTGTCCGGCGGCGAAGCGCAGCGCATCCGGCTGGCCTCGCAGATCGGTTCCGGCCTGACCGGCGTCATGTACGTGCTGGACGAACCGTCGATCGGCCTGCACCAGCGCGACAACGACCGTCTGCTGCAGACACTGAAGAACCTGCGCGACATGGGCAACACCGTGGTGGTCGTCGAGCATGACGAAGACGCCATCCGCGCCGCCGACTACGTGGTCGATATCGGCCCCGGTGCCGGCGTGCATGGCGGCGCCATCGTCGCCGAAGGGACACCGGCCCAGGTCACCGCCAACCCGGCCTCGATGACCGGCGATTACCTCTCCGGCCGCAAATCGATCAGCGCCCCGAAACAGCGCCGGGTCCAGAATCCGGACAAGCTGCTCAAGGTGGTCGGCGCCTATGGCAACAACCTCAAGGACGTCACGCTGGAAATCCCCGGCGGCCTGTTCACCTGCATCACTGGCGTTTCCGGCTCGGGTAAATCGACGCTGATCAACGACACGCTCTACGCCGCGGCCGCCAAGCATCTCTACGGTTCGACCAGCGAACCGGCGCCGCACAAGGAAATCGTCGGCCTCGACCTGTTCGACAAGGTGATCAACGTCGACCAATCGCCGATCGGCCGTACGCCGCGTTCCAACCCGGCGACCTATACCGGTCTGCTGACGCCGATCCGCGAACTGTTCGCCCAGGTCCCGGAATCGCGCGTGCGCGGCTACGGTCCCGGCCGCTTCAGCTTCAACGTCAAGGGCGGCCGCTGCGAAGCCTGCCAGGGCGACGGCATGATCAAGGTCGAAATGCACTTCCTGCCCGACATCTACGTCCCCTGCGACGTCTGCCACGGCAAGCGCTACAACCGCGAAACGCTGGAGATCAACTACAAGGGCAAGACCATTCACGACATCCTCGGCATGACGGTCGAGCAGGCCCGCGAGTTCTTCGATGCCGTGCCGGTCGTCGCCCGCAAGCTGCAAACCCTGGTCGATGTCGGCCTCAGCTACATCACCCTCGGCCAGAGCGCCACCACGCTCTCCGGCGGCGAAGCACAGCGCGTCAAGCTGGCCCTCGAACTCTCCAAGCGCGATACCGGCCGCACGCTGTACATCCTCGACGAGCCGACCACCGGCCTGCACTTCCAGGATATCGAGATGCTGCTCGCCGTGCTGCAACGCCTGGCCGACCACGGCAACACCATCGTCGTCATCGAGCACAACCTCGATGTCATCAAGACCGCCGACTGGCTGGTCGACCTCGGCCCCGAAGGCGGCGACGGCGGCGGCCGCATCCTGGTCGCCGGCACGCCGGAGACTGTCGCCAAGTGCAAGGCCAGCCACACCGGCCGCTTCCTGAAACCCCTGCTGGAAAGAAAGAAATGAACGACGCCGCCGCCTTCAAGGGCAAAAAGGGCCTGGTTCGCCTGTGGAATGCGCTGGGCTACTCCCGCGACGGCCTCGGCGCCGCCTGGACGAACGAAGCCGCCTTCCGCGAGGAAGTGCTGCTCGCCATCGTCGCCCTGCCCCTTGCCCTCTACCTCGGCAAAACCGGCCCCGAACGCGCCCTGCTGATCGGCAGCATCATCCTTATCCTGATCGTCGAAATCCTCAATTCGGCCGTCGAAGCCGTGGTCGACAAAGCCTCGCCGGAGAAGCACGAACTGGCCAAGCGGGCCAAGGACATGGGCAGCGCCGCCGTACTGCTCAGCCTGGTCAATGCGGCCGCCATCTGGACCTGCATTCTGTTCGTCTGAGGCGACGCGAGGGCTTGCACCGCCCCCCTTTGGTCAGATGCCGGTCAGCCGATTGGCGCAGCATCAAGCATGCAACTCCTCCAGGCAGTATTGGGCCCGCCGCTGGCGGGCTTTTTTTCAGCGCGCGGTTTTCAAGCGCTGGCGCCGTTCCATCTCCCGCACCACGGCAGAAAACTGCTCGGCCAGTTCATGCCGTAGCAAATTGATGCCCAAGCCCGAGGGAATCCACTGTTCGGGCTCCATCTCGACCCGATAGTCCAGGCGAGTGCCTTGCCCTTCGCCTTGTATCCGCATTTCGCTGCGCATCGATTTGGCCGAGCCGGATATCGCCTGCGCCAGGATGCGACCATCGGGCCGCAGTTCGATCCGCCGCTCCGACACGAAGCTGAAGCTGAACGGCCCGACATTGGCGACGCCGCGTTGAGCCACCCGATACACGTTGCCCGTCCTGGCCAGCACCGTGCTGCTCGACAAATTGGGCACGAACTCAGCCATATGCTCGAAATCGGTCAGCACCTCCTGCGCCACACTGGATGTAACGGGAACGCGCAGCATGAAGCCGGCGGTGTAGCGACCGTCGCGATAGTCGACCTGGACCTCGTCCGGGTCGAGCGCCGGCGTGCGCTCGGCGGCAGCAGCCAGGCCGAGCCACAGCGCGCACAGGACGACGCAGGCGGCCAGTTGATGAAGCCGCATCCGTCCGCTCAATGCAAGGCCTTGGCCAGCCGCGGATGGGTGGCCACGAAGTGGTACAGCGCCGGCAGCACGAACAAGGTGAGGATCGTCGCCGAGATCAGGCCGCCGATGACGACCAGCGCCAACGGCCGCTGGGTTTCCGAGCCGATGCCATGCGACAGCGCCATCGGCACCAGGCCGAGCATGGCGAGCAGCGCCGTCATCAGCACCGTGCGCAAGCGCGACAAGGCGCCCTGGAAGACCGACTGGTAAGCGTCCAGCCCCTGCTTCTTGAGCTGGTTGATGTAGCTGACCATGACCACGCCGTTCAACACCGCCTGCCCGAACAGCGCAATGAAGCCGATCGCCGCCGAGACGGAAAGCGGGATGCCGGTGAGCAGCAACGCGAAGATGCCGCCGATCAGCGCGAAGGGAATGTTGCAGATGATGATCAGCGCATCGCGGAAGGATTCGAAGGCATCGAAGAGCAGCAGGAAAATGAGCAGGATGGAGAGCGGCACCACCAGCATCAGGCGCTTCATCGCCCGCTCCTGGTTTTCGAACTCGCCGGACCAGGTGATCGAGTAGCCCTGCGGCAACGTGAGATCCTTGGCATTGTTCTGCATGTCGGCGGCGACGCTACCCATGTCGCGGTCGCGGATGAAGACGCCGATGGCGACCACCCGCTGCCCCGACTCGCGGGCAATGTTCATCGCACCGCTGCCGAGCTTGAAGTCGACCAGGCTGGCCAGCGGCACCTGTGCTCCGGCCGGGGTCGGGATCAGGATGTCCTTCAACCGGTCGAGCTGGCGCGAGGCCTCGTCGAGACGCACGACGACGCTGAAGTGGCGGTCGCCCTCCCACAGTTCGGTGGCCGCCTTGCCGGCCAACGCCGTTTCGACCACGTCCTGCACATCCATCACGTTCAGGCCGTAGCGGGCGGCGGCGGCACGATCGATTTCCAGCCGGTACTGCGGCAGATCGCCGTCGCGGTCGATAAAGGCGCGCACCACGCCCGGCACCTTGCCGATCCGGTCGAGCAACTGGTTGGCGGTGACTTTGAGGGTTGCCGTATCGTCGCCAAAAATCTTGATGACGATCTGGCCGTCGATCTGCGAAATCGATTCGAGAATCTGGTCGCGTACCGGCTGGCTGAAACTGGGCTCGATACCCGGCATGTCGTTCAGCTTGTCCTCCATGTCGCGCACCAGCTGCTCCTTGTTCAAGCCCTTGCGCCACTGGCTGTCCGGCTTGAGGTCGACCAGCATCTCGGTCATGTTGATGTTCTTCGGATCGGTGCCGTCCTCGGGCCGCCCCCCCTTGGAAATCACCGCATTGACCTCCGGGAAGTCGGCGATGACGCGGCGCAGCTTGCGCAACTCGCTTTTCGCTTCATCGACCGACACCGAGGTCGGCAAAGTGATGTTGATCCAGATCGAGCCTTCGTTCAGTTCGGGCAGGAACTCGGTGCCCAACTGCGGCACCAGCACCGCCGTGATCGCCAGGGCGCCGAGCGCGATCGCCAGCACGCGCCGGGTATGGGACAACACCCACTTGAGTGCCGGCTCGTAGCGATCCATGAACCAGTGCATCAGCTTGGTTTCCTCATGCGGCACGTTCTTGCGGAAAGCGATCTTGGAGAGGAAGGGAACCAGCGTCAGCGACAGGATCAGCGAGGTAATCAGCGCCGCCACCACCGAATAGGCCATCGGCGCGAAGATCTTCCCCTCGTGGCGCTGCATGGTGAAGATCGGCAGGTGGGCAACCATGATGATGATCATCGAGAACACGGTCGGCCGCCCGATCTCCATCACCGCCTCCTGGATGGTGCGCGACTGCGGTCGATGGTCGTCGTCGCGCTTGGCTTCGCCCAGGCGGCGGAAGATGTTCTCGATGACGATCACCGCCCCATCGACGATGATCCCGAAGTCCATCGCCCCCAGCGACAGCAGGTTGGCCGGAATGCCCACCGCCGACAGGCCGATGAAGGTACCGAGCAGGGCGAGCGGGATGATCGAGGCGACGATACCGGCCGCCCGCAAGTCGGCCAGGAAGAGGTAGAGCACGAAGGTCACCAGCAAGGCCCCTTCGAGCAGGTTCATGAACACCGTTTTCAGCGTCTTGCTGATCAGCCAGGAACGGTCGTAGAAAGGTACGATCCTGACGCCGGGTGGCAAAGCCCCGTTGTTCAGCGTCTCGACCTTGGCCTTCAGCGCCTCCAGCACCATCGACGGGTTTTCGTCCTTGCGCAGCAGCACGATGCCGGACACCACGTCATCCTGGTCGCCGTTGGCATCGCTGATGCCGACGATGCCCTGCTCCGGCACCCGCGACTCGACGACTTCGGCCAGGTCGCGCACCAGTACCGGTGTCCCGTGGTTTTCGGCCACCACCACCTGGCCGATGTCGGCCGAGGAGCGCAGCAGGCCGAGCGAGCGGATCAGGAACTGCTGCCGGCCCTGCGCCACGGAGCCGCCGCCGGCATTGGCATTGGCCCGTTGCAGCGCATTGAACAACTGGCCGATGGTCAGCTTGTAGTCGCGCAGCTTGGCCAGGTTGGGCCGCACTTCGTACTGGCGGATCGGGCCGCCCAGCGAGACGACATCGGCGATCCCCGGCACCTGCTTGATCTGGCGCGCCACCGTCCAGTCCTGGATGGCGCGGACTTCGCTCGGCTTCAGGCCGGGCGCCTCGATGCGGTAACGATAGATTTCCCCGGTGGCCGTCGCCGGCGGCGCCAGTTCGGGCTCGACGCCGGGCGGCAAATCGAGGCCGCGCAAGCGTTCCTCGACCAGCTGCCGGGCCATGAACAGGCTCGGCTTTTCGTCGAAGGTGACGACGATGAAGGACAGCCCGAACTGCGTGTGCGAGAACATCCGGATCGAATTCGGCACACCGGAAAGGGCGATTTCAAGCGGGATGGTGACCTGCTTCTCGACCTCTTCCGGCGCCCGGCCGGGGTAAAGCGAAATGACCGTCACCTGGGTATCGGTGACATCGGGAAAGGCTTCGATCGGCAGATTCTTGAAAGCAGTGATGCCGACGCCGATGAACAGCACCAGCCCGAGAACGACGAAGAGCGGCTGGTTGAGCGCGAAATGGACGATGCGCTTGATCATTTAGCCGCCTGCTGCCCGGCACCGCTGGCAGGTTTGAAGAACTTGAGCAGGTGCAGGTTGCCTTCGACCACCACCTTGTCACCGGCCTTGACGCCTTGCCGCACGTCGATCAGCCCGTCGCGCTCGGCGCCGGCCTCGACGCCCTGCCGGCGATAGCGTCCCGGTCCCTCCTTGACGAAAACGTAGCGCTTGTCGCCGAGCAGGAAGACGGCCGCTGCCGGCACCCGCAAGGCATCGCTGGCCGGCAGTTCGACCAGCGCATTGACGAACATCTCGCCCTTCAGGCGGCGGTCGGCATTCGGCACCTCGCCGCGCACCTTGATCGTCCGGCTGACCGGGTCGACGAAATCGGCAACATGACGGATGACGCCCTTGAAACGCTCGCCGGGATACTGCTTGCTCTCGATCAGCAAGGGCTCGCCCGGCTTCAGGCTGGCCAGGTCGGCCTCGGCGGCATCGACCTGGAGCCACAGGCTGGTCGGATCGGTAACCACGAACAGCGGCGTCGCCGCCTGCTCCGGGCGAAACTCCATGCCCGGATTCAGGTTGCGCTCGACGACGACACCGGTCAACGGGCTGCGCAGCACATAGCTGCCGCCCTTGCCGCCTGCCGCCGTGCCGCCCAGTCCGGCCAGGCGGCGGCTGGCCCGCTCGGCCTCGGCCCGGGCCCCGATGGCGGCGGCCTCGGCCTGCTGCCAGTCCTTCTCGGCGATCACCCCGGCCTCGCGCAACTGCCGGTTACGCTCCAGCGCCTGCGTTGCCACCTGGGCCTCGGCCTTGGCCTTGTAGGCATCCGCCTCGGCCTGGCCGTAATCCGGCGAACTCAGCGCCGCCAGGGCTTGCGCCGTCTTGACCACGGCACCGACATCGACCGCGATCGACTGCACCCGTCCGCCCAGTTGCGGAAAGACGCGCACGGTCTTGTCCTCGTTCCAGACCAGTCGTCCCGGCAGGCGCTGCCAGCCGCCGCGATCGGCCTCGACCGGCGCCACCTTGAGGAAGGTGGCCTTGTCCGGCTCGCTGAGCGTGACCCGCTCGCCGTCGGCCTTGATGCTGACCTCCTTGGGCGCCTCCGGCTCGCCGGAGCAACCAGCCAGGGCCAGCAGCAGGGAGATGAGGATCAGATTCTGCTTCATTTGAGTTTCCTGAATTCGGACTGGATCTGCCAATCCGACAAAGCCTTGGCGTAATCGGCGCGCGCGCTGGCCGCCTCGATCTGGATCTGGCGCAGGGTGCGCCGGGCGTCGAGCAGGTCCATCAGCCCCATCGCGCCTTTGCTGTAGGCAAATTCGGCCGCCTTGGCGACCCGCTCGGCATCGGCCAACAGGCCGCCTTCCAGCCGCTGGTAACGATCGCGCGCCGAAAGCAGCGCGTTGCGGGCCTGGGCGACCTGGCCGACAGCCTGGGCTTGAGCCTGTTCGTACTGCAGGCGGGCGGCGTCGAGATCGGCTTCGGCGCGGGCGATATCGCCCTCGTACTCATGCCAGATGAAGAGCGGCACGCTGACGCCGAAGCCATAGCTGTTGGTCGGGGCGTTCTGCAGGTTGTGCTCGTACTGGACGCCGACCGTCACATCGCGCTGACGCTTGGCCTTGGCCAGATCGCGGTCGGCCTCGGCGGCGGCAAGGCGGCGCCGGGCCGCTTCCAGGTCGGGGCGCTGCTCGAGCGGCGCCTGGTTCAATACCGGTTCCGCCAGTGCCGGCCAGGCATCGCCGGCCACCAGCTGTGCCGCGTCGCTTTCGCGCCCGATCAGGTAGGCCAGGGCCACCTGCGCCTGTTCCAGCTCGCTGCGGGCCAGGCGGGCATCGCTGTCGGCCCGCGCCTGGTCGATCTGCAACCGCGAGAGATCCACCGGCGCGATATCGCCGGCCTTCTGGCGCAAGCGACCGGCCTCGGTACTCTTGCCGTACAACTCGGCGGCCTCGCGGGCCAGCTTGAACTTCTCCTGGGCCAGGCGCAGGTTGTAATAGGCGTAGCGCAAGACACCCAGTTGCTGACGGGCGGCATCGTCGAAATCGAAACGGGCGGCATCGAGCCGCGCCTCGGCGCCCTTCACCCGCAAATCGCGCTTGCCGCCACGCTCGATCAATTGATCGAGACGCAGCGCGGTATCCATTTTCTTGTCCTTCCAGCCACCGCTGCCATAACCCGACCACGGGCTGATCGACAGGGTATTGAGCGAAACGTCGGGATTGGGAATCTGCCCAGCCACCTTGACGTCGGCCGCCGCCCCACCCAGCGCCGCGCCGGCCAGGCGCAATTCGCGACTGTGTTGCTGCCACAGGGACTTCGCTTCCACCAGTGAAAGCACGACCTCCCCTTGCGCCGAAGCAAGCGACCAGACCAGAACAAGGGAAAGAAGAAGGGATCGCATCAAACAAGCACTCGTTAGGGAGTGGTATCGTATGAAGTTCCGCTGACCAATGACTGACACCCCCATGCGCATTCTCCTCGTCGAAGACGACGCCCTGCTGGCCGATGGGCTGGCCCGCTCGCTGCGGCAATCGGGCTATGTCGTCGAAGTCGCCGGCGACGGCAAGACCGCCGACCGCTGGCTGGAAAATGAGACCTTCGACCTGACCATTCTCGACCTCGGCCTGCCCGAACTCGATGGCAGCGCCGTGCTGCAACGTCTGCGCGCCCGCAAGCAACGGACGCCGGTATTGATTCTCTCGGCCCGCCTGGCAATTGAGGAGCGCGTCCGCCTGCTCGACCTCGGTGCCGACGACTACGTCGTCAAGCCGGTCGCCCTGGTCGAACTGGAAGCTCGCGTCCGGGCGCTGATCCGGCGTGGCCAGACCGCCCCCGAACCCTTCATCACGCTGGGCCGACTGGAACTGGACACGGTCGGCAAGCGGGCCTGGCTGGGCGGCAATGCGCTCGAACTGACGGCGCGCGAATGGGCGGCCCTGGAATTCCTGGCCAGCCGGGTCAACCGCATCGTCAACAAAGAACAGTTCATGCAGGCGCTGTACAGCTGGGAAGAGGAAATCACCCCCAACGCCATCGAGAAATTCATCTCGCGCCTGCGCAGCAAGCTCGAACCGGCCGGCGTCACCATCCGCACCGTGCGCGGCCTCGGCTATTACCTGGAAAAACCCGAAGACGGCAATGAAGCCGGCTAGCCTGCGCATCCAGTTGCTGCGCCGGCTGCTGCCGGCCATGCTGGTGCTGCTCCTGGCCGGTGCCGCCACCGCCTATTGGGTGGCCTGGCGCAGCGCCACCAAGGCCTACGACCGGGCCCTCTACGACACCATGCTGGCGATTGCCGACCAGTTGCGGGTGGTCGATGGCAAGCCGTTGCTGCCGCTGACGCCGCAGGCCCGCGCCGTGCTGCTCACCGACAAGTTCGACCGCGTTTTCTACGCCGTGCGCGGCTCGCACCAGGAAGTGCTCGACGGCGAGCCGGAACTCCCCTTGCCGCCGGCCGACGCCCACCGCGTCTCCAGCGGCGAGCCGCGCTTTTACTACGACGGCGTGCTGCGTGGCCAACCGGTAAGGGTCGCCGCCATGCAGGTGGCGCTCGAATCGGAAGTCCTCACCGTGCTGGCCGGCGAAACCCTGGTCAAGCGCAATGCGCTGATCCGCGAAATCATCCTCGGCATGCTGTTGCCGGAACTGCTGCTGACCCTGGTCAGCATCAGCGTCGTCTGGTTTGGCGTGCGTTCCGGCCTCAAGCCGCTGGCCGAACTGCGCAGCGAACTGGCCGGCCGCTCGCAGGCCGACCTCAGCCCGGTACGGGTCGACGTGCCGGAAGAAATCCAGCCGGTGGTCACCGAAATCAACGAACTGCTGCAGCGCCTGGCGCGCTCGCTGAGCAGCCAGCGCAACTTCGTCTCCGATGCGGCGCACCAGTTGCGCACGCCGATTGCCGCCCTGCAGGCGCAGGTCGAGGCCAGCCTCAACGGATCGACCCCGGAGACCCGCCAGCAGCTCGAAGGCGTGCTGGCCGCGGCGCATCGCCTGTCGCACCTGGTCGCCCAGATGCTGTCGCTGGCCCGCGCCGAACCGACGCTGTCGCAAACCCAGCCGGAAGTCTCGCTGGAAGCGGTGGTGCAGAAAGTGGCGGAGAGCTGGCTGCCCTCTGCCTTCGGCCGGCAGATCGATCTCGGCTTCGAACTGGCGCCCGCCTTTGTGCGCGGCAACGGTCTGTTGCTCGAAGAGCTGCTCGCCAACCTGATCAACAACGCGCTACGCCACACGCCGCGCGGCGGCACAGTGACGGTGAGTTGCGGCGAAGACAACGCGCATGCCTGGCTGTGCGTCGAAGACAGCGGCCCCGGCATTGCCGCCGAAGAACGCGAACGGGTCTTCGAGCGCTTCTACCAGCCGGCCGGCAGCCTCAGCGACGGCAACGGCCTCGGCCTCGCCATCGTGCGCGAAGTCGCCCGCCAGCACGGCGGCAGCGTCGTCGCGCTGCATTCGGAAAAACTGGGCGGGGCGCTGCTCCGGGTCAGCTTCCCCGCCCACCCCGCCGCTTAGGGGCGGGTCGTCTGGGCGGCCGGGCCGCTGCTGCCGTGCTGCTGCATCAGCACCGCCGCGCCCTGGAAGTAGGCGATGGCTTCTTCGGCCAGCTTGGGATCGGTCGGCATCGGCTGCGCGTCCTTGCCATCGGCACTGATCCGGAAGGTCTCGATCTTGCGCTTGGGCTGCAGCACGGTCATCACGTCGCCCTTGAGGTAACCCAGGTTCTGGTAGGTCGACAGCAAGGCACGGCCGTCTTCCGGGGCCATCTTCAGGATGTTGCGGCCAATGAAATGATCGTCGCCTTCCAGGCCGAGCATGGCGAGCAGGGTCGGCACCAGGTCGATCTGGCTCGACTGGATGTCGATGCGCTGCGGCTTGATCAGCTTCGGGGCATAGACGATGGCCGGGATATGGTAGCGATGCACCGGAATCTTGGCCTTGCCGGAACTGCTGGCGCAATGGTCGGCGACGAACAGGAAGATGGTGTTGTCGAACCAGGGCTTCTCTTTGGCCATCTCGATGAAGCGGCCGACCGTGTAGTCGGCGTACTTGACGCCGCCGGCCCGCTTGCCCGGCGACGGAATGTCGATGCGACCGTCCGGATAGGTGAAGGGGATGTGGTTCGAGGCGGTCATGATGTGGGCGTAGAACGGCTTGCCGGCGGCGGCATCCTTGTCCATGTCGATCAGCACCTGGTCGAACAGGTGCTCGTCGGCAACGCCCCAGATGTTCTCGAACTTGACCAGGCCATCCTGGAAGTTGGTGCGGTCGGTCACCTTGTAACCCTGGGCACCAAAGAAGCCGTTCATGTTGTCGAACATGCCGTAGCCGCCGTAGAGGAAATGCGGCGCCCAGCCCCGTGCCGCCAGGGTGGCGCCGAGCGTGTTGAGGTTGGTGATGTTGGGCCAGCGCACCACCGACTTGCCGGGCAGCGGCGGCAGCGCGGCGGAGAGCGCTTCCAGGCCGCGCACGGTGCGGGTACCGGCGGCATAGAGATGGGTGAACAGCATGCCCTCGCCGGCCAGGCGGTCGAGGTTGGGCGTCAGGTTCTCGGTATTGCCGAACGTCGCCATGTACTCGGCCGACATGCTTTCCATCATGACGACCACGACATTGGGCTGCTTGCCGCCGGGGAAGGTCGATTTGTAGGCGGCCTTGAGCACCGGCTCATGGGTCGCCGTCACCTTGTCATGACCGGACAGGCGCTTCAGGTCGGCAAGGACTTCCTCGTCCGGCCGGGTGGCGTAGAACTGGCGGTAATCCAGCTTGTTCTGGCGGGCCGCCCACAGGAAGCTGCGCCAGCCGTTATCGGCCAGCTCGTTGGCGTAGTTGTTGGTCGAAAATTCCGGCGGCGCCATCTTGTAAGCCACCACCCAAACCACGACCAGCAAACCGAGGCCCCAGCCGAACTGGGCGGCGCGCGGCGCCGGGCTGCTGCTGGCGGCCTTGAGCGGGCGGCGCAAGGCCCAGACGATGAGGGCGGTGACCAGGGCCAGGCCAGTGATGATCTTGCCGACCGGGTAGGACTCGCGAATATTGCCGATCACCTCGGTGGTGAACACCAGGTAATCGAGCGCGATGAAGTTGAAGCGGACGCTGAACTCGTCCCAGAAGATGCCTTCCGAGATGGCGACGAAGAGCAGCGTGAAGATGAAGACGACGAACAGCGGCAGACGCAGGCGGTCGCGCCACTTGGCACTGAGGATCAGTTCGAACAGCAGCCAGGGCGAACCGACCACCGCTGCCGCCGGCAGATCGCGCACCAGGCCGAGGCCGAGCGCGGCGAGCAGGGTATCGGCCGGCTGGCCGCCAAAAACCACCGCATGGCCGAGCAGGATCAGGCGGGTCAGGGAAAAGACGACCAGGGCAATCAGGGCAGTCAGCCCCCAGGTACGCAGGGCATACCCGTTCAAACCGGCAAATCGCTTCATGAATCGACGACCAAATAATTGAGTGGCCGACAGTTTAGTGGGGAAAACGTGAGGAAGTTGTGATGTTCGGCATCAATCGGCGAGCACCGGACGCAAACTGCTGCCGAAATCGACCGCCACCTCGCCGCCCTGCCCGGTATTGCCGGCACGAACCGCCCAGCCGCAGGCCAGGCAGACGTGCCGGACCAGCGCCAGCCCCAAGCCGTGGGTGCCACGCGGGCCGATGAAAAAGCGATCGAACACCCGCTCCAGATCGGCCTCGGCAAAGCCGCTGCCGCTATCGCGAACGGCTAGCCGGCTACCGTCGAGCCGGCAACGGACATCGCCCTGCTCGCTGTAGCGCAAGGCATTGTCGAGCAGGTTGCGCAGCACCAGGTCGAACAGCGTCGGGTCGGCCAGCAGGCTCGCCCCATCCGGGATATCCAGTTGCAGGCGGGCGGTCTTGCCCGACGCCAGCTGGACCGACTCCCAGACCGCCTCGATGGCCGGGCGCAGGCGAATTTCTTCCGCCGCCCCCGGTCGCGCCTCGCGGGCCAGCACCAGCAGGCTACCGGCCAGGCCGTTGATCCGGTCGACATTGCCGATGATGCGACTGCTGCGCCGCGCCACCGCTTCGGGCAGGTCGGGCAGGCTGGCCAGCAACTCGGCATCGGTACGAATGCCGGTGAGCGGCGTGCGCAGTTCGTGCGACAGGTTGGCGGCGAAAGCCCGCTCGCGTTCCAGCATCTTCGTCTGGCGCTGCCGGTATTGGTCGAGTGCGGCGGCCAGGGCATGCAACTCGCGCTCCATGCCGGGCTCGACCAGCGATGTCGCCTCGGCGCTGCCGACCCGGCTGGCCAGGCTTTCCAGGCGGCGGCTCAGGCGGCCGGCGAGCAGGTAGCCGGCCACCCAGGTGAGCAAACAAAGTAGCACCGAGGCCGCCGCGGTGATCCAGACCAGGCTGCTCAGCCGCGATTCATGGTCCTCGACGTCGTAGGCCAGGATATAGCGGGCCTGTTCGTCTTCGCGCACCGCGACGTGGTATTCCTTGCTGCCGATAAACGCCTCGTGGTTGCCCACCTTGAGGTCGGCAAAAGCCGGCGGCACGTCGGTCTTGCCATGTCCGCCGGACTCGCCGCGCGGCACCCGGTAGAGCCACATGGCCGGCGTATTGGGAAAGGCCTCGTCCGGCGATTTGCGCCAGATCGCCATGCTGTGTTCGATCTGGTCGGAGAGCTGGTTCTCGATGAACTCCTCTTCCTTTTCGTGCAGCAGGAAGACCAGCGACAGGGAAAGGATCAGGATGACGACGAAGGCCAGCGCCGCCAGGCTGGCCGCGATGCGTAGCCGCATGCCCGGCCGCCGCTCAGCGGGCAAGGAGCTTGTAGCCGAGGCCATGGACGTTATGGATATCGACGCCGCCGTCGCCCAGCGTCTTGCGCAGGGTATGCAGCACGCTGCGCAGGTTGTCGCTGGAGACCTGTTCGTGGCCCCACACCGCCAACTCCAGTTCGCGCCGCGAAAACAGCCGGCCCGGTTGCGGCAGCATCAAGGCGAGCAGGCGGATCGCCTTGGGCGGCAAGGCCAGCGGCTGGCCATCGCGGCGCACCTGCTGGGCCAGCGGATCGTAGCTCAGGCGGCCGAGGCTGGCCGGCGGCGCATCGCCGCGCGGCAGGCTGCGCCGCTGCAGGGCCAGCAGGCGGGCCTCGACTTCCTTCAAGGCAAAGGGTTTGGCCAGGTAGTCGTCGGCCCCGGCCTCGAAGCCGGCCAGTTTGTCGTCGAGGCTGTCCTTGGCGGTCAGGATCAGGATCGGCAGGCCCTGCCCGGCCGCACGCAGACTGCGCGCCAGGCTGAGGCCATCGCCGTCGGGCAGGTTGCGGTCGAGCAGCAGGGCATCGACACCGCCCTGTTCGAGCAGGTTGCGCGCCGTCGCCAGGCTGGTCGCAAAATCGCACTGATGGCCGCAGGACTCGAGAAAATCATAGAGATTTTCGGCAATCAGGCGGTCATCCTCGACAATCAGGATGTGCATCAGAGCGCTTCGACTGGTGGCGCCAATTCAACCCGGTTGCGGCCCAGCCGTTTGGCTTGGTAAAGCGCCTCGTCGGCATGGCGGAGGGCGGTTTCGATCGGGCAATGGCTGGCATCGGCCAAGCCCATGCTCAGGGTGACGCGGACCAGCCGGCCATCCGGGATACGGATATCGTAGTCGGCGCAGCGCGCCCGGAAGCGTTCGGCCAGCCGTTCGGCCTCGGCCAGCGTGCTTTCCGGGAAGAGGAAGGCGAACTCCTCGCCGCCGTAGCGGCAGACCATGTCGGACTGGCGCAACACCTCCTGGGCCAGCTCGGCAAAGGCGCGCAACACGGCATCGCCGGCGGCATGGCCGTAGGTATCGTTCAAATTCTTGAAAAAATCGAGATCGGCCATACCGATGGTCACCGGCCGCTGGTAGCGTTGCGCCCGCTGCAGTTCGGTATCGGCGGCCAGCATGAAATGACGCCGATTGACCAGGCCGGTCAAGCCATCGCGATTGGCCAGCATCTCCAGCGCATGCCGCGCCGCCTCGTTTTCCATCAGCGAAGCATGCAACTCGCCGATCGCTTCTTCCACCGCCTGGATTTCGAGCATCGCCGACGGACGGAACTCGGGTGCCGGCCGGTCGACGCTCAGCGTAGACAGGGCACGGTCGAGGCGCTGCAAGGGATGGATCAGGTGCGCCCGGACCAGGACGATGAACAAGGCCAGGAACAGGCCGGCGACGAGCAGCGCCGCGGTCAGCTTATAGCGGGCCAGACGCATCGCATCCGAGACGTCGGCCAGATCGGTCGTGGCCAGATTGATTCCCTGGATCGACACATCATCGACCATCAAGCCGATACGGCCGGCCAGGCGCTGCCACTCTTCATGGGCCGCAGCGGAGTCGAAAGCGCCGGCGGCCATCTGGTGCACCACGCCGCCCAGGAAACTCTCGACCTGACGGGCCAGCTCGGCCGAAGCCTTGTGTTCGAGCATGCTCGGATGACTGGCGACCAGGGTCACCACGAACATCGCCTGCTGCCGTGCCTGCGGCGTCGCGGCGGCGAAGACCCGTTCGCCCTCCTGGCGCAGTTGCTCGAGATTGCGGGCCAGCCGCTGGTAGCGGATGATTTCCGGCACCGTCTGCTCCTGCAGGCGCGCCGTTGCCTCCAGCACACGCTGCTGATCCAGCCCGACCAGCGCCACCATGACACCGAAGACCAGCAGGAAGATCGCCGCCAGGAAGCCAAAGGCCCGACCGGCATGTACGCCTTTGAAACCGGGAATACGGGGAATCATCGCGGCATCTCAGTCCAGGTTCATCGGGAAGTAACGTCGGACGATGCGATGGAAGGTTCCATCCGAGCGCATCGCAAAAATAGCCAGATTTACCGAACGGCGCAAGGCATCGCTGCCTTTCGGCATGGCGATGTGCACCGTCCCGCCCAAGCCGTCTTCGGTTAGCGCCGGCCCGACGTACTCGAAGCTGCCGGGCGCCTCCCGCGCAATCAGGGCGAAAGAACTGAGCACCGGCTGCAGGATGAAATCGGCCTTGTTGTCGCGCAGCACTTTCAGCGTGTCGCCGGCCGCCGCCACGCTGACCAGTTCCAGGCCTCCAGCCGCAGCGATCGAACGGACGTAGGCATGCTGCAAGGTGCCTTCGATACAGGCGACGCGGGCATGACGCAGGTTTTCCAGGCGAAATCCCGTCCCGTCCTGATGGGCAAAACGCTTGATCGTCGCCGGTGTCGCCACCAGCCGTGACGAAGAACGCCAGATCGGGTCGCTGAAATCGACACGCCGCTCCCGCTCGGGCGTCCGCAGATAATTACCAAAGCCGAGGTCGAAACGGTTTTCCTCGACGCTGGGCAGGATTTCACTGAACGGCATGCGACTGACCACGCAGCGGGCATTCAGGCGGCGACAGATTTCCCGCGCCAGATCCTCATTGAAGGCGACCAACCCGGCTTTTTGCCCGCCTGCGGCCGAGGCCGATTGCACCATGCCGTCGGGAAGGCTGAGCGCGACCCGGACTTCGAGGGCCTGGGCCAGCGAGCCAAAACAGCAGAGCAGAATCAGGAAGCAGTAGCGCATGATTTCAATTGACCCTGAATGGCAAGAACAGCGAATTGATCCGGTCATAGGTCCCGTTGCGACGAATGCGTTCCAGCGCCGCATCCATCTGCTCCTTCAGCTCCGGGCGCCGGGGTGAAATGGCGAACGCGGCATCGCCGCCCAGTTCGGGTTCGTTCATCACCGTACCGACCAGGCCGAGACGGCGGAACTCTTCCTTCTTCATCATGCCCAGCGCGGTCGCCATCGGGATGATCGCCGCCTGCGCCAGTCCGGCCTGCAGCGGTTCATCCAGTTCGCCGTTGGTGCGCACGCCGACCGTCTCCCAGGCCTTGGCCCGGGCGAAGCGGTCCTGCGCCGAAGCGCGGACGACGGCGACACGAATCCCCGGCGCCCCCGGTTGCACGCCGGGCCGGGCGAACCACAGCGAAATCGAGCGGAAGTAGGGTTTGGCAAAAATCACCCGCGCCCGGCGCTCCGGTGTCTCCAGCAGGCTGACGCCGGCAATGTCGAACTCGCCGGCGGCGGTATCGTCGATCACCGTGTCGATGGTGGTCACCAGCAGCGTGCACTGGACCCGCATTTCCTCGCACAGCGCCCGGATGATCCCGATGCTGAACCCGGTCAGCTCGCCGTTTGCGTCGCGAAAAGCCATGCCGGGCGAACTGTCGAGAACGCCGACGCGCAGGCTCTTTTCGGCCCCCCAGGTGCCGCCGGCCAGGCCGAAGAACAAGGCGAACACGGTAAACAGACGAAAAATGCAGTGCATCAAGAAAATTCCATCAAACAATCCAAAACTCGACTATATGAGCAAGCGCTTACAGATGTCTGACCGATACGCCATGCCCGGCCTCCAATTCAACCAACACGCCCTGCAACGGAAAATACACCGCCATCCGCAGCGCTAGCGCGTCCCCCTTGAACAAGCCGGCATAACGCGCCAGCTGCGCCCGGAAACCCTCGGCCCGTTGCGGCAGCTCGTCCGCCCCAACGCGCACCGTCTTGTAATCGACGATCCAGCGACAGCCCTCGGCAACGAAGACGCGGTCGATGACGTGGTTCTGCGTGACGCCCCCTTCGCTGCTGCTCCAGGCCTGCTCGGCGCCCCCCTCGGCATGGTCGGCCAGCAGCCAGCGCCCGGTCGGCGATTCAAGCGTCACCGCCAGTGCCCGCCGCGCCTCCTCGGCGCCGGCCTCGGCCTCGGCCTGGGCATGCCCCTGGGCGATCAGCCAGCGCCGCCAGCCCGACAGCAAGCCGGCCAGGCGTTCCACCGGCCACGCCGCCAAGCCCTGCCCGGCGATCAGTTCCAGGCAGCGATGGACCAAAGTACCGACCGAGGCTTCGAGCGACAGGCCGGCCTCCTCGACATCCAATTCGAGGGCATTGCCGGCCGGCCGCAAGCCGCCGGGAATCTCCCGCAAGCCGACCGGCAAGGCGACTTCGCCGAGACGGACCAGCGGCGGCACGAAAGCGGCCGGATCGATGCTTCCCGACATTTCGGCCGTGGCAACCCGCTCGCCCAGCGCCGCGCCGAACACCGGCTGGGCGACGCCCGGCCAAAGCAGCTTGAGCAGGCTGCCGGCGGCCGGCGGCTTCAGGCCGTCGTCCTTCTTGTCGTCGGCCACCGCCACGCCGACCAGGTGCAGGTTGCGAATGGCGCGGGTGGCGGCGACATAGAGCAGGCGTTCGTCTTCGTGCGCCGCCCGTTCCGCCTCCAGCTTCTTGAGGTAGTCGTAGGCCGTCGCCTCGCTGCCGCCGGCGCCCTTTTTCCGGATCGGTGCGACCAGCAGATGTTCCTCGCCATCCCCCCCGGCCACCTCGTCCCACAGCAGCAGGCTGCTTTCGTTGCCACCGGTCTCGCGATGCAGACCGGGCAGGATCACCGTATCGAACTCCAGCCCCTTCGATTTGTGCACGGTCATCATCTGCACCCGGTCGCCGCGCGGGTCGGACGGCGCGAACAACTCGGCAGCGTGTTCGGCCAGCGTCTCGGCATCCAGATTGTGGCTGGCCGCCAGACGATCCACCAGGCCGAAGAAAGCCTCGACATCGTGCAGCGCCTCCGGCACTTCGAGACAGCGCGGCCCGCCCAGCATCAGCCAGACACCTTCCAGCCAGCGCCGCGGGTGCTGCCGGTCGCGCCCGGCAAAAGCGAGGCGCAAGACATCGCGGACCTGCGTCAGGCGCTGCCGACCATCGGCCGACAGGCGATCGAGCCGGGCTTCGTCCTGCATCAGTTGCCAGATGGTCTGCATCTTGTCGTCGGCCGCCAGCGCGTGCAGGTCGGCCAGCTGCAGCCCGCACCACGGCGCCCGCAGCAAGGCCAGCCAATGCACGCGGTCGGCCCGATGGGCCAGGGCGCGGAACAGGGTCAGCAAGTCCTGGACATGCTGGCGACCGTCCAGGCCTTCGATATCGACCGCCTGGAAGCGCAGGTCCGGCGCACTGCGCCGGATTTCGCCGACCAGTGCATCGAGGTGGCTGCGCGCCCGGACCAGCACGGCGATGCTTTCATCCGGCGCCGCCTGCCGCGCCAGCAGGATGATCTGCAGCACGCAGCGCGCCTCTTCGGCGGCGGCATCGCCGGCGGCCGTGCCGATCACCGGATGCACGCACACCGCGCTGTCCGGCCGGGCCGGCCGGGTGGCCGCCGATTCGGCATAGCGCACGGCGCCGGCTTCCGGGCTGTCCGCGGCCGGGAAGATGCTCGGGAAGGCCCGGTTCACCCAGTCGACGATGCCCGGATAGGAACGGTTGTTGCGGAACAGGCGCAGGTGATCGAGCTTGATGTCGCCGATGCCGCGCTCGCGGACGCGCAGGAAGAGACCGACGTCGGCCTTGCGGAAACGGTAGATCGACTGCATCGGGTCGCCGACCACGAACAGGGTCCGGCCATCGCCCGGCATCCAGCCGCGGGTCAGTTTCTCGATCAGGCCGACCTGGCTCGGGCTGGTGTCCTGGAACTCGTCGACTAGCAGGTGACGGATGCGATAGTCGAGCGCCTGCGCCAGATCGGTCGGCGCTTCGTCATCGCCGAGCGCCAGGCCGGCGCGGGCGGCGATCTCGATGAAATCGACCTCGCCGATTTCCTGGAAAGCCAGCCAGAGCTGGCCGGCGGCCAGCCGCAGCAGCCGCGAGAAGCATTCGACGGTGGCCCACTCGGCGGCGCTCAGCTCCGGCTGCGGCAACTGCCCGAGGACGCCGAGCGTCGCCTCGATGCCGGGCAGGCCGGCCAGATCGGCGAGCAACTCGGCCATCGCCTCCTTGAAGGGCTTGGCCTCCTTGTCGGCGGGAAAGCCGATGTTCTTGTTGAGCGCCTTGCGCAAGGTTCCGGTACCGGTCAACAGCAGATCGGCCAGGCTGCGCCACTGGGTCAGATCGGCGATCCTGCCTTCGAGCGGCCGATTCCAGTCGAGCAAGGGGGCAAGCACATCCGGCACGTTGTCCGCGGCATAACGGGCCAGCGGCATCAGGCGGGCCTGCCAGCCGGCATCGAGCAAGTTCGCCACCTGCGCCAGATCGCGCTCAACCAGGGCGGCAAAGCCGGCTTCGACTTCCGCCTTCATCGCTCCGCTTTCGATCCGCGAGGCGTGGTGCAACCACTGGTCGCGCCGACCGAGCATGGCGATCAGCAACTTCTCCAGGCGACCGGCATTGTTGTCCATGAAGGCCAGCGCCTCGGCCACCACCGCCGCATCGTCCCCCTCGGATTCGACCATCTCCAGCGTCCGCCGGGCGGCCGTCGCGTAATGCGCCTCGGCATCTTCGCTGACCCCGGGCTGGCTGCCGAAGCGGCTGAGATAGGGCATCTGGCGGGCCAGGCTGGCGCACAGCGCATCGAGCGTCGTGATGCGCAGCCGGCCGGGGTGGCCGAGCAGCCGCCAGCCGCGCGCCGCATCGTGGGCCAGGACCTGCTGCGCCAGATCGAAAGTCAGTTGCTTGTGGGCCTGTTCCGGCATCTCGCCGCTGGCCGCCCGCTCCAGGCTGCCCAGGATGCGGTCGCGCATCTCGGTCGCCGCCTTGTTGGTGAAGGTCAGCGCCAGCACTTCTTCCGGATGTTCGACCACCGCCAGCAGCCGCAGGTAGCGCTGGGTCAGCAGTTCCGTCTTGCCGGCACCGGCCGGCGCCTCGACGATGAAGGAAGCGACCTCCAGCGCCCGGCCACGGGCAATCCGGTCTTCTTCGAGGCGATCATGCACCACGGGCATGTTGCGACCGACTCAGGAAATGCTGAACAGGCGGCTGAAATTGGCGATCTCGAGCACCTGCTTGACCGCCCCGTGGGTACCCGACAAGGCCACCACCTTGTTCACCGCCGCCAGCTTCTCGCGTAGCAGGAGCAGCATGCCGAGCGCCGAACTGTCGAGATAATCGACCCCGGAAAAATCGATCACCAGGCTTTTCACCGTCGCATCGGCCAGATGGTTTTCGTAGGCGCCGCGAAACTCGCGGTGCGAATTGAATTCGAAGCGGCCACGCAATTTCAGCGTCAAAACGCCATCCTGCTTGCTGACATCCACATTCATTGTTGCTCTCCCATTTATTTGCCGCTCAATCCCTGCTGCCCCTGCGCCTCGGCCAGCAAACGGCGTCGCTCGGGCAGGCGCAGCAGCGGCAGCACTTCGCAATACTGCAAATCCTTTTCGTCGGCGAACATCACGCCGGCCACCCCGCCCTTGACCTCCTTCGCCACCGCATGCAGGCGCTCCCGCCAGTGGGTGATGACGGCGACCCAGTCGGGAAACTCGGCCGGGTCGAAGAGCTTCTGCTTGTCGTCGCCGATACCCTGGACGCCGGGCAGGATATCCTTTTCGTCGGCCACGCCGGCAAAGGCCGGCTTGTCGATCAGCACCTTGGCGAAGACCACCGCCGCCACCTCGTCATTGACCAGCGCGGCGTAGATCGGCAGCTGCGGTTCGGTGATGCGCTGCGCCGCCCAGTTTTTGGTATCGATGGCGGCACCGGTCTTGTAGTCGATGATCACCTGCCGGCCGTCGGCCAGCCGGTCGATGCGGTCGACCACCATGCGCACCTTGATGTCCTCGATCTCGACTTCCGCCATCTGCTCGCAGGCAATCACCTCGAAATCGACGCTGCGTTTCGCTTCGACCGCCAGCCAGATGTCGAGCAGCTTGTGCAGGCGGGCCGCCTCCAGTTCGCGGAAGCGGGCCGGCAGGCTGACCCGGCGGTCGAGTTCGAAATGCTGCAAGGCCGCCGCCACCGCTGTGGCGATCGCCTGCGCCCGCGCCGCCTCGCCCAGCCCGGCCAAGCGTTGCGAACTGCCGACGGCTTTCCAGAAGGCTTCCAGCGCTTCATGCACCAGCGTGCCGCGCGCCGCCGGATCGAGCCCTTCGACCGGCGTTTCCATGGCATCGGCGCCAAGCCGGAACTGGTAGTAGGCCCAGGCCGGGCATATCGCCTGGGCACGCAGGATCCAGCTGCCGCCGGCCACTTTCTCGCCGGCGCCGACCGGCGGCGCCTGATCGTCGGGCAGCTCGACGCAGGCCGTGCCGGCCTCGGCCGCCAGCTCGCCGGCCAGCGTGTGCAGTGCCGCCGGCGCCAGCTCGGCCGGCCGGATGCCGGTGATCAGCGGACTGGGTCGTAGCATCCGGTTGCCATCGGCCTGCGCCCAGGAAAAGCTGACATCGGGCGCCGCCAGCCGCAAGCGGGCGTGCACGCGCTGGGCAAAATCCAGCTCGACCTCGGCGCTGGCGTGCGCCGCCCCGGCGGCACGCTGCAACTCGGCCGGCAGCAGGGGATTGGGGCGCGGCGCCGGCGGCCACAAGTCGTCGTTCATGCCCATCACCCACAGCGCATCGAAGTCCAGCCCGGCGCTTTCGAGCACGCCGAGAACCTGGATGGCCGGCCGGCCCCGCGTTTCCGGCTGGAAAATGCGCTGCCGGCACAACTGGCCGAGGCGGCGCACCGCTTCGTTCAAGGCCAGGGGGCCGAGCAGGCCATCGAAACGGCCGAAAGCATCGAGCACCTCGGCAAAGGCCCGGCGGGCCTGGAACTCATGGCTCGACAACTCGCGATCGCCCGGCCAGCCCGCAGCCTTCAGGGCCTGGCGAAAAACCCCGGACCATTCGCCGGGCAACAGGCGGCGCGGCGCGGCGCCCATCACTTCGACGAATCCAGCCAGCGCCGCCACCGTCTGCGGGCAGAGCGGCGCCGCCTTTTCGGCCAGCCGCCCGGCCAGGCGCAACAGCGCCGGCAAGGTGGTGAAATAGGGCAGATCGCGGCGCAGGGCAACATCGAGCCGGGCCCGCTCGTCGGCCTCGCCCTCCGCCGCCCCCCAGCCGCCGGCCAGCAGCAGGCCGGACAGGCGACGCTGCTCGATCTTGGCCCGGCCGCTACCCAGGGCCAGCAGATCGAGGGCGACGCGAATCAACGGCAGATCGGCCAGGGCGCGGCCAAGCGAGAAATTGAAACAGCGCGGCACCTCGGCCGCGTCGGGCCGGATCAGCGCCGGATGCAGCGCATCGTCGAGGAGGAATTCGAGCCGGTCGCGCACGCCGGCCAGATCGGGCGCGACGACACCCAGCCGGACGGCCGGATTGGCCGCCAGGTGGGCCTTGGCCCAGGCCGCCACGGCGGCGCACTCGTCGGCACTTTCGGGGCAGGCATGGACGCGCTGGACACTGCTTTCGCAAGCGTATCGGGCGCGGCCATCGACCTCGACGCCGCGCTTTTCGAGCGCCGCCATCAGCGTCTGCTCAAGCGGCGTGTAGCGGTCGAAGCCGGCAAAACTCACGGCCGGCGGCAGGCTGAAATGCCCGGCTTCGATCAGGCCGATTACCCGTCGATGCAGGCTAGCCTGATCAAGCCAGCCGCCGGCCTGGCAACGCTGCTCGAACTCGGCCTGCCAGCCGAGAAAAAGGCGGGCCTCGTCGGACAAGGCGGCGGTTTCCGGCCGGATGTTCCAGACCACCGACAGGGCATGTGCCTCGGCCGCCGACGCCGCCATGCCCTGGATATCGAACAGCGGCGCGGCCTCGGTCAGCGAGGCGGCAATCACCT
>DAIMCQ010000013.1:0-28109 GCA_036726285.1 Azonexus sp.
GCGTCGTCACCGGCCGTGCCCTGCCTTCGGCTGCGGATGGCCAGAAACCGGTACAGCGCCGCATTCTCTACGCCATGCATCGCATGGGGCTGTACAAGAGCCCGCGCCATGTCAAATCGGCCCGCGTCGTCGGCGACGTCATCGGTAAGTACCACCCGCACGGCGACTCCTCGGTATACGACGCCATGGTGCGCATGGCACAGGACTGGAGCCTGCGCTATCCGATCGTCGACGGCCAGGGCAATTTCGGCTCACGCGATGGCGACAATGCCGCCGCCATGCGTTACACCGAAGCCCGCCTGACACCGATTGCCGAATTGCTGCTGTCCGAGCTCGATGAAGGCACGGTCGACTGGAAGCCCAATTACGACGGGGCCAACGATGAGCCGGCCCTGCTGCCGGCCCGCCTCCCCTTCTGCCTGCTCAACGGTGCATCCGGTATTGCGGTCGGTATGGCGACGGAGATCCCGGCCCATAATCTGCGCGAAGTCGCCCAGGCTGCAGTCGCCGTGATCCGCAATCCGGAAACCAGCGAAGACGACGTACTGGCGATGATTCCCGGCCCGGACTACCCAGGCGGCGCACAGATCATTTCGTCGCCCGAGGAAATCGCCGCAACCTACCGCAGCGGGCGCGGCAGCCTGCGCGTACGGGCCAAATGGAAAATCGAAAACCTGGCCCGGGGACAGTGGAAGCTGGTTATCACCGAACTACCTCCCGGGGTCTCCACCGCCACGGTCATGGCTGAAATCGAAGCCTGCTCCAATCCTGTCGCCAAAGAAAAGGCCGGCAAAAAGGTCTTCACGCCGGAACAGCTCAACCTGAAAGCGGCTTTCCTCTCGTCAATTTCAGAAAGCGGTGTGCGCGACGAGTCGGGCAAGGAACATGCAGTGCGTCTGGTCATTGAGCCGGCCAGTTCACGCCAGGGCCAGGACGACCTGGTGCGCATGCTGCTCGCCCACACCAGCCTGGAAACCAACGCCTCGATCAACCTGACTGTACTCGGTATTACCGGTGCCCCACGCCAGGCCTCGCTGTACAGCATGATCGAGGAATGGTGCCGCTTCCGGCTGAGCACCGTCGAACGCCGTACCCGCCACCGCCTGAGCGCGGCCGAAAAGCGCATTCATATTCTGGAAGGCCGGCAGGCAATCCTGCTCGACATCGATCGGGTCATCAAGGTCATCCGCGAATCGGATGATCCCAAGGCCGACCTGATCGCCCATTTCAAGCTCTCCGAAATCCAGGCCGAAGACATTCTTGAAATCCGCCTGCGCCAGTTGGCCAGACTGGAAGGCATCAAGATCGGCGAAGAGCTGGCCAAACTGCGCGAAGAGGCCGCCGGACTGAACCATCTGCTCAGTTCGGAAGAGGCGCTGCGTACCTGTGTCGCCAGCGAAATCGAAGCCGACGCCAAGAAATACGGCGATGACCGCCGGACCCTGATCGAGGCCGATGCCAAGGTGACGATGTCGGATGCGAAGAGCGTCTCCATTCCCGACGAACCGACCACGCTGATCGTCTCCAGGCACGGCTGGCTGCGTGCCAGACAAGGTCACAACATCGACCCGACCCAGCTGACATTCCGTTCCGGGGACAGCTTGCTTGCCTGCCTGCCCTGCCGTACCGTCGATCACCTGATCCTGCTCGACAGCAACGGCCGGGCTTACTCGATTCCTGCGGCCGACATTCCCGGCGGCAAGGGCGACGGCGTTCCCGCCACGTCGCTGGCCGACTTCCAGGACGGTGGCAAGCCTTGCCTGGCGCAAGCCGTGTCGAACGACAAGTCTTATCTGGTTGCCGCCGACGGCGGCTACGGCTTCCGTTGCCAGGGCAGCGACTTCATGTCGCGCGGCAAGGCCGGCAAGGCCTTCCTCTCCCTCGGCGACGGCGAATCGCCTGCGGTCTTCATGCCGGCTCCGGCCGATGGCGAAGTCGCCTGCATCACCAGGGATGGCCGTGCGCTGGTGTTCAATCTGGAGGAAATCCGCCTGTTGGCCAAGGGGCGCGGTCTCAAGCTGATCGATGCGGCACCGGGCAAGACGGCGCTGGAAGATATCGTGCCGGTCATCGAGGGCGTAGCCGGCAAGCTCAAGGGCGAACGCCTGGAATTCTGCCGCGGCACTCGCGGCGGCAAGGGCAAGCTGGTCCGGGCCAACCGGAAATAAGCGACTACCTGCGCCGGCACCGCTCAACGCGATGCCGGCGCATTTCTAGGCCACAAGGCTCAGGCGGCTTTATCCGCCGAATGCATCTCTTCCACCTGTTCATGCTCCCATTCCTTGATCGTATCCGAGACAAGGCGGGCCTTTTCATGGGCATCCGGTGCGTGGTGATGTTCTTCCTGGAAATGTTCGATGGCATCGTGAATGGCTTCGGCCTTCGAAGCGGGATGATTGTGCGGCATGGCGATCAACCTCAACTTGAAATAGAAAAAGCCCTTGATCAACAAGGGCTTTTTGTCAGAAACCGCAGCCAGGCTCCGGTTTCATACCTGGCGTGACTTAGGCAGCCTTCTTGGAAGAAGACTTCGGTGCGGCAACGGCAGCAGCCTTGATGGTGGCGGAAGTGGCAGCGGCAACGCTGGCTTCGGCAACTTCGGCGGCTTGCTTGGCAACCTTGTTCAGGCCTTCGTAAGCTTCGTTGGCGGACTTGATGGCGGTCTTGACAGCAGCCACGGCGACTTCGGAACCAGCCGGAGCGGAAGCCAGAGCCTTTTCAACCAGGCCGGAAACCTTGGCGCTGGTGTCGGCAACGTGAACTTCGACTTCCTTGGCGATCTTGTCCTTGGTTTCGGCAGCGATCGAAATTACGTTGCGCGAGTACTCCAGGCCCTTTTCGATGCTCGGAGCAGACAATTCCTTGTGCAGGCTAACGAAGGACTGAACATCCTTGGCCCCGAGCAGGGATTCAAAGCCAGACAACGAAGCTTCGAAAACCGAGCGGGTAGCTGCCAGGTTCAACAGGGCCAGACGCTCGAAACCATCAAAGGCGGTATTGGCGAAGAACAGGGCAAAGTTGAAACCGGACTTGGCGAAATCTTGGGGTTTGGTGAACATGGTGGAAACTCCGTAGGGTTAAATTAATCTTGGCGGCCATTTTATGCTGCACCGCAACATGAGTTCATTTTAACCAACCCAAAAACCATGTCAAGCAATTTTGTGCACTGCATCAATATCCATAAAAACAAGGCGGTCGGCGGCAAATTCCGAATTGAAAGCAGACATTATTTCCATGCCTCGCCGCCCGTTTATGGTGACCTAAGCAGTTTTTTTACCGACCCATTTTTGTAGCACTTCGGAAAGCGCCTCCGGCATGATCGGCTTGCTGACAAAATCATTCATGCCCGCCGCGAGACACCGCCTTCGATCTTCAGGCATGACATTGGCCGTCATCGCCACCACCGGCAATGTGGCCAAAGCAGGATGCCTGCGCATTTCGATGGTCGCCGTTAAGCCATCCATCACCGGCATCTGCATATCCATGAAAACCAAAGCGTAAGCCTCGCCGGAAGAAGCATGAAGCAGCTCAAGACATTCGACGCCGTTTTCGGCGACATCAACCTGCACGCCAAAGTCCGCAAGCATGAAACGGGCGACCTCCTGATTCAATAAATTGTCTTCAACCAGCAACACACGAGTACCGGGAAAATCGGGAAAACCATCCGCGCTCACGACAATCCTTTCAAGAACTTAGAGTTCAACAACAAAATGACACACAACGCGACCTTAGCGACAAGTTTGCTGCCAAAAACCGCCACTTTGACTTATCCTTCGGCCTGCATGAAAAAAATCAGAATACTTCTCGCCGACGACCAATTGCTTGCCAGGGCTGGCATACATGCCCTGCTCGAAGCACTGCCCAACCACGAAGTGATCGCCCAATGTGCCGATGGTACGCAGGCCATCAACGAAACCCGCCGCCTCAAACCCGATGTGGCGATTCTTGATATCGCCATGCCCGGCCCTTCGGGCATCGAGGCCGCCAAGACCATCCGTCAGTTTGACCAAACGACCAAAATTCTGATTCTCTCCGGTATCGACCGTCAGGAAATCATCGAACAGGCCCTGGCGGCCGGAATCAATGGCTACTTACTGAAAGACTTCATTCTTGAAGAACTTCAGCAGGCCGTCGATACGGTTCTCAACAATGGCCATTTCTTGTCGCCTCGCATCGAAGAAATCCTGCGCAATTTCAAATCCGGTGACGAAAAAAACAATAAATCGACGCTGACCGCCCGACAAACCGAAATCATCCGCCTTGTCGCATCAGGCAAGACCACCAAGGAAATCGCCCGCGAACTCGGGATTAGTCCCAAAACCGTCGAGTTTCATCGCTCGCAGTTAATGCAAAAACTTGGTGTTCACGAGGTTACCGGCTTGACCCGATACGCCATGCAAAACGGCCTGATCAATTAACAGCTACACGGTTTCGCGCCGAAGCAAGGCCCGCAACTCCTCTGCCATCTCGTCCATTGCGACGATCAAAGCCGCACACTCATCAAACCAACCACCCGCCATCTGATCAACCGAAGTGAGTCGATCGGGCGATTGTCGCAAGCCATCTTCTATTTTCTTAGCCAACTCAAGGCAAGTATTGGCCGAAAAAATAACGCAACTCCCCCGGATGTCATGCACGGCCTGACGAATTGCCGCTGCATCATTCCGCTGCAAAGCCGCATCGAGCGTCCGCAACAAAACTGGATGATTCTCCAGATAGATGGCAACCAAACGCTTCGCAGCAGCCAGATTCCCACCTAGATTGCTCAACAAATAATTCAGATTGCAGGATTTTCCGCCAGATCCATCTTCAGAATGTGCCATTTCCGGATCCCCCCATCACTCAATCGCTGCTTATGAAGAGAGATTAGAACCATCATCCGATACCGTGAACAGGGTATTACCCTAGCCCTTGCAAAAATCAAGACAGGGCAACGGTTTTGCTGAGAAATCCCGTTCAGGGCAAAGATTCCTGCAAGGAAAAATTGCACAAATCGCGGAAAAACAATAGAAAATGGAAAAACAGCGAAATAAAAACAGAAAGGCCAATCAATCGATTGGCCTGAATGATGTTGCTGACTGGCGCGCCCGGAGCGATTCGAACGCCCGACCCTCTGGTTCGTAGCCAGATACTCTATCCAACTGAGCTACGGGCGCGCTGTCAAAACAACAAGGTCAATTATTAGTTGACCTAAACATTACATTCTTATGGCGCGCCCGGAGCGATTCGAACGCCCGACCCTCTGGTTCGTAGCCAGATACTCTATCCAACTGAGCTACGGGCGCGCTGTAAGAGCCGCGCATTATACGGATGTGCGCGTAGAATGCAAGGGTTTTCCAGGAAATATGCAATGCATGCAAATTTTGTCCGAATGCCCAAGTATCCAGAGTGCTGGGCAAGCTGCGGCTCTTGTGCCAGCGGCGATGTTTTCATTCTCGAACTGCTGGTCAAGATCGGTGATCTGATTGATCGCGACGACAACATCCTGACACTGGAAACCGGCAAGGTGGCACTGGATATTCCGTCCCCCTATGCCGGCAAGGTCATTGCTATTCATGTCACAGAGGGCGATACAGTTGATGAAGGAGCGCTCCTGGTAACGCTGGAATCAACTTGACCAGACTTAACAAAATCCGGCCCGATCGGCCCTCTGACATTACTTTGGGGATTCGACCACCATACCGTTGCGAACCTCCCGCACCCCTCTGACCCCACTAACCAGGTCCAAGGCCCGACGCAAGGCATGCTCGTCGGGAACATTGCCCGCCAAACTGACTATGCCGTTCTTGGTCTGGACTCGAAACTGCGCGCCCGCCAAGCCAATATCGGTACGTAGCAGCATTTCGACCCGATCATTAAGTGCTGCATCCTGAACCTCGACTGTCGAGGTCGCAACGGAGGCCACGTGTTGATTTTCAGCGGCATTAGCCGATATCTGCGGACCAGCCAACAAGGCCAGCATCAACACCCCGAAAAACGCACCGTTTTTTTTGTTCATCGCTAACTCCTTCTCGCATTAAATTCACGAAAAGGCATTGCGAAGTCCGTGCCAGGCTTAATTATCCATTAAAAATCAACATATTAAAAAAACACCCCCAATCCAGAACGGCTATTCCGTCGCCCCCCAGCGACACCCGGAAGCGCAAATTCGCAACGCTATTGGACAATTGATGAATCGCCCTCCCCGCCCCGAAACATGGCAGGAGTCAGATCATATTTCTGCAACAAGCGATAAAACTCCGTCCGGTTGCGCTCTGCAATACGGGCAGCATCGGCGACGTTACCATCTGTCAGTTTTAACAACTGAACCAGATAGTTCCGCTCGAAGCGATGCTTTGCCTCAACATAGGTCAAGGCCTCCATGGTTGGCACCCGCAAGGCGCGCTGCACGAGCGACAACGGAATCAAAGGCGTTGAGGTCAATGCACAACTCTGCTCAACCACATTGAACAGTTGGCGAACATTGCCCGGCCAAGCCGAGGTCGCCAGTGCTTCAAGCGCCTCCGGGGCAAATCCGGTAATCGGTTTGCCATATTTTCCAGCAACCACTTGTACAAAGTGCGCGGCAAGCAAGGGAATATCCTCGCGACGCTCTTCCAGTCGCGGCAGAGTCAGCGAAACGACATCGAGCCGATAATAAAGATCTTCCCGGAACTGTCCTTGCGCCATTGCCGAGTCAAGGTCGCGATGGGTTGCCGATAACAGGCGGACATCGACCGGATCGGCCTGGGTTGCCCCTACCGGACGCACCATCCGCTCCTGCAAAACGCGCAATAGCTTGACCTGAAGCGCAAGCGGCATATCACCGATTTCATCCAGGAACAGCGTTCCACCATTGGCTGACTGGAACAGGCCCATCCGGGCGGTCGCGGCACCGGTAAATGCCCCCTTAACATGACCAAACAGCTCGGATTCGAGCAACTGCTCGGGAATCGCTCCGCAATTGATAGCAACAAAGGGGCCTTTTGCCCGCCGGCTAGCCCGGTGAATGGCGCGAGCCAGCACTTCCTTCCCGGTGCCACTCTCTCCGCGAATCAAGATGCTCGCATCCGAAGCTGCCACCATTCTTACCTCGGATATCAGCTCGGCCATGCGAGCACTACGAAACACGATATCGCTATGCCATGCCTCACCCGCCTCATCACCGCCAGTCCCATCAGCAGTCACCGCAACACCGGCCGCCGAAAGCTGCAACGCAAGATCAATTTTCTCGAGCAAGACCTGGCTGTCAAAGGGCTTGGTCAAATAGCCAAAGACTCCGCGCGAGGTCGCCTCGACCGCATCGGGAATCGAGCCATGCGCCGTCAGCAAAATTACCGGCAAACTCGGACGCGTGCGACGAATTTCCTCAAAAAGCGCCAATCCATCCCGCCCCGGCAAACGAACATCGCTAACCACTACCCGCGGCGCCTCGACTGCGATCCGCACCAAGGCCTCTTCGGCAGAGGTCGCGGTCGAAATGCGAAAGCCCCGCGCCCGCAAGCGCATCGCCAACAAGCGCAGAATATCCTCGTCATCGTCAACAACCAGGATAGGCGCACCAACATTCGCAGATGCCAGCTTCACCGTACGCCTCCCGAAACGGCTGGTCGCTGAACGCGTGAACGCTGCGGCAAGGTACGCTCGATATCGGCGAGACGATCAATCTTCTCCTGCAGCTCAGCCGCCTTGCGCTGACTCTCTTTCAATTGCAGCCCCTGCTTGTCAGACAAGACATCCTGACGCTGTCTTTCGATGTAGTTATCGATCATCAGCCTGGCCAATGGCTGCAACGCAATGGCTGCCGGATCGGTCGATTTCAGCACACCGTCGAGCAAGGCAATCGCTTTGGCCAGCTCCTGCGGCCCGCGCGGGTGACCAAGCACCATTGCCATCCTCATCTGGTTATTGGGACTGCTGGGCAATGCGGCCAAAACCATTCGCTCCCGCCCAATTTCAGCTGCCGTCATCCGATGCAACACCGGGTAGTAATTCAACGCACTAACCGGGACCGGCTGAAGTACGGTCTCATCCTTGCGCGGCGTGCCCGACTTGGCCGGCAGCTCGCTCGCGCAGCCCGCCAACAGTAGCATCAACACGGAAAAGGCATGAGACAGCCTGAATAATCGATTACTTTTCATCCGGTATTTCCACATAAAACCTGGCGCCTCGGCCACTCGGCCGTAAACCAACCTTACCGCCCATCGCTCGCACCAGCTCGCGAACAATCGACAAACCGACGCCACTGCCACGACGTGCCGAAGGGGCGCGTCGCAGCCCTTGCACAAATGGCTCAAAAATACGCTCGACATCCTCCGGTGCCACGCCAGCTCCCCGATCAGCGCACTCAAGGGTCAAACATCCATTCTCATGGCGTGCCAGAAGACGAATTTCACCCCCTTCAGGACTAAAGTCGATGGCGTTGGACAACAGATTATCCAGTACTACACCCAGTTTCTCGGCATCGGCCAATACCGTCACATCGGTCGCTTCGACCTTCAAACGTAGCTGCCGAGCCTGAACATGCAATTCGCGCCGCCGTACCGCATCAGCCAGCAGGGCTGGCAGCGAGACCGGCGCATACTGGAGTTGCCTGACATCAAACGAAGCCGAGTTCAGGCTGAGCAAACTCTCGATCTGGTGCTGCAGCGCGATAACGTTATGCTGGAGGATCTCGACAACTTCTTTTTGTGCGCTCACCAGCTCACCAGGAACCTCCTCCTGCAGGAGCGAGACACCTTCGCGCAACGCCGTCAAAGGGGTCTTCAGTTCATGTGAAACATGCCGCAGCATCCGCTCACGATCCGCTTCCAGTTCTGCCAGACGCTGGCGCAGCCAATCAAGGCGCCGGCCCAGCTGACGCAAATCGGCTGGCCCGCCGATGACCACCGCTTCATCAAAACGCTTCTCCCCCAAGCGAGTAATCGCCCTTTCCAGATGCCGCATCGGCCACATCAGCCACCACCCCATGGCCAGTGCCACCACCAAGGCCCCCGCCAAAGCCATGATCAATTGGCCGCCCAGACGCAGCCGGTTATCTTCCAGTTCATTCAGGACCCGGCCATTCTGCATCTCGACCCAGCGCTGGGCCTCCTGCTTCATATCATTATTGAGCTGCACAAGGTGCGCCAGTAACGGGGCCAGATCATCCTTCTGGGCACCGCTGTCCAAACCGTTCATCAACCCCTCTGATGTCGCCCGCCAGTCAGCCAACAAGGGGTTCAATGGCTCCACTGCCAAAGCCTCCAGGCGATCAAGGATCACGATCGACAGCGTTAGATTCTCATCAAAACGCTGGCGCACAATCGGGTCGCCTAAGACCAGGAACTGCCTCGCACTGCGCTCGACGTCGACTGTGCTCTCGCCAATTTCCTGAATCGAGGCGATCAACTGCAACGCCTGTTCGCCACCTTGCTTGCTCTGCACCACAAAACGTTCAACAACCAGCCAACTCCGCACGGCCATCCCCCCCAACAATAGGATAACCAGCACAAAACCGGCGAGCATGACCTTGCGGAAGGAGACCCGAATCATTTGAGAAGCGATCGATTAAAGCGCCAGTGTAGACCGAGGCATAAGAATTATCGATTTGATGGCTTTATCAAGCCCTATCAAAAGGGCGATTTAGAAAATTTTAAAACATAAAATCAAATACTTAAAAAACACGTCGCCAAATCACGACAAGCCCAAAGCACCGCGCTTGCTGCCACGCCTGCATCAGCTGCGAATCCTGTCGCCGAATCACGACAAGGCAAATACCTCTAGTAAAACAAAGACATCAAAAAAAACACATACAACTTTGTTTTTATTACACAAACAATAATCTGGCACATATATCGCTACAGGCTTTTCGAGTTCATCGTAACAACCGAGGAGTCTGTATGTTCAGCAAACCCAGCCTGACACCGCGCAACGACACAATTACCCGAAAAGACGTCAGAAACGTATTGAGCCCCCTACCAGCCAGCACAGAACCCCCTGTCAAAACGGCAGCGCCTTCGACTCCCAATACGGAAACCAAGAGCAATGAAACAGTACAGATCAATGACGCGACCAGCGAAAACGTGATGGGCGCCCGCCTGATCGTTGGCCCGGATGTCAAGCTCAAGGGTGCAGAGATTCTCGATTGCGATACCCTCGTCGTCGAAGGCCGGGTTGAAGCGACAATGGACAGTCGGGTCATCCGGATTGCTGACCAAGGCGCCTTCGCAGGCAAAGTCAGTATCGACATAGCAGAGATTCACGGCACCTTTGACGGCGAATTGACCGCACGCTCGCAACTGATCATCCATGCCACAGGTCGGGTAAGCGGCAAGATTCGCTACGGCAAGCTGGTCATCGATGAAGGCGGCGAACTCTGTGGCGACATCAACTCGATCTCCGCTGACAAACCTCAATTCAACAAAACACCGAGCGAAATCTCCTTGCCGCTGGCCAGCATGGCAGGTTGAAAGCAACAACATATCCCCATAGAATCATGCCGATGCAATTTTCCGCTTCGTTCCACTCCGGGCAAACAAGGACTCCATCGCTTCAGGCGACGGAGAGCTCGCTGCCGGGCAAATTGTTTATTGGTCCAGTCCTCAATCAACACCAGCGCTTGGCAAGCGGCATGCTGCTACGCCGTATGTATGCCTGGCGGGGCTACCAGACCGAGGGGGCCGGCGAACGCCATGACAATCCGCACCGGATCGCCTTGGCGGCGTGGCAGGATGAAGATATTGCGGCAACGCTTTCGGTTGGGCGGGACACCCATAACAACCTGCTTTCGGAATCCCTCTACGCCCAGGAAATTGCCCGCCTGAGGCGGCCGGGACGGGTTATCTGCGAATTTTCCCGTCTCGCTGTCGATCCCGAATACAGCTCACGCCAATTGCTGCTCGATCTTTTCTCGACAGCTCATCAGTACGCCCGCGCGCTTTTTGGTGCAACGGATGCGGTGATCGAGGTCAACCCAAGGCACGCCCGTTTTTACGAGCGGGAATTCGGCTTCCAGCAGGTGGGCGAATTGCGCATCTGCCCGCGCGTCGACGCCCCCGCCGTATTGATGCATCGCGACCTTGGCACGCCAGCCTTGTTGGTTGTCTAGACCACAGCAATAATTTCACGACCGGCGGCAACAAGGCTGGTCATTCAACGCGAAGCCTCGTAGACTTCGCGTTTTGCTTTTCGGTACTCGTTAAATCCAGCTCGCCGAAGTGACAGCGATGCCGGCATAGCCTGCATGGCACAGACGCAGCTACCGCTCAAGCCAGACAGCAGACTCCATTTTCACAAATCCATTTAAGCGACAGGCAAGGTCCATGGCTCAATATGTAATGTCGATGCTCCGCGTGAGCAAGGTCGTCCCGCCGAAACGGCAGATCATCAAGGATATTTCCCTTTCCTTTTTCCCCGGCGCCAAGATCGGCCTGCTCGGCCTGAACGGCGCCGGCAAGTCGACGGTCCTCAAGATCATGGCCGGCGTAGACAAGGAATACGACGGCGAGGTGCAACACCTGGCCGGCGTTTCGATCGGCTACCTACCGCAGGAACCGCAACTCGATCCGGAAAAGACCGTACGCGAGGAAGTCGAGTCGGCGCTCGGTGAAGTCATGCAGGCGCAGGCCAAGCTCGACGAAGTCTACGCTGCCTACGCCGACCCGGAAGCCGATTTCGACAAGCTGGCCGAAGAACAGGCCCGCCTCGAAGCGATCATTGCCACCGCTGGCTCGGACACCGAAGCCCAGATGGAACTGGCCGCCGATGCGCTGCGCCTGCCACCCTGGGAGGCCAAGATCGGCAACCTGTCCGGCGGCGAAAAGCGCCGCGTCGCACTGTGCAAGCTGCTGCTTGCCAAACCGGACATGCTGCTGCTCGACGAACCGACCAACCACCTCGATGCCGAATCGGTCGAGTGGCTGGAACAGTTCCTCGTTCGCTTCCCGGGCACCGTGGTCGCCGTCACCCACGACCGTTACTTCCTCGACAACGCTGCCGAATGGATTCTTGAACTGGACCGCGGCCACGGCATCCCCTGGAAGGGCAACTACTCCTCCTGGCTGGAACAGAAAGAAGCCCGGCTGGAAACCGAAAACAAGCAAATCGACGCCCACATGAAGGCGATGAAGCAGGAACTGGAATGGGTTCGCTCCAACCCGAAGGCCCGCCAGGCCAAGTCCAAGGCCCGCCTGACCCGCTTCGAGGAAATGTCGAGCCAGGAATACCAGAAGCGCAACGAAACCCAGGAAATTTTCATTCCGGTTGCCGAGCGTCTGGGTGACAAGGTCATCGAGTTCAACGGCGTCACCAAGTCCTTTGGCGACAAGCTGCTGATGGACAACGTCAGCTTCAACATCCCGGCCGGCGCCATCGTCGGCATCATTGGCCCGAACGGCGCCGGTAAATCGACCCTGTTCAAGATGATCACCGGCCAGCAACAACCGGATGCCGGCGAAGTCGTCATTGGACCCACGGTCAAGATGGCCTATGTCGACCAGTCCCGTGACTGCCTCGACGGCAGCAAGACCGTCTTCGACGAACTTGCCGAAGGGCGCGACATCCTGCAGATCGGCAAATTCGAGATGCCCAGCCGCGCCTACCTCGGCCGTTTCAACTTCAAGGGAGCCGACCAAGGCAAGCTGGTGGGCAATCTGTCGGGCGGCGAACGCGGCCGCCTGCACCTGGCCAAGACGCTGATGGCCGGCGGCAATGTGCTGCTGCTCGACGAACCGTCCAACGACCTCGACGTCGAAACCCTGCGCGCACTGGAAGATGCCCTACTCGAATTCGCCGGCTGCGCCATGGTGATCTCGCACGATCGCTGGTTCCTCGACCGCATCTGTACGCACATCCTGGCGGCCGAAGGCGACTCGCAATGGAACTTCTTCACCGGCAATTTCCAGGAATACGAGGAAGACAAGAAAAAACGCCTGGGTGAAGAAGGCGCCAAGCCGAAACGTATCCGCTACAAGCCGATCACCCGCTGATCAACGCGGCCTCCGGGCCGCCAAATGCAAAACGGGCGCCGCATGGCGCCCGTTCTTCTTTTGCCCCTCGCCAGCGCGAAGGGCTAAAAACTCTTGGTATCTTAGTGCTTGAGATTGGCAGAGAAAACAGCCTTGGTCTTTTCGGAGAACTGGAAGTCGGTGAAGGCACGGCTGATTTCAGCTTCGTTGCGGCCTTCGGACTGGTCTTCAAAACTGATGCCGATGATCTTGCCATTTGCAGCCAGCGTCTGGAAAGCGAAACGCCAGCGTTGAGCTTCAGCCAGCCGCTCGCGCAGTTCGGCTTCGTTGGAAATCGTAATGCCGGCTTTCTTCAGGGAATCCAGAAATTGCTCGAAGGATTCGTTGCTCAAACTGCCCATTTGTATCTCCGTATGAAGTGCGGTGTTGGATCACCATGAGCCGAATAACGAGCGGATTTCGATTCGGTTGACACGAAAGTTATAGAAGATTGAATGCGATAATTTACCCCCTATGAAAAAGCAAAACGCCCCTGCCGACATTCCGGAGATCCGTCCCGGGCAATCCATTGAATTGCTGAAGGAATTGCACATCCTGACGCGCGACGGCAAGCTCAACCAGGACACCCGCCGCAAGCTGAAGCAGGTCTATCACCTCTACCAGTTCATCGAGCCGCTGCTGGCCGAGGCGGACAGCCTGGCCGACCATGGCGCCGGCAAGTCCTACCTCGGCTTCATCCTCTACGACCTGTTCTTCAAACAACAACAGGGCGAAGAAAAATGCGGCCACATCTACGGCATCGAGACCCGCAAGGAACTGGTCGAGAAATCTCGCGAACTGGCCCAGCGGCTGGGTTTCGAGCGCATGAGCTTTCTCGACATCACGGTCGAGGAGTCGACGCATTCCACCGCCCTCCCCGAGCGGATCGATGTCGTCACCGCGCTGCATGCCTGCAATACCGCCACCGATGATGCGATCCGCTTTGCGCTCACCAAGTCGGCCCGCCATATCGTGCTGGTGCCGTGCTGCCAGGCCGAAGTTGCCGCCACCATGCGCGCCCGCAAGAACGAATCGCTGGGCAAGACCCCGCTTTCCGAGCTGTGGCGTCATCCTATCCACACCCGCGAACTAGGCAGCCATCTGACCAATGTACTGCGCTGCCTGCTGCTGGAATCCCACGGTTACGACGTCACCGTGACCGAACTGGTCGGCTGGGAACACTCGATGAAGAACGAACTGATCATCGCCAGCCTGCGCGGTAAACCAAGAAAAAATGCCCGCGAGCGCGCCGAAGCGATCCTGCGCGAATTCAATATCGAAGAACTCGCTCCGCGTTTTACGTACTAAGGCGCCATGACCCGAATCCAACACCCACTCGAACTGCTCGCCCCGGCCAAGAATGCCGATTTCGGCATTGAAGCCATCAAGCACGGCGCCGATGCCGTCTACATCGGCGGCCCGGCTTTTGGCGCCCGCTACGGCGCCGGCAACAGCATCGAAGACATCGCCCGCCTGAGCGCCTTCGCCCATCGCTACAACGCCCGCGTCTTCGTCGCACTCAACACCATCCTGCACGACAACGAACTGGAAGACGCCCGCCAGCTGGCCTGGAAAATCTACGAGGCCGGCGCCGATGCGCTGATCATCCAGGACATGGGCTTGCTTGAACTCGATCTGCCGCCCATCCAGCTGCACGCCAGCACCCAGACCGACAACCGCAACGCGGCCAAGGTCAAGTTCCTCGAAGATGCCGGCTTCTCGCAACTGGTCCTGGCCCGCGAACTGTCGATCGCCGAAGTCTCGGCCATTGCCCGCCAAACCACGCTGGCGCTCGAATATTTCGTGCATGGCGCCCTCTGCGTCGCATTCTCCGGCCAGTGCTTCATCAGCCACGCCCACACCGGGCGCAGCGCCAACCGCGGCGAATGCTCCCAGGCCTGTCGCCTGCCCTACACGCTGGTCGACGACAAGGGCAAGGTGATCACCGAAGACCAGCATCTGCTGTCGATGAAGGACAATAACCAGAGCGAAAACATCCTCGCCCTGATCGAAGCCGGTGTCAGCTCGTTCAAGATCGAGGGTCGCCTCAAGGACCTCAGCTACGTCAAGAACATCACGGCGCATTACCGCCGCCTGCTCGATGCGATCATCGCCGCCAACCCGGCCTATCGCCGGGCCTCTTCCGGCTACAGCACCTACACCTTCACGCCGCAGCCGGACAAGACCTTCAACCGCGGCTACACCGACTATTTCGCCGGTGGCCGCCAGGATGACATCGGTGCTTTCGACTCACCCAGCTTCGTCGGCGAGATCATCGGCAACGTGCTGGAAATCGGCGACGGCTTCTTCACCGTCGATGCCGAAAAGCCGTTCAACAATGGCGATGGCGTCTGCTTCTACGACGGCCATGGCGAAGTGGTCGGCATGCGGATCAACCGGGCCGAAGGCATGACGCTTTTCCCGGCCGAAATCCCGGAAGAGCTGACCGAAGGCGCAACGTTGTTCCGCAACCGCGACCAGGAATTCGAACGGGCGCTGGAAAAGGACTCGGCCGAACGCCGGATTGCCATCCAGCCGGCTTTCAGCGAAACCGCCGAAGGCTTCCGCTTGACCCTGACCGACGAAGACGGCATTTCCGCCAGCGTCGATCTGCCGCACGCCAAGGAAGTCGCCAAGAATGCCGAGCGCGCCCTGGCCACACTGCAGGAAAATCTCGGCAAATTCGGCAACACCCTGTTTGCCGCCAGTACGCCGAAAATTGAGCTGACCCAGCCCTGGTTCCTGCCGGTCGGCACCATCAACGCCTTGCGCCGCGAAGCGACCGAAAAGCTCGAAGCCGCGCGCCAGGCAGCCTACCAACGCCCCCTTCGCGCCACACCGGCGGCCAACCCGGCGCCCTATCCGCAGGATGAGCTGACCTATCTCGGCAACGTCTTCAACAGCAAGGCCCGAGCATTTTACGAGAAACACGGCGTCAAGCTGATTGCCGACGCCTACGAGGCCAATCAGGAAAAAGGCCTGGTCTCGCTGATGATCACCCGGCATTGCCTGCGCTACAGCTTCAACCTCTGCCCGAAGGAAGTGAAGCACCTGAAGCCGGACCCGATGACGCTGGTCAATGGCAGCGAGAAGCTGATCCTCAAGTTCGACTGCAAGGCCTGCGAGATGCATGTCATTGGCAAAATGAAAAAAGGTGTCAAACTACAGATCGGAACCATTCGCCCGAACTGAACATGGCAACCTGCTGTCCGTCCTGCCGCCAACCCATGGTGGCCAAAAAATTCGAACGACAATTGCATGGCGAGGTCGAACTCGACCTCTGTTTCACCTGTCAGGCCATCTGGTTCGACAATTTTGAAAGCGTCCAGCTCACGCCGGGCAGCATCATCGAACTCTTCCGCTTGATTCACGCTCATCGCGATGAGCCACGCCAGCCGCTGAGAGAACCGTTGAACTGCCCGCGCTGCAACGAGAAGCTGCTACATGGGCTGGACGTCGCCAAGGGCGGCCGCTTCAATTACCACCGTTGCCTGCAACAGCACGGACGCTTCACTGCATTCTCGCAGTTCATGATCGAGAAAGGCTTCGTCCGCCAGCTCAATGACGCCGAAATCAACACCCTCAAAGCCCAGGTCGGCACCATCCGCTGCAACGGCTGCGGTGCCCCGGTCGATATCCGGCAGGACCACGCCTGTCCCCATTGCAAGGCGCCGATCACCATCCTCGACCCTGGTGCCGTCGAACAGGCGCTGGTCACTTACCAGCACGCCGAAGTTCGACGCACCACGCGCGACGTCGAACTACTCGGCGACGCCATCGTGATGCGGGAACGCGAGCGTTCGCGGCAGTTGCGCGAAAACAAGCAGAGCAGCTTTGCCAGCGATGGCGCCGACATTGGCGATCTGTTCGTTGACGGGCTCGATCTGGTCGTTTCGCTGCTGAATGACTAATTCGATCGCGCTGCGGCCCGGTACGCAGCCCCGCACGCCCAAACCCGTTCGGTAGCGCCGAGGCACAGCGCACCGCCCGGCCTGCCCAAGCGATTCGATCCAGGGCTTGAAATACGCAACGTTTCACTGCTGCAGCGGTTGAAAGCGGCCGCTTCAAGGCGCTTTCAATAATTGCCGAAGGTCGGCCACGATGTCTTCGACGCTGGCCGTATCCTTGACGTAGAGCCGCAGCCGGCCCGCCGGGTCGAAGACATACGCCCCGGAAGAATGGTCGATGACGTAACCCAGTTCCCCCTCGACCGGCTTGCGGGCACTGAATATCCGGAATTCCTCAGTCGCACGCTGGATTTGACCGCTATCGCCGCGCAGGCCGATAAACGACCGATGAAACCAGGGCACGAATTCAGCCAGCCGGGCCGCGCTGTCGCGTTCGGGATCGAGGGTGACGAATAGCACCTGCACCCGCTCCGCCTCCTCGCCCAAGGTTTTCATGACTTCGGCAAAGCGAGCCAGCGTCGTCGGGCAAATATCCGGACATGAGGTATAGCCGAAAAAAAGCACGATCGCCTTGCCGTGGAAATCGGTCAGGCTTCGCAATTGGCCGTGGTGATCGGACAACTGCAGTTGGCGGCCGAAGCTGGCCCCGGTCAAGTCGGTATTGCGCCAGACAACCGGCGCCGGTTTGCATGCGGCAAGCAGGAGAGGTAGCAAGACTAAAAACCGGCGACGTATCATTTTGATTAAATATTCCGGAACCAATTACGGATTATTGATTCTCAACCCTCAGATCAGTTCTCACAAGGGGAGAGAACAGAATGGCGAGACACCGCATATCCACCCTGCTTTCCACGGGTGCATTATTCCGCCGACCGGCAAATCTGCTGCCGGCGCTGTTCTCCCTGCTTGCCTTGGGCTGGCCAATACCTTCGCCCGCCGCCTACAATTTCAACTTTCCGGAACCGGTCACCCCCATCGCCCGGGAGACCTTGAACATCCACAACGAGTTCATGCTGGTCATCACGGTGCTGTTCGTGGTGGTCTTTGCCATCATGATCTACTCGATGGCCAAGCATCGCAAAAGCATCGGCCATACCCCGTCGAAATTCACCGGCCCGAGCGGCGCCCTGCAGTGGTTCTGGGCGCTCATTCCATTTGCCATCCTGCTTTTCATCGACTTCGTGCTGATGGGCATCCCGGCCGTCCAGGCCATCATCAACATGGAAGACACCCAGACCCGGGCCGACATGGTGCTCAAGGTCACCGGCATGCAGTGGAAATGGCAGTACGAATACCCCGAAGCCGGCGTCAAGTTCATCAGTACGCTGGCGACGCCGCGCGAACAAATTGCCAACAACGCCGACAAAGGCGAGCACTATCTGCTTGAAGTCGACCACCCGGTCGTCCTGCCTGTCGGCAAAAAGGTCCGCATCCTGCTGACTTCGACCGACGTCATCCACACCTGGTGGGTGCCGCAATTTGGCGTCAAGCGCGATGCCGTACCGGGTTTCCTGCGCGAGACCTGGGTCAAGATCGAGAAGCCCGGCATCTACCGTGGCCAATGCGCCGAACTGTGCGGCAAGGATCACGGCTTCATGCCGGTGGTGGTGCACGCCGTGCCGGAAGCGGAGTACCTGGCCTGGCTGGACAGCCAGAAAGCGGCGGCCAAGGCCGCTTCGGGCAGTGCCGATCGGGCCTGGAGCCGCGACGAGCTGATCGCCGAGGGCCAGAAGGTGTACGAAAAGCAATGTGTCGCCTGCCACCAGGCCACCGGCCAGGGTCTGCCACCGGCCTTCCCGGCACTGGCCGGAAGCAAGGTGGTGAATAGCCCCCTGCTCGGCGCCGACGGCAAACCGGCCAAAGACAGCCACGTCGACCGGGTGATGAACGGCAAGGCCGGTACCGCCATGCAGGCCTTCCGTACCAGCCTGTCCGATGTCGAACTGGCGGCGGTGATCACCTACGAACGCAACAGTTTCGGTAACCAGATGGGCGACATGATCCAGCCAGCCCAGATCAAGGCCTTGCGCTAGGAGAACCGAGATGAGCCTTGCCACCACCCATCCTGCCGGCCACGGCGACTACCATGCGGGCGGCCTGCTGCGCTGGCTGACGACGACGAATCACAAGGACATCGGGACGATGTACCTGACCTTTTCGCTGATCATGTTCTTCGTCGGCGGCTTGATGATTCTCGGTGTCCGGGCCGAACTGCTCCAGCCCGGCCTGCAGCTGATGCAGCCCGAGTTCTTCAACCAGCTGATCGGCGTGCATGCGCTGGTGATGATCTTCGCGGCGCTGATGCCGGCCGCCACCGGTTTCGCCAACTGGATGCTGCCGCTGATGATCGGCGCGCCCGACATGGCGCTGCCCCGCCTCAACAACTGGGGCTTCTGGCTGCTGCCGCCGGCCGCCATCCTGCTCACCCTGCCCTGCACGCTGGCCCTGTTCGGCATCGGCGACGGCGCCATCGCCACCGGCTGGACCTTCTATGCGCCCCTCTCGGTGCAGGGCGGCATCGGCATCGATTTCGCCATCCTCGCCGTTCACATCCTCGGCATTTCGTCGATCATGGGCTCGATCAACATCATCGTCACTATCTTCAACATGCGAGCCCCCGGCATGACCATGATGAAGCTGCCGCTTTTCGCCTGGGGCTGGCTGGTCACCGCTTTCCTGCTGATCATCACCCTGCCGGTGCTGGCCGGTGCCGTCACCATGCTGCTGACCGACCGCCATTTCGGCACCCATTTCTTCGATGCCGCCGGGGGCGGCGATCCCATCCTCTTCCAGCACCTGTTCTGGTTCTTCGGCCACCCCGAGGTCTATATCCTGCTGTTGCCGGTGTGGGGCCTGATGCCGCATGTCCTGGCCACCTTTTCGCGCAAGCCGACCTACGGCTATACCGCACAGGTCTACAGCTTCATCGCCATCGGCGTGCTCTCGGTGGTGGTCTGGGCGCACCACATCCTGACCTCCGGCATGCCAATTCCGGCGCTGATCTATTTCATGTTCAGCACCATGGCCATCTCCCTGCCGCTGGCCGTGCTCTTTTTCTGCTGGATCGCGACGATGTGGAAAGGCGCGATGAGCTTCGAAACGCCGATGCTGTTCGCCGTCGGCTTCATCGTCCTGTTCGGCATTGCCGGCCTGACCGGGCTGGTGCTGGCCGATGTGGCGGCCGACGCCCAGTATCACCACAGCTATTTCGTCGTCGCGCATTTCCATTACGCGCTGTTTGCCGGCGGCATCATGGGCGTGATGACCGGCGTCTATTACTGGCTGCCGAAATGGACCGGCCACATGTACAGCGAGCGACTCGGCAAGCTGCATTTCTGGCTGACCGTCTTCGCCTTCAACCTGACCTTCATTCCCCAATTCTTCCTCGGCCTGGCCGGCATGCCCCGACGCATCCCGGACTACGCGCTGCAATTCGCCGAGTTCAATGCGATCTCGACCATCGGAGCCTTCATCCTTGGCTTCAGCCAGTTGCTCTTTGCCTGGAACATCTGGTGCTGCGTCCGGGGCGGTCCGAAGGTCGAGAACCGAGTTTGGGAAGGTGCGGAAGGCCTGGAATGGGAGCTTTCCTCACCGCCGCCGCACCACAGCTGGGAAATCCAGCCCACCATCAAATAGGGAGCCGACATGGATCAGGCTTTTTCCGAAAGCGATCTCGCCCGCCGGCGAGCCAGCGCCCGCCGCCTCGGCTGGTGGCTTTGCGGCGCGGTCGTGCTGATCTACCTGCTCGGCCTGTTCATCAAACGTTGAGGCCATGGACCAGGCCCGCCCCGCCCCCACCAGCCACGACCGTCTGATCGGCCGCTTGCTGTTGCTGGTGGGCGGCGCCTTCATCTTTGCCTTTGCCCTGGTGCCGCTCTACAACGTCCTATGCCAGGCCACCGGTTTCAACGGCAAGACAGCCGGCCTGAGCAGCCGCAGCGGCTTTGCCGTCGGCGGCTTGAACACCGCGGCAGTACCGGCCCCGCGCGTCGATCTCGGACGGACAGTCCGCGTCGAATTCACCGGTACGGTCATGCCCGGACTGCCCTGGGACATGCGGCCGCTGACCACCAGCCTGGAAATCCATCCCGGCGAACTGCAACAGGTCAGCTACCTGGTGCGCAATACCTCCGACCGGGCGATCACCGGCCAGGCCGTGCCCAGCGTCACACCCGGCCAGGCGGCACAGCATTTCGAGAAAATCGAGTGCTTCTGCTTCTCGCAGCAAACACTCGGCCCGGGCGAGGCGCGCGAAATGCCGCTGGCTTTCATCGTCAAGCCGGAAGTCGGCCGCGAGATCAGCCAGATCACCCTTTCCTACGCTTTTTTCAGCATTGACGGACAACGCCAGACACTGACCCGTACAGGAGAGGCCAGATGAAAACCGATAGCGCCCGACTCGCCCCGCACGCTCACTACTTCGTGCCGCAACCCAGCCTCTACCCGGTCATTCTCTCCGCCGGCATGTTCCTGCTGGCGCTCGGCTTCATCCAGTCGGTCAATCATTTCGCTGCCGGCAGCTGGTTCATGCTGGCCGGCGCGGCAGTCATCATCTACGTGCTGTTCGGCTGGTTCGGACGGGTGATCGGCGAGTCCCAACGCGGCGATTACCGCGACTGGGAAGACCGCTCATTCCGCCATGGCATGGTCTGGTTCATTGCCAGCGAAGTCATGTTCTTCGCCGCGTTCTTCGGCGCGCTGTTCTACGTCCGGGTGCTCTCGGTTCCCGAGCTGGGCGGCATGACCGCCGCCCACGGCACCAGCCTGTGGCCCGAGTTCGCCGGCACCTGGCCGACCAGCGGCCCCAAGGGCGCCGCCTTCACGCCGATGGGCGCCTGGGGCATTCCGGCCATCAACACCGCGCTGCTGCTCAGTTCCGGCGCCACCGTCACCTGGGCGCACTGGGGCTTGCTGCGCAATCGGCGGCCGCAACTGGTCGCCGGCCTGGCGGCCACCGTCTTGCTCGGTTGCCTGTTTCTCGGCTTCCAGGCCTACGAATACCACCATGCCTACAGCGAACTCGGCCTGACCATGGGGGCCGGCGCCTATGGCGCGACCTTCTTCATGCTCACCGGCTTCCACGGCTTTCATGTCACGCTCGGCACCATCATGCTGATGGTGATCCTGCTCCGCAGCGCCAGCGGTCATTTCACCCCGGAGCGCCATTTCGCCTTCGAGGGCGTCGCCTGGTACTGGCACTTCGTCGATGTCGTCTGGCTGATCCTTTTCGTCTTCGTCTACTGGGTGTAGCCGGGAATGAGACCGAACCGGAACCCTGCCAGCAGCAACACGAAAAGCAGCATCGACAGGCCGATGCGCCAGGTCAGCAAGCGTGCCGTCCGCTCGCCGCTGCCGCGGTCGCGGTCGCGGTAAAGCGAGACGAGCCCGGAGAACAGGCTGACAACAATGGCCAACACCAGCAAAACCACCACCATCCTGAGCATGGCCGACGCCTCCGGCGAAATGTCTTCGCGCCAGTATGCGCGTCCGGGCAAGGCGGCGACAAGGAGCAGCCGGCGGCAGGTGGCGATTCTCGGCGGCCTCTTGCTCGCCTTGCTGATTCCGGCCTTTGTTTCGCTCGGCCTGTGGCAATGGCGCAAGGCGGAAAGCAAGACGGCGCTGCAACACGAACTGGACAGCCGCAGCCACGATGCGCCGATTGTCATGCCGCTGCAGGCGGTCGATGCCGAAACGCTGCGTTACCGCCGGGTGATCCTGCGCGGCCGCTACGATGCGGCAAGGCAGGTGTTGCTCGACAACCAGTTGCACCAGGAACAGGCCGGTTACCACGCGATCACCCCCTTGCGCCTGACCGGATCGGACATGCATGTGCTGATCGACCGCGGCTGGTTGCCGGCCCCGGCCGATCACGGGATGACGCCGCCGGCCGAAGTGCCGGCCGGGGAAATCGAGATCAGCGGCATTGCCGTCGTGCCGGCCCGGCGCTTTTTCAACCTGATGCCGCAACCGGCCGCCGGCTGGTCGCCGGTATGGCAGAACCTCGATCTCGAACGTTTCCGCAGCGCCGCCCCCTACCCGCTGCAGCCCGTCGTCATCCAGCTCGATGCCGCGGCCCCGGGCGGCTTTGTCCGGCAATGGCCGCGCCCCGACGAGCGGGCCGACCGGCACCTGAGTTACGCACTGCAATGGTTTGGTTTCGCCATTGCCAGTCTCGGCATCTGGCTCTATTTCCTGCTCCGCCGACCATGAACAGCGCCGCCCTTCCTGCCCCCCAGGCAAGCCGCAACGGCCGGCTCATGCTGGCCTTGATTGTCGGGCTGCTCGCCTTGCCGTTTGCCATTGCCGCCGGCCTCTATTTCGGCGGCTGGCAACCGGTGCGGGGCATCCAGCATGGCCAATTGCTCCAGCCGCCCGCCCCGCTGCCGGCAAGCGGCCTGCGCACACCGACGGGACAGATGCTGGCCAGTATTGAACTGCAGGGAAAATGGTTGCTGGCATTGAGTATCGATGGCCCCTGCAGTGCGGATTGCGCCCGTCGCATCGACGAAATGCGGCGCATCCAGGTCTCGCTAAACAAGGACATGGGCCGCCTGCGCCGGCTGGTGCTCAGCCCACAGACCAACGATCCCGAACTGCTCGGTGCCCGGCAACGGCAACCCGACCTGCAGACCCTGCAGGCGCCGGCCGGCTGGCTGGGCGGTGGCAACACCGCCGGGCATCTGCATGTCATCGACCCGCTGGGTCAGCGGGTGATCGATTACCCCCCCGAAGTCAGCGCCCGTGAAATCCGCACCGACCTCGAACGTTTGCTCAAATTCGCCTGGACTGGTTAGGAGCATCGCCATGCAAACACTGGAACTGCATTCGCTGACCGCCGGCCAGCGCCTGGCTGCCTTCACCCACCTCTGCAAACCCCGGGTCAACAGCCTGATCGTGTTCACCGCGATGATCGGCATGTGCCTGGCCACGCCGGACTTTCCGCCGCTGTTGCGCTTTGCCGTCGCTTCGCTCGGCATCGCCATGGTTTCATTCGCCGCCGCCGCCCTGAACTGCCTGGTCGAACGCACCATCGATGCCCGCATGGCGCGCACCCGCTGGCGCGCCACGGCACGCCGCGACATTTCCGCCCTCGAAACCGTCAGCCTGGCCACCCTGCTCGGTGCCGCCGGGCTCTGGCTGCTGCACACCTGCATCAACGACCTGACGATGTGGCTGACGCTGGCCACCTTTGTTGGCTACACCGTGATCTATACGCTGATCCTCAAACCCGCGACACCGATGAATATCGTCATTGGCGGCGCCTCGGGCGCGATGCCGCCCCTGCTCGGCTGGACGGCCATGACCGGCCAGATTTCCGCCGAACCGCTGGTGCTGTTCCTGATCATTTTTCTGTGGACACCGCCACATTTCTGGTCGCTCGCCTGCTATCGCCGCGACGACTACGCCAGCTCGGGCCTGCCGATGTTGCCGGTGACCCACGGCATCGCCTTCACCTGCCAGCATATTCTCTGGTACACCCTGATGCTGTCCGCGGCCAGCCTGATTCCGGTTTCGCTCGGCATGAGCGGGCAGTTCTACCTGATCGCGATCAGTCTGCTCGATCTGGTCTTTCTCGGCTACGCCATCGCGCTTTGCCGCAATTACAGCGATGCCCTGGCGCGGCGCAGCTTCCGCTATTCGATCCTGTATCTGACGCTGCTCTTTGCCGCCTTGTTCGCCGACCGCCTGATCGTCCTCTAGCGCCTCATGACCCGGCTTTACCGCCTGCTCTTGCTCGCCGCCACGCTGCTCGCCTTTGGCGTCATCGCGCTCGGCGCCTACGTCCGCCTGTCCGACGCCGGCCTGGGTTGTCCGGACTGGCCGGGCTGCTACGGCCACCTGCTCGGCGTACCGGCGGCCGAGCATGAGCAAAGCGCTGCCCGCCAGGCCTTCCCGGCCCGACCGCTGGATACCGGCAAGGCCTGGAAGGAAATGTTGCATCGCTATTTTGCCGGCAGCCTCGGCCTGCTCATCCTCGCCATCTGCCTGCTCGCCTGGCGACGCGAATTGCGCGCCCGGCAGTCGCCATTCCTGCCCACCCTGTTGCTCGGCATCGTCGGCCTGCAGGCCGCGCTCGGCATGTGGACGGTGACGCTGCTGCTCAAGCCGGTGATCGTGACCCTGCACCTGCTTGGCGGCATGAGCACGCTGGCCGTGCTGCTCGCCCTCACTCTCAGGCAAGCCTCGCCGCCCGGCCCGGGCATCGACGGCCTGCGTCTGCCGGCCGCCTTGGCATTACTCGCCGTGGTCGGGCAAATCGCCCTGGGCGGCTGGGTCAGCAGCAACTATGCCGCCCTGGCCTGCAATGAATTTCCCTTGTGTTCGAGCAATCCGGCGCTGGCGATGGATTTCACCCATGCCTTCAGTCTGCACCGCGAACTGGGCTATACCGCGGATGGCCAGTTGCTATCCCAGGCGGCGCTCGCCGCCATTCACTGGAGCCATCGACTAGGCGCCGCCGTGGTCACCCTGAGCGTCGCCAGCCTGGGCCTCGCCCTGCTGTTACGGCGCGCCGCACCCTGGTCGGCGCTGGGTGGATTGTTGCTCGGCCTGCTCGGCCTGCAGCTTGGCCTTGGCATCGCCAACGTGCTGCTCTCCCTGCCGTTACCGCTCGCCGTCGCCCACAACCTGGGCGCCGCCGCCTTGCTGGCAGCGACCCTGGCGATCAACCTGCGCCTGTATCCGACGACCGCCGGGCAACGGCGATTTACGCCACCACCAGTCGCAGCAGGGTGATCTCGGAAGGCGCGCCAAAGCGCTTCGGCGGCCCCCAGTAGCCGGTGCCCCGGCTGGTGTAGACGAGCAGTCGGCCCAGGCGATGCAGACCGGCGGTAAAGGGCTGCTGCAAGACGACGAAGAAATTCCACGGCCAGAACTGGCCGCCGTGGGTATGCCCGGACAGTTGCAGATCGAAGCCGGCCGCCTCGGCGGCCACCGCAGAGCGCGGCTGATGGGCGAGCAGGATGCGCGGCACACCAGCCGGACTGCCGGCCAGCGCCTGCTGCGGGTCGCTGCGCCAGGCCGGGTTGAAGGCATGCGCGCTGTAGTCAGTGACGCCGGCCACAACCAGCCGCGCGCCGCCGTGCTCGATGACGACATGGGCGTTGTGCAGGCCACGCAAGCCAAGGCGCTCGAACTCCGCGATCCATTGCTCGGCGCCAGAGTAATACTCATGATTGCCGGTGACGACGTAGGCGCCATGGCGCGCCGCCAGATCGGCGAACGGGGCGCTGTGCGGCGCCAGTTGGGCGACGCTGCCATCGACGACATCGCCGGTGATGGCGATCAGATCGGCCTCCAGCGCATTGACCCGGTCCACGATGGCCCGGACGTAGTCGCGCTTGATGGTCGGGCCGACATGGATGTCGCTGATCTGGGCGATGGTGAAGCCGTCCAGGCCGGCCGGCAAGCCGGCCAGCGGCACATCGACCCGGACAACGCGAGCCAGGCGACGGGCATTGAGATAGCCGACCAGGCTCAGCAGCAAGGCCCCCAACACGACGCCGAGCGCCGTCGGTCCGGCCAGCCTAGCGGGTGCGAACAACAGCAACACGTCGCGCAGGAAGGTCAGCACCAGCAAGGACGAAAACAGTCCCATCAACAGCGAACCCAGCCAGCTCAGACGATCGGCCAGCGCCGGTCGGACAACCAGGAAGCGGGCAAACATGCCAAGCGGTACGAGCAGCGTGGACAAGCCAAGCAACACAATGCCAACGACTATTCCGGCAGTCTCCAGCGGCAAGTCGGGCAACAGGCGCCAGCCGATATAGGCATGCAGGGCGCCGAGCAAGGGCAGCACAGTGAAAAAGAAACGACGCAGGCGGCGGGGCAATCCGGCCGAAGCGTGACGATCAGCAAGTTGTGACATGAAAATCCTGTTTGAGGCACGTAAGGCGCGCCACCGGCTCCTTGCTGGCCGATACAGCCGGGAAATATCTGGAGAAGACGATGGTCCTGTATGCGTAGACGAAGCCGCGCCGAAAATATTGCGCCGGTCCGTAAATAATTCCGTTCCGTCCCGATTCGACCGGCCCGTGGTCAGTCCGGCCAAGTCGGCTCATAATGGGCTGAAACAACCGAGGAGAGATCATGCCCCGCCATTCACCCGGTCGCGACGAAGAGCTGCTTGCCGACGACAGCGCACTCTTTCACGGAATGACCCGCTACGAACAACAGTTGCCGGTACGCCAGGTATCCTACTACCTGTGCGGCGAGATTCGCGAGCCGGAGTATTACACCGAGCTGTTCTACACCCTGCGCACGGCCGGCGAAACCGACCTGATCTACCTCCACCTCAATTCATCGGGGGGCGACTTCAACACCGGCCTGCAGATCATCAACAATGTCCGCTCTTCGAACGCCCGCGTCGTCACCATCCTCGAAGCGCGTGCCTTTTCGATGGCGGCGCTGATCTTCCTGAGCGGCGATGAACTGATCGTGCATGACAACTGCCAATTGATGTTCCACATCTATTCCGGCATCTTCGCCGGCAAGGGCAACGAGCAACAGGCCGAAGTCATGGCAGTCGGCAACTGGTTTGCCAAGGTGATGAGCCGGCTGTGCTCGCCCTTCCTGACGGACAACGAAATCAAGAACATCCTCAAGGGCTCCGATCTGTGGATGGACTCCGACGACATCCGTCATCGCCTGCAACGCATGCAGCGCACCAAGCCAGCCCCGCGTCCGCGAAAAAAACGCCAGCTCGCGATCGAGCCGGATTGACGCCCGGTTAGCGCCCGGCCGGCGAATAGAGCCGTTGCGGCGTCAGTTCGACGTGCGTACCTTCGTTACCCAGCCAGATCACGCCATCCTGAATGGTGCATTGCAGGCGCATGTTGCGCTCGGCGAGCGCCGCCAGTGCCTGCGATTCGGCCGGCGGCACGGCGTAGACCTGCAGATTTTTCTGGCCGTCCACCTTGCTCGCCGTCTGCTGCCACCAGATTTCGGCACCGCGCCCGCCGTAAGCCAGCACGACGACCTGGCGCGCCCGGCCGCAAGCACGGCGGATATTGCGTTCGTCGGGCAACCCGACGTCGATCCAGCGTGCAATCTCGCCAGTCAGGTCGACATCCGCCAGATCGGCCTCGTCTTCGCTCGACAGGCCACGGCCGAAAGCCAGGCTTTCCGAGGCGAACATGGCAAAGGCGAGCAGACGGATCATCATCCGCTGATCGTTTTCCGACGGGTGGCGGGCGATGGTCAGCGAATAATCGGCAAAATGCGAACGATCGAGGTC
>DAIMCQ010000014.1:0-27464 GCA_036726285.1 Azonexus sp.
TGCGCGCCCGCCCGGGCCAGGCGGCGTGTGGCGGATGCGCACCATATCCAATCAGATCGCGCGGGTATTCGGTTTTATGTATATGGCTCATGTCCGGCTCCAACTATACTGCGGCCCATTCTTTTTTCTCGGGAATGAACCATGGAAAACTCGCCTGCCAGCCCCTACCGTGACGATATCGTGATCTCCTGGCCGGAGCTGCACCGGGACACCCGGTTGCTCTGCCACCAGTTGATGGAAAAGGGGCCGTTCAAGGGCATCATCGCCATCGCTCGCGGTGGCCTGATTCCCGCCGCACTGGTTGCCCGCGAACTGGAAATCCGCCTGATGGACACCATCTGCGCGTCCAGCTACGAAGCGGCCGACGACGATGCCGCCCAGACCATGCGCAAGGAAGTGAAGATCCTCAAGGGCGTCGATCACGATGGCGAGGGCTTCCTGCTGATCGACGACCTGGTCGATACCGGCAACACCGCCCGGGTGATCCGCAAGCTGCTGCCCAAGGCCTATTTCGCGACGCTTTACGCCAAGCCGATGGGGCGCCAGGTAGTCGATCTCTGCGTCAAGGAATTCAGCCAGGACAAGTGGATCTACTTCCCGTGGGATATCGATTACCAGTTTGTCCCGCCGATGAAAAAGCATCGCAGCAATCCCGCCTGATCAGCGGTAACCGCCGGCCGCCCAGGCGGCCAGCAATTGACGTTCGGCATCGGTCATCGCGGTGATGTTGCCGAGCGGCATGGCCTTGAGCTGAACTGCCTGGGCCAGGATCTTCGGGCCGTTGAGACGGACGTTCTCCGGCGTATCGAGCAGCACACCGGCCGGCGCCGCCGGCATCAGGGTCGGCGTCGAGCTGTGGCAACCGGCGCAGCGCGCCGCGACCACCGGCTGGATCTGGGCCAGCGTCGGGGCCGAGGCGGCATCGGCCAGCTTGACCGGTGCCGGGGCCAGCCAGACGAAGACGGCGAGCAGGATGCTGCCGCCGGCCAGCGGATAGGGCCAGGCAAAGTGGCCCTTGTGGCGCAGATTGAAGAAGTGGCGGATCAGCACCGCGGCCAGCATGATTGCTGCGAGCACCAGCCAGGCCTGCGGATGGTTGTAGGTGAAGGCGTAGTGGTTGGAGATCATGCAGAACAGCACCGGCAGGGTCAGGTAGTTGTTATGCACGCTGCGCTGCTTGGCCCGCTGGCCGTAGATCGGGTCCGGCGTCTCGCCACGCTGCATCGCGGCAACGGTGGTTTTCTGGCCGGGGATGATCCAGAAAAAGACATTGGCGCTCATCGTCGTGGCGATCATCGCCCCGACATGCAGGAAGGCGGCACGGCCGGACAGCAGGTGGTTCAGTCCCCAGGCAACGGCCACCACGAAGAGGAAGTAGAGGCCGGCGAATAGCAGCATGCTGCGCTTCATCAGCAACCGGCACAGGCCGTCATAGACCAGCCAGCCGCCGGCCAGGGTGAGCAGGCCGATGCCGATCGCAGCGCCCGGCGTCAATGCCGCCTTGGCCGGATCGACCATGTAGGTGGCGGCCTGCGAGTAGTAGAGCACGCCGAGCAGGAAGAAGCCGGTGATCCAGGTCGAGTAGGACTCCCATTTGAACCAGTGCAGGTCGTCCGGCAAGTGCTTCGGTGCCACCAGGTATTTCTGCGGGTTGTAGAAACCGCCGCCATGTACGGCCCACAACTCGCCGCCGACGCCCTTGGCTTTCAGGTCGGGGTCGGTCGGTGCCTTGAGCGTGTTGTCGAGCCAGACGAAGTAGAAGGACGAACCGATCCAGGCGATGCCGACGATCAGGTGCAGCCAGCGCAGCAGCAGCGAGGCGATTTCAATCAGGTAGGCGGTGTCCATCAGCTGCCCCGGTAGGTCGAGTACGACCACGGCGAGACCAGCAGCGGCACGTGGTAATGGCTGTCGGCATCGGCAATGCCGAACTGCAGGCTGATCTGGTCGAGGAAGGACGGCTCGGGCAGATCGACGCCCAGGCTGCGGAAATAGGGCGCGGTCAGGAAGAGCAGTTCATAACGGCCGCTGACCAGGGCATCGCCTTCGAGCAGGGGACGATCGAAGCGGCCGTCGGCGTTGGTCGTGCCGGTGAGCAGCAAGCTGCGCTGGTCGCCTTCCAGCCGGTAGAGGCTGAAGGTCATGCCGGCGGCGGGGGTGCCGTGGGCGGTATCGAGAACGTGGGTGGTCAGGCGCCCCATGGGCTTTCTCCGTGAACGGAATTTCAATGCGCCGATTATAGGAAGCCTGGCCCACTGGAGGTTTTATAAAGGCTATGGGTTTTTTCGAATGATCGACCGGCCTGTCTTTGGCGAACTGCGTGCGGCGTAGCCGGTCGGTATATGAAAGGCGAGAAGACCATTATATTGCCCGGCGGCTTGCTGGACCGGGGGGCTCCTCCGTAAGCTAGGATAACGAACAACAGCCCCACGTTTCCCTCATGCCCGAACTCCTGACCGTCGCCAGTCTCTCCAGCCTTGACCGCACTGCCTTTGTTGGCAAAGTCGGCGCGGTTTTCGAACATTCGCCCTGGGTCATGGAGCGCGCCTGGGAAAGGCGACCCTTCGCGACGCGGGCGGCGTTTTACGCCCAGCTTGCCGAGGTCCTGCGCGAAGCCGGGCGCGAGCTGCAACTCGCCTTGATCAACGCTCACCCGGAACTGGCCGGCAAGGCGGCGATCCGCGGCGAATTGACCGCCGATTCGGCCCGCGAGCAGGCCGGGGCGGGCTTGAATGCCTGTACGCCGGAAGAGTTCGGCTGGATCCAGCGGCTCAATACCGCCTACCGCGAGAAGTTCGACTGGCCCTTCATCATCGCGGTCAAGGGGCTGAGCCGCAGCGAGATCATCGCCGAAATGGCCCGGCGGACCGAGCGTTCGGCCGACGAGGAATTCGCCGAGGCGCTGGCGCAGATCATCCGCATTGCCAGTTTTCGCCTCGACGACCTGATCGCCGGCGACTGAGCCGGGGGTGGGTGCCCGGCGAAAATATAAAAAGGGCTGCCCGGTACAGGCAGCCCTTGTTCATTGCCGGGGCATTCAGGCCAGTGCGCGTTGCCGGGCGGCTGGCTTGGCGGTCTGCGCGGTCTCGTTCTTGTTGCCGAGCTTTTCGCGGATGACATCGATGATCTGATCGCGGAACCAGCGGCATTCTTCCGAGTGGTGCGAGCGGTCGTGCCAGAGCAGGTAGAAGCGCATCTTCGGGAATTCGAGTGGCGACTCGGCGTAGCACAGGTCGCCGAGCGAACAGCTATGTTCGGCAAAAACGCGCGGCGCCGAGAAGATGATGTCGTTCTGCAACAGCACGTACGGCACCAGGTTGAAGTAGGGGACGCTGGCCACGATGTTGCGCTTCAGGCGTTCGCGGGCCAGTTGCATGTCGATGACGCCGCGCTGGCCGACGGCATAGGGCGTCGGCACCAGGTGCTCGGCATTCAGGTAGTCGTCCTGGGTCAGCTTGTGGCCGGCCAGCGGATGATTCTTGCGCATCAGACAGACCACGTCGTCGTCGAACAGCGGTGCCAGGCGCAGGTGTTCCGGCGGTTGCGGCCAGTTGCCGACAACGATGTCCAGTTCGCCGGATTCCAGGGCCTTCGAGTAGTCGTAGTCCGGGCCGAAGGAGTGTAGGACGACCTGCGAGTTCGGTGCCAGCGTGCGCAGGCGGGCGACGATGCTGCCGATCAGGATGGCGTTGAGGTAATCCGGTGTGGCGATATTGAAGATGCGCTTCGATTTCATCGGGTCGAAGCGGACCTGCTGCAGGCCGATGGCCTCGATTTGCGACAGCGCGATCTTGACCGGTTCGAGCAGCGACTGACCGCGTTCGGTCGGCGTCATGCCGTTGCGGCTGCGGACCAGCAACTGGTCGCCGGTGATGTCGCGCAGACGGCGCAAGGCGGTACTGACAGCAGGCTGGGACTGGTTCAGGCGGCGTGCGGCATTCGAGACACTGCATTCGGTCAGCAGGGCGTGCAGCACTTGCAGCAGATGTACGTCGATCGATTCCCAGGAGCAGGTCGTGGCCATTATTCCCTCTATTGTTTCAGCTTGGATTCACTGTATAAGCAATAAACGGGCCGCTCCGAAAATCCCCGAAATGGCCACGGGAAGGGCGAGTGGGCCTGTGTTCATGCACCAATTTCAGGCATGGCTGATGGCTGCAGGCACCAAGAGCAGGCGGCGTTGCGCCCCGCGCCGGGTGCCCGGCCCGGCCTCAAACCGCCAGGGCTTCGCGGACCCCATCCTGAGGCATGTTTTCGCCCTTGCCGCGCATGATGAATTCGCCGCGCTCCATTAGCAGGTACTGGTCGGCCAGCGATTCGGCGAAGTCGTAATACTGCTCGACGAGCAGGATCGCCATTTCGCCGGTGGCGGCCAGCATGCGGATCGCCCGCTCGATGTCCTTGATGATCGAGGGTTGGATGCCCTCGGTCGGCTCGTCGAGGATGAGCAGCTTCGGCCCCATCGCCAACGCCCGGCCAATGGCGAGCTGTTGCTGCTGGCCGCCGGAAAGATCGCCACCACGCCGGTGCATCATCTGCTTGAGGACCGGGAACATCTCGAAAATACGCGGCGGAATCGGGGTGCTGCCCGGCTTGGTGGTCAGCCCCATCAGCAGGTTTTCCTCGACCGTCAGCCGCGGGAAGATCTCGCGCCCTTGCGGCACGTAGCCGATGCCGGCCTTGACGCGTTCGTGCGGGGGCAGGTGGGTGATGTCCTTGCCGTCGAAGGTGATCGAGCCGGACTTGGTCTTGACCAGCCCCATCAGCGACTTGAGCAGCGTGGTCTTGCCGACGCCGTTGCGGCCGAGCAGGGTGGTGACCTTGCCGATTTCGACTTCGAAGGACAGGCCGCGCAGGATGTGGCTGCCGCCGTAGGCTTGGTTCAGGGTATCGACTTTGAGCATGATGTCTGTTCCGTTAGCGGCCGAGATAAACCTCGATCACGCGTTGATCGTTTTGCACCGTGGCGAGATCGCCCTCGGCCAGTACCGAGCCTTCGTGCAGTACGGTGACCAGGCCACCGAGCTTTTCGACGAAAGCCATGTCGTGTTCGACGACGACCAGCGAATGTTTGCCGGCCAGCGAGACGAAGAGTTCGGCGGTACGCATGGTCTCGTCGTCGGTCATGCCGGCGACCGGCTCGTCGAGCAGCAGCAGCTTCGGCTCCTGCATCAGCAGCATGCCGATTTCCAGCCACTGCTTCTGGCCGTGCGAGAGCAGGCCGGCCTGGCGGTCGGCTTCCTTGTCGAGGCGGATCAGACGCAGGGTTTCGGCAATCTTGTCGCGCTCGTCGCCGGCCAGCCAGGCCATCAGGCTCTTCCAGACGCGCTTGTCGGTCTTCATTGCCAGTTCCAGGTTCTCGAACACCGTATGCTGCTCGAAGATGGTCGGCTTCTGGAACTTGCGGCCGATGCCGACGTGGGCGATTTCCGGCTCGGTCAGGCGGGTCAGGTCGATCGACTGGCCGAAGAAAGCCTTGCCCGAATCGGGCCGCGTCTTGCCGGTGATGACGTCCATCATGGTCGTCTTGCCGGCGCCGTTCGGGCCGATGATGCAGCGCAACTCGCCGGCATTGATCGCCAGGTTGAGATTGTTCAGCGCCTTGAAGCCGTCGAAGCTGACGGTGATGTCTTCGAGGTAGAGGGCGACGCCGTGCGACAGGTCGAGCTCGCCGGTGACCAGGTGACCCATCTGGTCGACGCCATCGCTGCCTTCAGGGCGGTCGTCGAGGGTGTTTTCGAGGATCATGCTGCGGTTCCTTTCCGACTTGCGTTCTTTTCCTGCAGTTTCTTCCACAGGCCGACCAGGCCTTGCGGCAGCATCAGCGTCACGACGATAAAGAGCAGGCCGAGGAAGAACAGCCAGTATTCCGGGAAGCTGACGGTGAACCAGCTCTTGGCGAGATTGACCACGAAGGCGCCGATGATCGGACCAATCAGCGTGCCGCGCCCGCCGACGGCGACCCAGATCGCGATCTCGATCGAGTTGGCCGGGCTCATTTCGGAGGGGTTGATGATGCCGACCTGCGGTACGTAGAGGGCGCCGGCGATGCCGCAGATGACGGCCGAGATGACCCAGATGGTCAGCTTGTACCAGAGCGGGTTGTAGCCGATGAACATGACGCGGGATTCGGCATCGCGGATGGCGGTCAGCACCCGGCCGAACTTGGACTTGACCAGCCAGGCAGCGAAGATCAGGGTCGCGGCGAGGAACAGCGCGGTCAGGCCGAATAGCACCAGACGGGTTTCCGGCGAGGTGATGGTGTGGCCGAGGACGCGCTTGAAGTCGGTAAAGCCGTTGTTGCCGCCGAAGCCGGTTTCGTTGCGGAAGAAGAGCAACATCGCGGCGTAGGTCAGGGCCTGGGTGATGATCGAGAAATAGACGCCCTTGATCCGCGAGCGGAAGGCGAAGTAGCCGAAGACGAAGGCGACCAGAGCCGGAACCAGGACGATGAGCAGCGCGACCCAGCCGAAGCTGTCGCTACCGCTCCAGAACCAGGGAATCTCCTTCCAGTCGAGGAAGACCATGAAGTCCGGGATGTCGGCGCCATAGCTGCCGTCACGGCCGATCTGGCGCATCAGGTACATGCCGAAGGCGTAGCCGCCGAGCGCGAAGAACAGCCCGTGGCCAAGCGACAGGATGCCGCCGTAACCCCAGATCAGGTCCATGGCGATGGCGACCAGCGCGTAGCACATGATTTTGCCGATCAGGGTGATGGCGTAGGCCGAGATGTGGAAGGCACTGTCTTCCGCCGTACCCAGGTTGAGCACCGGCACGACGAGAAGGGCAAGGGCGAGGAAGACGCCGAGCGCCAGCCAGCTTTTACCGTCCAGCGAGGACAGGATGCGAAGAGTGAGAGGTTTGCGCATGGGGTTTCAGCCTTACTCGACGAAGCGGCCCTTGAGGGCGAAGATGCCCTGCGGACGTTTCTGGATGAAGATGATGATGCAGACGAGGATGCTGATCTTGGCGATCACCGCCCCGGCCCAGCCTTCGAGCAGCTTGCTGAAGATGCCCAGGCCGAGCGCCGCCCAGACCGCACCGGCCAGCTGGCCGACGCCGCCGACGACGACGACCATGAAGGAATCGACGATGTAGCCCTGGCCCATGTCGGGGCCGACGTTCGAAATCTGCGACAGCGCGACGCCGCCCAGGCCAGCGATGCCGGCACCGAGCGCGAAGGCCATGGTGTCGATGCGCGAGGTCGGGACGCCGACGCAGCCGGCCATCGGGCGGTTCTGGGTGACAGCGCGGACGAACATGCCGAGGCGGGTCTTGTTCATCAGCAACCAGACCAGCGCCAGGACGAACATCGCGAAGCCGATGATGATGATCCGGTTCCAGGGCAGCATCAGGTTGGGCATGACTTCGATGCCGCCGGACATCCAGGTCGGGTTGGCGACTTCGACGTTCTGCGCGCCGAACAGCACGCGGGCCGACTGGATCAGGACCAGCGACAGGCCCCAGGTGGCGAGCAGGGTTTCCAGTGTGCGGCCGTAAAGCCAGCGGATGACCGTGCGTTCCATGATCACGCCAACCATTGCGGCGGCGAAGAAGGCGACCGGAATGGCGGCCGGCAGATACCAGTCGATGGCATCGGGAAAATAGGCGCGGAACAGCGTCTGCATGCCGTAGGTGGCGTAGGCGCCGACCATCAGCAGTTCGCCGTGGGCCATGTTGATGATGCCCATGACGCCGTAGGTGATGGCCAGGCCGAGGGCGCCGAGCAGCAGGATGCTGCCGAGCGACAGGCCGGAGAAGGCGCGGCCGATGTTTTCGGCGATGGCCAGCCGGCTGTCGATTGCCTTGACTGCTGCGATGGCTTCGTAGCGTACCTTGTCATCGGGCTCGCCGGACTTTTCGGTGAGCGGCAGCAGCACGCTCTTGATCGTTGGCGACGACGTGGCGGCCAGGGCCTTGACGGCGGCCAGGCGGGCGGCCGGATCGGTGTTGGCCAGGTTGGCCTGGGCGTGAGCGAGGGTGAGCAGCCCCTTGATCTGGGCATCCGTCTCCTTGTCGAGGGCGCGGGCCAGCAGCGGGGCCATTTCCGGCGTCACCTGGCTTTGCAGTTTCTGGGCCGAAGCCAGGCGGACGGTGGTGTCGGCATCGAACAGCTTGAGCGCCGCCAGCGCACTGGCCAGCTCGCCGCGAATCCGGTTATTGACGGTGGGCGACTCCGGATTGGCCGGCATCTTGATCGGCGCGCCGCTGGCCGCATCGAAGGCCTTGTCGCCATCGATGATCACCGCCTTGTCGCCGGCCAGGAACAGGCTGTCCTCGGCCATGGCCTTGAGAACGCGCACGGCGTCCGGGTCGGCGGTCTGGGTCAGTTGACGGATGGCAGCGACCTTGTCGCTGGAATCCTCGGCCGTCAGCTGACGTACCTGGGCTGCATCCAGCGCCGCCCGTGCGGGCAGCGTCGAAACGCAGAGCAATAGAACGAGTAAATATTTTGTCATGGAGGGTCCGTCCGCAATTTGTGCAGTGCAGCGACAGGTTACGGGGCCGGGCCGCGATCAGAAATACGATGAATTGCGTAGTGGCGTTCCGCGGCCATTCCCGCCCTGGCCACGCGGAAGGGCTTTCCCCATGTTCCAAAGCCTGCAACCAGCCGTTATATTGTTTGGCCCATCGCCCGATTCGGCGAACGCCCCGAGGAGTCCGTGCCATGTCCCATTTGTTCGAATTCAGCTACCACAACCCGACCCAGATTCATTTCGGACCGAACAGTTTTGCCAAACTGGGCGAGCTGATTCCGGCCGGGGCCAAAGTCTTGCTGCTTTACGGTGGTGGTTCTATCAAGCGCAACGGCGTTTACGAGCAGGTGACACGGGCGCTGGCCGGTTTCGAGTCGGTCGAGTTTGCCGGCGTCGAGGCCAATCCGACGCTGGAAACGCTGAATCGCGCGGTGGCCGTGGTGCGCGAGCAGAAGCTTGACTTCATCCTGGCGGTGGGCGGCGGTTCTGTCTGCGATGGCGCCAAGTTCATTGCCGCCGCCGCGCTCTACGCTGGCGACGGCTGGGATATTGTCAGCGGCAGCCATCTCGTGCAGGCGGCCTTGCCGGTCGGTGTCGTGCTGACCCTGGCGGCGACCGGCTCCGAATCAAACGCCGGAGCCGTCGTGACGCGCGCCGCGACGCAACAGAAGAAGGTCTTTTTCGCCGAGCCGACCCGGCCGCGCTTCGCCATCCTCAACCCCGAGGTGCTGGCCAGCCTGCCGGACAGGCAACTGGAAAACGGGCTGGTCGATGCCTTCGTGCATGCCTGCGAGCAATACCTGACCTATCCGGTCGGGGCGCTGGTCCAGGACGGCTATGCCGAGGCCGTGCTGCGGGCGCTCAAAACGCTGGCCGAAACTTTTGACCAGCGGCGTTCGAGCGAATGGCTGCAGAACCTGATGTGGTCAGCCAACCAGGCACTGTGCGGCATTTTCGCCGTCGGCGTTCCCCTCGACTGGGCGACGCACCGAATGGCCGTCGAACTGACCGCGTTGTATGGCATTGACCACGGCCGTACGCTGTCCATCCTGCAACCGGCGCTGTTGCGTGAAACCATCGAAGCCAAGCGGGCCAAGCTGGAACAGATGGGCCGGCAGGTGTTCGGCTTGGCGGAGCCGAGCGCCGAAGCCTGCATTGAGGCTATCGAAGCGCTTTACCGCAGCGTCAACATGCCCTTGCATCTGCGCGATACCGAGGTCACCGATTCCCTGGCCGCCAGCCGCGTCATGCAGGCCCTGCGCGACCACGGCAACGCTGCGCTGGGCGGCCACGCCGGGCTGGACGAAGCGAAGACCGAGCGCATCATCACCGCTGCTTGCGCGTTGTAAATTGAGTTTCCCCGCCACCCCGGCGAGCGGGGTGGTACGTTGAGCCCGGCTTAGCCGCCGGTCATCGACATGAAGCGAACGACCTGGGGGCTGTCCATTTGCTGGGTGAAGTCGTGGCCGTAGGGCTTGATGCCCATGCTGTCGATGATGGCCTGGCGTAAGGCCGGCTCGTCGTGTTCGGCACGGAGGATGGGGAGCAGGTTGAGCGCGTCGTTCTGGCCCAGGCAAGGGTAGAGCTCGCCTTTGGCGGTGATGCGCACCCGGTTGCAGCTATCGCAGAAGTTATGACTATGCGGGGAAATGAAGCCGATGCGCGAGAGCGAGCCCGGGATGCGCCAGTAGCGGGCGGGGCCGCCGGAGTTTTCGGTGGAGGGAATCAGCTCGAAGCGCTCGCCCAGTTTGTTACGGGTTTCCTCGGAGGAAATATAGGTGTCGTTGCGGCCGTGGATTTCGCCAAGCGGCATTTCTTCAATGAAGGAAATGTCGAGCTGGCGATCGACGGCGAACTGCACCAGATCGAGAAATTCGTCGTCGTTGATGCCGCGCATCATGACGGCATTCAGTTTTGTGCGCTCGAAGCCGGCGGCCTGGGCGGCTTCGATGCCGGCAAAGACCTTGTTGATGTCGCCGATCCGGGTGATCGCCTTGAAGCGATCCGGGCGTAAAGTATCCAGGCTGATGTTGAGGCGCCGTACACCGGCCTGCTTGAGCGGCTTGGCGAAGCGTTCGAGCTGCGAACCATTGGTGGTCAGCACCAGGTTGTCGAGGCCGGGCAGGGCGCCGAGGCGTTCGATCAGCCACATCGCTTCCTTGCGGACCAGCGGTTCGCCGCCGGTGATGCGCAGCTTGTTGACGCCCAGCCCGACGAAGGCCTGGGCGACACGCAGGCATTCTTCCAGGCTCATCACCTCGTGACGCGGCAGGAAGGTCATTTCCTCGGCCATGCAGTAGGTGCAGCGAAAATCGCAGCGGTCGGTGATGGACAGGCGGATGTAGGTGACCTGGCGTCCGAATTTGTCGATCAGCGTACCCGGCGCGTGAGTCTTCGCCGTGTTGGCCAGCCACGGGGTTGGCGTGGCGAGGCTGTCGGGAAGGGATTCGGGCCTGAGTGTCTCGTTATGCATGGTGTAAAGGCTTCGGCTTGCTGCAATGATCGTAAAATCGCTGGTGCTGGATTATCAGGATTCGATAGTCGGCAAACAAGTGGAGAGATCAAAAATGCAAAAGTTCATTCTTGCCCTGATGTTTGGCGCGCTGACCGGTTGTGCAGGGGGCGTTGTCGGCAATGGAGTGGAGCGGGTTGAACTGGTATTGATGCCAACCGACGGGAGCAATGTGATGGGCTTTGTCTCCTTTGCCCGAACTGGCGAGAAGCTGCGGGTAGTGGCTGAGGTGAATGGCTTGACCCCCGGGCTTCACGGTTTTCATATTCATGAGTTTGGCGATTGCAGCGCAGCAGATGGTACTAGTGCCGGCGGGCATTTCAACCCGTCCGGCGCTCTGCATGGCAGTCCGGATCAAGCGGGACACCATGCTGGCGATATGCCGCAATTGGTTGCCGATGCCAATGGCGTCGCTCGGCTGACCGCTTACCTTGATGAGGTATCGCTGGCGAGAAGTAGCGCGCTAAGCATCCGTGGGCGCAGCGTCGTCGTGCATGCGCAGGCGGATGATTTCAAGACACAACCGGCAGGCAATGCCGGAGGACGTCTGGCATGCGGCGTCATTCCATTGCGTTGAGCCGCCTGGGGAGCGAGTTCAACCGGATATCGGAAGAGATTGGTAAATTTCTCGCGCAGAGTAGAATGCGCGCTTATTTCTTACCCGCAACCAGATGTCGTTTCAGTGTTTGAGGACAGCCAGGAGAATGGATATGTACACCAGCGTGCTCGTCTTCGTCCCTGAAATGCGAACGGCCCGCATTGCTGCGGGCCGTGAATTCTTCTCTGGCTCCCCGACCTGGGCTCGAACCAGGGACCTACGGATTAACAGTCCGGCGCTCTACCGACTGAGCTATCGAGGAACAGAGGCGCGCATTTTAGATTTGCCGGCGAAGGCTGTCAAGATTCCTGCAGAAATTCAATAAGAAAAATCGTTTATGGATGCAAAGCTGATTTATGCAAAGACCCCGATCGGGGATGAGGCGGTCCGGCAAAGAACGCGGGTCGTCCAGCGTAATCTGCGCATGGTGCTGGTGCAAGTCGATGGCAAATTGAGCGTCGAGGAGCTGTCGACCAAGATCGGCGATCCGCGCCTGGTTGAAAACGCGCTGCGCGATTTGCAGGATGGGGGGTTTATTGCCCCGGTGCACGGCGCGGCCGGTGAACGCCAGGTGGTCAGGCGGAAGGAAGCTACCGAGAAAGTCTCGGCGCTATCCCAGTTTTCAACCTTTGGGCCGCGTTCGACGCTACCGGAGCCGGCCGGACCGGACAGTGCAGCCAGCAGTTTTTCAACTTTTGGCAAACCGATTCTGCCAACTGCGGGGCGGCATAGCCGATTGCCGCCCGACCTGCCTCCCATGCGAGCTACCCGGCCGGTCGAGCGCGAGCCTATGCCCCGGAGACGGCGCATCTCGGCTCTACGTTGGGTTTTGTGGTGCACCGTTGCGCTCTTTGTCGCGTCAGTTGCCTTGATTTTTCTCTATCCGTACAAGGGCTTAAAGCCAGGGATTGAGATTGCTGCATCACGTTTCCTGCAAACGCCGGTGCGAATTGCCGAGGTCGGTGTCAGTTTTTGGCCTAAACCAGCCTTGCTGCTCTCCAATGTGAGCATTGGAGAGGCGGGTGATTCAAGCATTGAGCAAATTCGAGTGCTGTCGCCATTCTCATTGCTCGGGGCTGGGCCACATGTCTTGTCGCAGGTCGAAGTGAGCGGTGCCGCAATATCGGCCGATCGCCTACTGGCAATGCCGCTGTTCCAGGCCGCAGGCGCGGCCAGGGCGGAGGGGGTTGTCGTCCGGCATATGGCGATTGAACGTATGGCGGTGGTGGCACGTGATCTTGCGCTACGTGATTTATCGGGGGGAATTGATTTCAGGAGCGATGGCGCTGTCGAAAAGGCAAGCCTGTACGGGGCTGAGCGCAGCCTGCGCATTCAGGCGACACCGCTTGCCCCGGGCGGGGTGCATCTGGATATCGAAGGTTTGGGCTGGAAGCCGGGTGACGGCAAGATTGTTTTCGATGTTTTGCAGGCCAAGGGCACGCTGCAGAAGGGGCGTTTGCTATTGCAGGATATCGACACCACAGTACTGGGCGGGGTCTTGAAAGGCAACTGGCTGCTCGATTGGAGCAATGGCCTGGTGATGGCCGGTGATGCCACATTGCTGCGCCTGGATTGCCGGAGGGTGAGCAATGCCTTTGCCCCGTCCTTGAAACTCGAAGGCGAGTTGGCGGGTGGGCTGAATCTGCGTTCCAGCGGCCGCGACTGGGAAAGTTTATGGCTCAATGTCGAGGCGGTGCTTGATGCCGAGATTAGTCGCGGTTTGCTGCATGGTGTCGATCTGGGCGAGATTGTCCGGCGGGGTGGGCAGACTGTTCGTGGCGGCTCGACCAAGTTCGATAGCCTGAAGGCCGTTGTGACGATCAATCCACGGCAAGTAACAGGTCGCGATCTGAGAATGTCCGCCGGAATGGTGTCGGCAACGGGTCAATTCGTTGCCGGGCGTGAGCGTCCGGTCGAGGCCAACGTGGTGGTGACGATGCAGACATCCGTATCCACCATGCGGACGCCGGTCCGGATTTCCGGCGAGCTTTCTGATTTGGTGGCGTCGGGCAAATAAAAAGGGCGGGACCGAAGTCCCGCCCCCTTGATCTGGCAATAGGGCCGCTTAGCCTTTGGTTACGGCGGCGATGGCCTTGGCCACGTAGTCGACATTCTTGCTGTTCAGTGCAGCCAGGCAGATACGGCCGGTCGAGACGGCATAGATGCCGAATTCGTCCTTCATGCGTTCGACTTGGGCAGCGCTCAAGCCGGTGTAGGAGAACATGCCGCGTTGCTGGACGACGAAGGAGAAGTCCTGGGCAACGCCCTGGGCCTTGATGGCATCGACCAGACCGGTGCGCATGGCACGGATGCGGTCGCGCATGCCGGCCAGTTCGGTTTCCCACATCTGGCGCAGTTCCGGTGAGGAGAGCACGGCAGCAACCAGGGCGCCACCGTGAATCGGCGGGTTGGAGTAGTTGGTGCGGATGACGCGCTTGACCTGCGACAGGACGCGAGCCGACTCTTCCTTGCTGGCGGTGATGATCGACAGGGCGCCGACGCGTTCGCCGTACAGCGAGAAGCTCTTCGAGAAAGAGCTGGAGACGAAGAATTGCAGGCCGGAGGCGGAGAAGGCGCGAACAGCCACGGCATCGGCATCGATGCCATCGGCGAAGCCCTGGTAGGCCATGTCGAGGAAGGGCACCAGGCCGCGTTCGCGGCAGACGTCGACGACTTCCTGCCATTGGGCATCGCTCAGGTCGGCGCCGGTCGGGTTGTGGCAGCAAGCGTGCAGGATGATGATCGAACCGGCATCCAGACCGTTCAGGCAAGCCTTCATGCCGGCGAAGTTAACGCCACGGGTGGCGGCGTCGTAGTAAGGATAGTTTTCGACCACGAAGCCGGCCGACTCGAACAGGGCGCGGTGGTTTTCCCACGACGGGTCGCTGATATACACCTTGGCATTCGGCGACAGGCGCTTCAGGTAATCGGCACCGATCTTCAGGGCACCCGTGCCGCCGAGAGCCTGGGCGGTGATGACCTGACCATTGGCGATCAGTTCGGAGTCCTTGCCCAGCAACAGGTTCTGCACGGCCTGGTTGTAGGCGGGCGAGCCTTCGATCGGCTGATAGCCGCGCGGCAAAGCGGATTTGACGCGAGCGTCTTCGGCGGTTTTGACGGCGGCGAGCAGCGGGATCTTGCCGTTGTCGTCGAAATAGACGCCAACGCCGAGGTTGACCTTGGTGCTACGGGTGTCGGCATTGAAGGACTCGTTCAGACCGAGAATCGGGTCACGCGGGGCCATTTCCACCGCAGCAAAGATCGAAGAGGACATAAGGACTCCATGGAATAATAGGCACAAGATTCGCACGGCAATCTTGCCGCACGAGAGAAACCGAAGAATTTTAGCATGACAGAAACTGCGACCAGCATTCCGGTAGTTTGCTTTGAAGGCAGCCCGTTCAAGCTTCATCAACCCTTTCCACCGGCTGGCGACCAGCCGGAAGCGATTCGCCTGTTGGTCGAAGGTGTCGAGGATGGTCTGTCGTTCCAGACGCTGCTCGGCGTGACCGGCTCGGGCAAGACCTACACGATGGCCAATGTCATCGCCCGCACCGGCCGGCCGGCCCTGGTGCTGGCGCCGAACAAGACCCTGGCGGCGCAGTTGTATTCGGAGTTCAAGGAGTTTTTTCCGGAAAACGCCGTTGAATACTTCGTCTCCTACTACGATTATTACCAGCCGGAAGCCTACGTTCCTTCGCGCGATTTGTTCATTGAAAAGGACAGTTCGATCAATGACCACATCGAGCAGATGCGCTTGTCGGCGACCAAGAGCCTGATCGAGCGCCGCGACGTGGTCATCGTCGCCACCGTGTCGTGCATTTACGGTATCGGTGATCGCGACGAATACCACAACATGATCCTGACCATGCGCGTCGGCGACCGACTCGACCAGCGCACCATCGTCAAGCGGCTGACCGAGATGCAGTACGAGCGCAACGAGATGGATTTTCATCGCGGTACCTTCCGGGTGCGCGGCGACATCATCGACATCTTCCCGGCCGAGCATGCCGAGCACGCCATCCGGGTCTCCTTGTTCGATGACGAGGTGGAGGGGCTGCAGTTTTTCGATCCGCTGACCGGGCATCTGATGCACAAGGCGCTACGCTTTACAGTCTTTCCGGCCTCGCATTACGTGACGCCGCGCGATACCGTGTTGCGCGCCATCGATGCGATCAAGAGCGAGTTGCGCGAGCGCGTCGACTTTTTTACCCGCAACCAGAAACTGGTCGAAGCGCAGCGGATCGAGCAGCGAACCCGTTTCGACCTCGAATTGCTCGACCAGATCGGCTTCTGCAAAGGGATTGAAAATTACTCCCGGCACCTTTCCGGGCGTAAGGCCGGCGAATCGCCACCGACGCTGATCGATTACCTGCCGTCCGACGCCTTGATGTTCATCGACGAGTCGCACGTCACCATCGGCCAGGTTGGGGGGATGTTCAAGGGCGACCGTTCGCGCAAGGAGAATCTGGTCGATTATGGCTTCCGTCTGCCTTCGGCGCTCGATAACCGGCCCTTGCAGTTCAACGAATTCGAAGCCCACATGCGGCAGACTGTTTTTGTTTCTGCCACACCGGCCGAATACGAGAATCAGCATGCCGGACAGGTTGTCGAGCAAGTCGTGCGTCCGACCGGGTTGGTCGATCCGCAGGTGTTCGTCCGTCCGGCCTCGACTCAGGTTGACGATCTGTTGTCGGAAATTACCCGGCGCGTTGAAGTTGGCGAGCGGGTTCTGGTCACGACATTGACCAAGCGGATGGCGGAGGATCTGACGGATTTTCTAGCCGACAACGATATCAAGGTGCGTTATCTGCATTCCGATATCGATACGGTCGAGCGGGTGGAAATCATCCGCGATCTGCGTCTCGGCGAGTTCGACGTGCTGGTCGGGATCAATCTGTTGCGCGAGGGCTTGGATATTCCGGAAGTTTCGCTGGTTGCCATTCTCGATGCAGACAAGGAGGGCTTTTTGCGTTCCGAGCGTTCGCTGATCCAGACAATGGGGCGGGCGGCACGCCATATCCATGGCACAGCCATCCTTTATGCTGATACGATTACGCAATCCATGCAGCGCGCCATGGCCGAGACTGAGCGGCGGCGCGAGAAGCAAATCGGCTTCAATGCGGAACGTGGCATTACGCCGCGCGGTGTGTCCAAGAAGATCAAGGACATCATCGACGGCGTGTATAGCGCCGAATCCGCCCAGACCGAGCTGAAAGCTGCGCAGCAAGAAGCGGCCTATCAGGCCATGGATGAGAAGACAGTGGCCAAGGAAATCAAGCGTCTTGAGAAGTTGATGCTTGAATGTGCTAAAAATCTGGAATTCGAGAAAGCGGCAGCTGCGCGCGACGACCTTTTCAGGCTCAGGGAAAGGATATTCGGTGCCGCGCCGCATGACCCGGACGGAGACTAATAAAAATGACCTATCGCGTGCTTCTGGTTTGCATGGGCAATATATGCCGCTCCCCAACGGCAGAAGGTGTTCTTAGGCTATTGCTCAGGAACAATAATCTGGGTGACGTTGTTGAAGTTGATTCTGCGGGCACGCACGGCTATCACGTCGGTGAAGCTCCGGATTCGCGAACGCAGCGTGCTGCCGCCTTGCGCGGCTACAACTTGTCGCAGCTCAGGGCACGCAAGGTGGCCAGGCAGGATCTCGATTATTTCGATCTTGTGCTGGCCATGGATAAAAGCAATCTCGATAACCTGTTGCGCATGGCCAGTCCCGAGCAACAGTCGCGTATCAAGCTGTTCATGAGTTATGCGAAGAACTTCGATGACGAGGAAGTACCCGATCCTTACTATGGCCTAGGGCATGGCTTCGATCTGGTACTCGACATGGTCGAGGATGCGGCGCTGGGATTGATCGAGCAGATCAAGAAAGAATTGGGGCGGCCTTGAGTTGCGGCTGGTTATACTGGCTGCCCTGATGAACTTCAGGTGCTTGGCGGCACCTGATCCTGGCGATGTTTGAATGATTCGAGTTTTTCCGGTTTTGTCTTCCTTTTTGTCTGTAGCGTTGCTGATGCAGGGGCTCCGAGATGAGTGACCCGGTATTTGTGCTCAGCGATGAGTTTTTCATGCGCGAGGCGATTTCCCTGGCCCGGGCAGCCGAATGCCTGGGCGAGGTGCCAGTAGGTGCTGTCGTTGTCCAGAATGGGGTGATCGTCGGTCGAGGTTTCAATTCGCCGATTGGCGAGAGCGACCCGACGGCGCATGCCGAAATCGCCGCGTTACGCGATGCGGCCCGCGCCTTGGGGAATTACCGTCTGCCTGGTTGCGAACTGTTCGTGACACTGGAACCCTGTGCGATGTGTGCCGGTGCGATCATGCATGCCCGGATCAGCCGGGTCATCTACGGGGCGCGTGACCCCAAGACTGGCGTGCATGGCAGCGTGGTGGACCTGTTCGGGGTTGAGCGCCTGAATCACCATGCCGAAGTTCTGGGTGGTGTGCTCGCCGAAGAGTGCAGTTCGGTGCTGTCGCAGTTTTTTGCCAGCCGGCGGAAAAAGTCGTCATGAAGCTCCTCGTTTCGGTAGCTCGGCAATCAATGACCGTGCTTGATGATGCCGGCGAAGTGTTGCGCGAATATGCGGTGTCGACAGCAAAGGCCGGGGTGGGTGAGGTGTCGGGCAGTTTCCAGACGCCGCGCGGCCGGCATGTCATACGGGCCAAGATCGGTGCCGGGCAAGCCGAAAACACGGTGTTTGTCCGCCGCCGGCCAACCGGGGAGCTATGGACGCCGGCATTGGCCGAGCAATTTCCGGGGCGCGACTGGATATTGACCCGCATCCTGTGGCTTTCCGGCCGGGAGCCGGGGCGCAATCGTCTGGGGCAGGTCGATACCATGCGGCGTTACGTCTATATCCATGGCAGTCCGGATAGCGCGGAGATGGGGGTGCCCGGTTCGCATGGCTGCATCCGCATGCGCAATGCCGATATCGTCGAGCTGTTCGATCTGGTGCCGTGTTATTCCGAAGTGGAAATCAGCGAAGACTGAGTCAGTTGACCATCCGGGCCAAAACTGCGCTCATGCAGCCGGATTTCGCCGTTGGCGCGTTGCATGAGCAGCGTTGAGGCACGCGTGCCGTAAGTCGGCGATTTGACGAATACGGCAGAAAGCAGGCGTTCCCATTCGAGTGGAACGCCAGTATCGGGTAGTAGGTCGTCGCTGACGATTTCCCGATTGGCCAGCAAATTGAAAAACGCAGCCTCGTCAGGCAGTGTATTCATGGCGCGGGAGAAATCTTCCCTGGCTTTGAGCAACTTGGGCCAGGGGCTGTCCAGACGGTGATTCGATAAACCATAGATACCCGGTTTCAGTTCCCGAGGTGGCAGGTCGCGATTCGAGCAGTAAATCAGCTTTTCGCCATCGGCCAGCAGTAGATTGAAACCGGAGTAGGCGGCGTAGTCGATCTGTTTGGCGTAGTCCTCGGCGCTATCCGAGCCAAGAAGAAAAGTCCGTGGCAGTTCGCCGCGTGAGCGTGCGCCTTTGGCCAGGCCGGGTTCGCGGACATTGGTTACCGCCGCGAAGCGTCCGTTGTCGCGAATGCCCAGCCAGGTGCCGCCTGCCTCAAGGTCGCGACCGCCGATAACTTGGGGCGCATCCGGCCAGCGTGCGGCAACCGCGCTGGCGCGGTGGTGATACTCGTCGCGATTGGCGGCGACAAGCAGCGGGAAGGCTGCACTGGCCCGCCAGCCAATCACGACCAGGCACATGCTGCGGGTAACTCAGGGATTGACCGCAGTTGCCTGGACGAGCGGTCCTTCGCGATTGCCGAGGTGGGCATTGCCGGCGTGTTCGGATTGAATCACCGCCAGTGCTTCGAATCCGCCATTCGGCGAGGGGGCTGCAGACATGACCATGCCGCAGGCTTGTTCGAGGTTGTCCGGCGAGTACAGAGCATCGCCGGCCTTGAGGCTGGTGGTGCTGGCGACACGATAGAGGTGGCGTTTGACCTTGCCGAGGTACTGGGTGCGGGCAACAATTTCCTGGCCGGGGTAACAGCCTTTCTGGAAACTGACGCCACCGATTTTTTCGAAGTCGGCCATTTGCGGCACGAACTCTTCCTTGGTGGCCAAGGTCACCAACGGGAAAGCCGCCTGAACATCCAGCCAGCGCCAGGCCGGTACGCCGGCCGGGCGTGCCTTGACAGACAGCTTCTGCCAAAGTTGTGACGGGGCGTTTTCATCGGCAATGACAATGAAGCGGTTGGTATCAAGGCGGATCACCGTGCTGCCCGCTTGTTGCACAGCCTTGAGTGGCTCGACCGGGCAAGGAAGGCCGGCGTCGTTCAGTGCCTCTTCCGCCTGTGGGCCGGCGATGCCAAGCAGGATGGTGCTTTCCGACAGGTTGATGAATTTGACCTTGGCACGCAGGACAAACATCTGCAGGCGTTTTTGGGTGGCCTCCTGCAAATCGCTGGCCAGGATCAGGCGATAGTTTTCGCCGTTACGAAAGGCCAGGAAACTGGCCTGCATGCGCCCTTTGGCCGAACACCAGCTGGCGTGTTGAACGGCACCTTCTGCCAGGTGGTTGATGTCACTGGTCAATTGGCCATGGAGGAATGCCTTGCTGTCTTCACCGGAAGCTTCGAGCAGGCCAAACTGACTCAGGGGAACCAGCACCGTCTGTTTTTGCGCGGCGAGAAGCTCGCCGGCAGCGTCGCCAAAGTGCAGTGGTTCGGAAGTTTCGCTATCGAATGCGCATTCGGCGGATTCGAGGAAGCTGCGCCAGTTGGGGTTCATGAAGGCTCCTGTTGGGGTTTGGGATATTATATCGCCCGTTTTCACGTGCTCGTTTGCTACGAGCCAGACTGGCCAAGCGCCAACGAGTTCCCGTGCGTTTATTGATTCGTCTCTTTTTTCTTGTTTTGCTGCTGATGGCCGCTGCGGCCGGCGCCGCTTGGTGGTGGATAAATCAGCCCCTGGTCTTGCGGACTTCTCCGCTCGATTTCCGGATCACGCAAGGCAGTAGCCTGCGCTCGGCGATCGGCCAGATGCAGGAGGCTGGTATCGACGTGCAGCCGACCTTGCTGGCCCTGTTGGCGCGCCTGAGCAAGGCGGAGACCGGGATCAAGGCGGGGAGCTATTCGGTGGTTCAGGGCGTGACGCCGCAGCAATTGCTGGGCAAGCTGACGCGCGGCGAGTTTACCCAGGGTGAATTGACCCTGGTTGAAGGCTGGAGTTTCAAACAACTGCGCCAGCGCCTGGATCGCCATCCTGATTTGCGCCACGATACACGCCAGTTGAACGAGGCTGAAATTGTCGAGCGCCTCGGTTTGCAGGGCGAACGTCTCGATGGCTGGCTGTTTCCCGATACGTATCTGTTCGACAAGCAATCATCCGATATCGAGCTGCTGGCTCGTGCCGTACGCGCCATGCAGCTTCGCCTTGACAATGAATGGGCGCGGCGGGCCGAAGGCTTGCCGTACCGAACGCCACATGAAGCCTTGATCATGGCCTCGATCGTCGAAAAGGAAACCGGCCGCGAAAGCGACCGTGGCCAAATTGCGGCGGTGTTTGTCAATCGCTTGCGGCGAGGCATGTTGTTGCAAACCGATCCGACCGTGATCTATGGGCTGGGCGATAGCTACGACGGCAATTTGCGCAAGCGCGATCTGCTGACCGATACGCCCTACAATACCTACACGCGGCCGGGATTGCCGCCGACCCCGATTGCCATGCCGGGGCAGGCGTCGTTGCAGGCAGCCTTGCATCCGGTGGCGAGTGATGCGCTCTATTTTGTGGCGCGAGGCGATGGCAGCAGCGAGTTCTCGCGTACCCTCGACGAACATAACCGAGCAGTTAACCGATATCAAAGGGGTGGGAAGTGAAAGGCAAATTTATCACTTTCGAAGGTATTGACGGGGCGGGCAAGAGTAGCCATGTCGAATGGCTGGCTGCGTTACTGCGCGACCAGGGCAAGACCGTGCACGTTACGCGCGAGCCCGGCGGAACCGAGCTGGGCGAAAAGCTGCGGACCCTGCTGCTCAACGATCCGATGCACCTGGAAACCGAAACGCTGTTGATGTTTGCCGCACGTCGCGAACACCTGGCGCAACTGATCGAGCCGGCGTTGGTCCGTGGGGAATGGGTGGTATGCGATCGGTTCAGTGATGCGACCTACGCCTATCAAGGCGGCGGGCGGGGTCTCGACAAGGCAAAGTTCCTCGCCTTGGAGCATTGGGTGCATGAACATGTACAACCGGATCTGACCCTGCTTTTCGATCTGCCGCTCGATGTGGCGCGGGAGCGTATCGTTCTGGCCAGTCGCGTTCTCGATAAATTCGAGCAGGAACGTGCCGATTTCCACGAGCGGGTGCGTCAGGCTTACCTCGAGCGGGCGCATGCAAATCCATCGCGGGTACGTGTTGTGAACGCCAATCAGACGCGTGAAGAAATTCGCAAGTCACTTGAAGTTGTCGTTTTAAGTATCTGTTCATGAACGTTTTAACGCTTCACGAAAAAGTCTGGACGAGCTTGTTGGCGCGGCGTGACCAGATGCCGCATGCCTTGCTGCTGGTTGGCCAGAAAGGGCTCGGCAAGTTCGAGTTGGCCCGGCATTTTGCCGCCAGTCTGCTCTGCGAAGTGCCGCAGGAAAATGGACTGGCTTGCGGCAAATGCCTGGCCTGCAACTGGTACGAACAGGGCAATCATCCGGATTTTCGTTTGTTGCAACCGGATGCCCTGTCCGAAGAGACCGATGTCGAGGACGGCAAGAAAAAGCCCAGTCAGCAGATCACCATTGACCAGGTGCGCGGTCTCGATGAATTTCTCAATGTCGGTACGCATCGACATGGCTTGCGCATCATCATCGTCAATCCGGCCGAGGCAATGAATAGAAGTACTGCGAACTCGCTTCTCAAAACACTTGAAGAACCGGCTCCAAGTACATTGTTTTTATTGATTTCAAATGAGCCGTTGCGCTTGTTGCCGACCATTCGTAGCCGCTGTCAGGTGGTGCCGGTGCCGGTGCCGCAGCATGCCGTCGCAGTCAAGGCTCTGGTTGATGATGGCCTGGCCGAGGCGGAGCGCTGGCTGGCTTTGGCGGGAGGCTCGCCGGGCTTGGCGCTGGAGCTTTCCGCTTCCGGACAGGGGGCCTGGCTGGAGATCCTGATCAAACGCCTGGGTAGCGGTCGAAATATCGACCCGCTGGGCCTGGCGGGGGAGCTCGAAAAAGTGATCAAGGACAGCAAGGGCAAGTTGTTGCTCAAGGCCGTGATCGAAGCCGTGCAAAAATGGCTGGTCGATCTCAATCTGGCAAAGAGCGGTCTGCCGGCCCGTTATTTTCTCCCCCAGCAGGCCACAACAACGGCCTTGGCTGATATGATTCCGGGCATACGACTGATTCATTTTTATCGTGATTTGATCAAGCGTCGCCAGGAAGCAGAACAACCGCTTAATGCACGTCTTTTCCTGGAAGGCGTTTTCCTTGACTACCGGGCCTTGTTTGCCAATTGATCAACAATGAGTGAAGCAAAATCAGCGCCGCAACGGCCGAGCGTACTTTCGCTGAATATCAATTCGAAATCCGCGCTATATGCAGCGTTCATGCCGCATCTGCGTAGTGGCGGGATATTTATCCCGACTACGCGGGGCTATAACATCGGCGATGAAGTATTCATGCTTTTGTCGTTGATGGACGATCCCGCCAAACTGCCGATTGCCGGTGCCGTGGTCTGGATTACGCCGCCCGGTGCGCAAAACAGTCGAGCCCAGGGCATTGGCGTCCATTTCAATAATGACGAGAGCGGCCAGGAAGCTCGGCGCAAGATTGAAGGATTGTTGGGCGGCGTGATGCAGTCGTCGCGTCCGACGCATACGCTCTAAACGGTCAGCATGCTGGTCGACTCGCATTGCCATCTCGATTTTCCCGATCTGCGACAGCGTCTGCCCGACGTGCTGGCCAAGATGCAGACCAACGGCGTTGGATGTGCGGTCTGCGTCGGGGTAAACCTTGAAGATTTTCCGGCTATTCTGACCCTCGCCGAGGGTGATCCCAGGCTTTACGCCACGGTCGGCGTTCACCCGGAATATGCCGATGTTGAAGAGCCGAGCGAAGAGAATTTGATTGAGCTCGCCAATCACTCGAAGGTCATCGGCATTGGTGAAACCGGGCTCGATTATTACTGGCAAAAAGACAAGCCGGCGTGGCAGCGGAAGCGTTTTCGTACCCATATAGCCGCAGCGAAGCGCTGCAACAAGCCACTGATTATTCATACTCGGGATTCGGCCATCGACACCCTGCGCCTGATGCGAGAGGAAGCTGCCGACTCGGTGGGCGGAGTCATGCACTGTTTTACCGAGAATTGGGAAGTTGCCCAACAGGCGCTCGATCTCGGTTTCTACATTTCATTCTCGGGCATCGTGACCTTCAAGAATGCCTTGGTAGTCAAGGAAGTTGCCCAGAAATGCCCGCTTGATCGTGTGCTGGTTGAAACCGACTCCCCCTATCTGGCGCCGGTTCCGTACCGCGGCAAGCAGAACGAGCCGGGTTATGTTCTGCATGTCGCGGAGGAGATTGCCCGTCTGCGTAGCATCTCCCTGGATCAAGTCAGCCAGGCCACGACCGATAATTTTTTCCGTTTATTCAAGGATGCGAGTCGCCCCGATGGTGTTGAATAAATTACTGATCAGTATTGCCATCGTTGTGGCTTTCCCCATTGTTGCCGCTGCCGGGACTTACGATGACCTGATGTCAGCCGCGAAAATGGGGGTGACCAAGGATGTAGCGGAATTGCTTGGACGGGGTGCCTCGGTCGATAGTACCGATATTTCGGGCAATACCCTGATGATGTTGGCTGCTCGCGATGGGCATGTGGAACTGGTCGACTATTTGATCAAGCAACGAGCCAAGATCAATGCCCGTAACGCAGCGGGCGATACCGCCTTGAAGCTGGCTGCATTTCGCGGCCACTTGAAAGTCGTCGAGCTATTGGTTTCGGCTGGTGCGACTGTCAATATGCCTGGTTGGACGCCGTTGACCTATGCCGCTTTCGGCGGCCATCTGGATATCGTTCGTGTCTTGCTCAAGGCTGGGGCCGAGGTCAATGCCGCCAGCGAAAATGGGACGACCCCATTGATTGCTGCTGCCCGTGGCGGTCATCTTGAGGTAGTCCGCCAGCTTCTTGCCAGCAAGGCCGATCCGGGGCTGGCCATGGATACCGGGGAAACGGCGCTCGATATCGCCAGGAAAACCCAGAATACCGATATTGCGGATCTTTTGCTGAAAGCTGGCGGAAAGTCCGGGCGTTCGGTCAGTATCGAGTTCCGCTAGGTCTCTTGCGTTTTGGGCGCATGAAGCGGCAACCATAGTCGGAAGGTCGTGCCTTGGCCGGGTTCGCTGGTGACATCGATCCGGCCGCCGTGTTTCTTGACGATGATATCGTAGGAAATCGATAGCCCCAGCCCCGTTCCTTGGCCGACCGGCTTGGTCGTATAAAAGGGTTCGAAAATACGGTTTTTTATCTCTGCACTCATGCCTTTGCCGGTGTCGGAGACCTCAAACCAGACAAAACCATTTTCGCAGCCCGAGCGAACGGTAATTTTCCCCCGCTGCTCGATCGCATGGGCCGCGTTGACCAGCAGGTTCATGAATACCTGATTGATTTGAGCCGGGACACATTCGACTTCGGGAATCGTGCTCAATTCGCGAACGACTTCAGCTTTGTACTTCAGTTCGTTCCAGACGACGTTGAGCGTGCTTTCCATCGCGGCATTGAGATTGGCCGGCTGAAAGTCGGTTTCCCCGATGTGAGAGAAATCCTTGAGGTCCTGAACAATCTTGGTGACGCGCCCCAGCCCTTCCTGCGATTCGGCGAGCAAGGCAGGCAAATCTTCGCGCAGGAAGTCGAAATCCGTATCGCGCAATGCCGTATCCAAGGCGCAACGATCGCCGCTCATGAGCGTTTTCTCGTAAACCGCAACCAATTCGAGGAGTCGGCTGATGTAGTTTTTCAGTGTCCCGAGATTGGAATTGACGAAGCCGATTGGATTATTGATTTCGTGGGCGACGCCAGCCGCCAATTGACCGATGGCGGCCATTTTTTCCGATTGCAGCAATTGCTGTTGGGCTTCCTCGACTTTCGACAGGAGCAGTTCGAGTTCCCGGCGTTCGCTTTGCAAGTCGCTGTTAGCCTGTTCCAGCTGTGCCGTGCGGGTTGCTACTTGCTCTTCCAGGCGATTTTGATATCGCCTGAGGTCTTCTTCGGCCAGGTGGCGTTCCGTGATGTCCTGCAGTGTTTCGATGGCGCCAATGCGCTTGCCGTTCGAGTCGTAAAGCGGCGCAGCGGTAAAGAAAAGCCAGCGTCCATGTTGTCCGAGCCGGGGAAAGAAGGCTTCGCTTTCGAAGGCACGCTCGATGATCTCGGAGCGCCGATAGCGATCCTGATAATAGGTTGAGAATTGCGCCTCGATGCAGCCGTCGACGATCAGATCGGCCAACACAGGACGCCTTTCCGGATAAAAAGCCCGCCACTGATCGCTGGTGCCAATCATCTCGCTGGCATCGAGGCCGCTGATCACGGCACAGGCCCGATTCCAGTGGGTGATGCGGTGCTCGGCATCGATCACGAAAGTCGGGACAGGATCGCCATCGATGATTTGTGCCAAAAGCTGTTCCATGTTTCGTCGGGTCGCATCAGCGCGACGATGCTCGGACTCCAGCAGCTTCTTCTGGGTGAGTTCGACTTGTTTCATGGCCAGTTGCAGGCGCCCTTGCTCGACAACCAGTTGCTCGTTGCTGTCGCTCAGGGCGCGGGTTCGTGCCACCACTTGCTGCTCGAGATTGGCATTCAATTGTTCGAGCGCATCGTTGCGCGTCGCAATCAGGCGAAACAAGGCATTCATGGCATCGAGCAGACTGGCTGTAGCCGGATCCTGAACCATTGCCTTTTCATCGGCAAAAGCCTGGGCTGGCGAAATGCCGGTGCGAATCTTCCGAATCTGACGCGCCATGGCCTGATCGATCCCCAGGATATGGTGGGCCAGCCAACTGCTCAGAAAACGTAGCAGGTAATCGATATCCTGTTGATTGGAGGGAAAGGCCCGCATCTTGGTGACTTGGGTGGCGAACTCCTGATGGATCCGGGTATGGATTTCAATGAATTTCGGATCGCAGGCGAATTCTGCCATCAGGCTTTCCTCGTGCCTGAAATGGTTGGCGGCGTAGGCGATCAATTGATCGAGGACTTCGCCGACGTTGCGCTCCTGATGCATGCCGGATTGGTGCTCGATGACCCAGTTGATGATCCTGACCAACTCCTGGTGTTCGTTGTCGACAACCGCCTCGCCGGTAACGTAGCGCTCGTTCCAGATGAAGACATCCATGTTCAGGATTCCTGTTTTTGCGTCGGAGCCAAGCTACTGATCAATCTCACAGGGGGGCCTTGGTACGAAATTCCGGGTCGAGTAACACCGAACCGTCCTCGCCCCAATTGACCGTCGTGATCCCGGGCTCGATTTCCTCCAGTCGTTCCGCTTCGACTTGTTCTGCCGTCTTGTCGCCCATTTCCAGACGAACCAGATTGGCCAGATGCCGGTTCTCCAGCAACAGCTCGCGGTGTGCCAACGCCTGCCCGATTGCTGAGATCAGGTCGTAGTCGTTCCAGGGTTTGCCGATGAAACGATCGATTCCAACTTCGTTCACCGCACGCATCAGGGCGTTCAGGTCGGCGTAGCCGGACAGGATCAGGCGTGCCGCATCGGGCTGCAGCGCCTTGGCCGATTTGAGGAACTCGACACCATCCATTCCCGGCATCCGGTAGTCGCTGATGAACAGGTCGTAACTCTCGCGACGGGCATTTTCCAACGCGGCCTCAGGGCTATTGAAGGTCGTTACCTCAAGGGCGAAACTGCGGTTGCCGCAGGTACAGGG
>DAIMCQ010000015.1:0-27175 GCA_036726285.1 Azonexus sp.
ATGGCCTTGAGCGATATCGAAACTCTGACTGCCGCCGTGCGCGAATTTCGCGATGCCCGTAACTGGCGACAGTTTCATTCCCTGCGCAACCTGATCACCTCGCTCAATCTCGAAGCGGCCGAATTGCTCGAGCTGACCCAATGGAAAAGCGACGCCGAGATCGACGCCTTGCCGGGCGATCCGGTGAGCGGCGAGGCCCTGCGCGACGAGTGCGCCGATATCCTGCTTTACCTGCTGCTGATTGCCGACGTTGCCGGCATCGACCTGGCGGCGGCGGCGCGGAGAAAACTGGAAAAAAATGCTGCCAAGTATCCGGTGGACAAGGCCTACGGTTCGCGGGCGAAATACACCGAACTGACCGGCGACGCGCCGCGATGAAAAATGCCCGCAACCGCGGGCATTTTGGTGAGGCGTAGCGCAGTCTTGCTCAGGTCGACTGGCTTTCCAGCGTGTATTTGGCACCTTCGCCCTGGGCCAGCAAGCGGGTCAGGGTGGGCAGCGTCTCGTGCAGCGTCTTTTCCAGCGTCCACGGCGGATTGATGATGAACATGCCGCTGCCGTTCATGCCGAAGCCATCCTTCGAGGGGGCGGTAACCTCCAGCGTGGCGTGCAGCCAGTTGTTGGCCCCCAGACCTTTAAGCTTGGTCGGCAGCTTGCGCGATTCGATTTTGGAGAGCATCGGGTACCACAGTGCATAGGTGCCGGTGGCAAAGCGCTTGAGCGCTTCCTGCAGGCCCTTGACGACGTTGCTGTAGTCGTCCTTGGTCTCGTAGGACGGGTCGATCAGGACCAGGCCGCGCCGCGGTGGCGGGGGCAGGATGGCCTTGAGGCCGGCAAAACCATCACCGGCCGTGATCGCCACCTGGCGTCCGGCGCTCTTGAAGCAGTCCTGCAGCAACTTGACGTCGGTGCTGTGCAATTCGTAGAGGCGCAGGCGATCGCTTTCGCGCAGCAGCTGGCTGGCCAGCCAGGGCGAACCGGGGTAATAGCGCAGTTGGTCGTCCGGGTTGAGCATCTTGACGTAGTCGAGGTAGGTTGCCGCCGCCGGCGGCAGTCCCTTGGCCTCCCACAGGCGGCCGACGCCGTCGCGGTATTCGCCGAGCTTGGTGGCGTGGGCCGATTCCAGCGCGTAACGTCCGGCACCGGCATGGGTATCGATGATCCAGTATGGGGCAGGCTTTTCGCCCATGTATTCGGCGATCTGGATCAGGATGAGGTGTTTCAGCACGTCGGCATGATTGCCGGCGTGAAAGGCATGACGGTAGCTGAGCATTGAGTGGGGGATTCAGTTGGGAAGCGGGTCCAAGGCGAAGAATTCTAGTCCTTCATTGGCCTCAATGCATTTCCCAATTTGCCGGTGCAGGGTCCGTCCGGTCGATTTGAGCTCGATTTCCTGGCCGGCAGTGAGCTGGCCGGCATGGGCGACGATGCCGGCAAACTTGCCGTAGGCGGGCAGGCTGTGCAGGAAAATGGCTCGTTGCAGGCCGCTGCCGTTAGCTGGCACCTCGACCACACTGACTTGCGGCGAGAGCATTTGCAGGCCGAGTTCGAGACGGCTGCCGCCATTGGCGATGCGGCGCACCAGGCAGACATGGATCTTGCTCGACTCCCTGGGTTGTAAAGCGACGATATCGCCGGCACCCACCTTCCATTTGTCGCCCTTGATGAAACGAACGCGAAAACCGTCGGGGCTTTCGTCGATCAGCGACCACTCGCTGGGCGAAAAATGGGCTTCGTTGCGACATGCGGCATCGACGGCGCGACGGGTGAAGACGTTGCCATCGATGAATTCGATTACCGATTCCAGTCCGCCGACCAAGTCGCCACGTGGACGGAAACGGGTGCGGCTGTAGCGACGGGCTCCTTTGCCGCCCAGCGCGATACGCAGGGTTTGCAGCATGGCCGGCGGGGCATCGAGATCGGGCTGGATGGTTTTGCCCGGCGTACGCAGCAAATTGCGATCAATGGCGCCGATGACCGGCTGGCAGTCGATCAGCAAGGCACCCAATGCCGTCACGCCCTCCGGCAGGCGGCGCAAAGCCAGGCCAGGGCAGCCTTCGCTCGGCCGCACCAGGAAACAGGATTCCGGGGGCTGGTCCGGTGCCGGCTGGTACTCGGAGATCACCGCATAGGCGGCCAACTGCTGGGTGCATTTGATGACCGCGTTCAATTCGCTGCGAGGCAGCTTGTTGGGTTCGACAAAGGCGAAGAGCAGGGCGCTCAGGTAGTGCAGTTCGACCGGTGCGGTTTCGCCGTTAAGCGGCTTGGCCGCAGGGTCGCAAGCCATCTGATAGAGCTCGTGCAGCAGAATCCAGGAGGACGACGACGGGGCGGCATAGGCGCGATAGGCCAATTGCTGGCGCCGGCTGATGGCACCCATGGCCCGCAGGATGGCGCGATGGAATACCGGGCTCTGGGCGTTGTCTTGCTGCAGCTTGCCAATGTCGCGGCTGATGCCGTAATAGGCCATGGCCAATGACTTGATCAGGTTGTCGGCTTCCAGTGCCAACTGGGCCACTTTCTTGGGCAGCGGCAGGGCGGCTCGCTCGATGTCGGCTTCCAGCGTCGGCAACAGCCGTTCGGCCTCCTGTCGGGCTTCTTCCAGCAGCTTGAAGCGCATGTGCAGGTTGGTTTGGCGGACAATCGTCGGAATCACGCGGTTGGACAGCGCAATGGCCCCTTCGGCGGCCGTACCGCCGGCCAGCGTTTCGAGCAGACCGCGTACCTTGCTCGCTGCCTGCTGTTCGGCGGGGAGTGAACTGAAGGGGAGCAAGTCGCGAAACAACTGCAAAGGCGAGTTCATGATCTGTCTGGAATATGTGACAGCCGCATTATCCGGCAATTTGCCGGCAATTTCTGCAGTCGATATGGCCAATTGCGTATACTTGGCCGATGGATCTCCTCGAATTATTCGTTTTTATCGGTTTGCTGGCTGGCGCCTGGCTCTGGCTGGACAGCCTGAAAGCGCGCGAAATAGGCATTCGGGCCGCCCAGCAGGCTTGCGCCGAAGAAGGCTTGCAGTTGCTCGATGAAACGGTCGTCATCAGCGTCTTTCGTCTGGCTCGCGACGATGCCGGGCTGCTCAAGTTGCGTCGAGTCTATGCCTTCGAATACAGCGATACCGGCGACAACCGTCGTGCCGGTAGCGTGACCCTGCTCGGCCATGTGGTGGAAATGCTACATGTGCGCCCCAACCTCTATGTGGTTCCCCAAACCACGACTCATTTGAATCACGATGACCCCATCCATTGAAAAAATCGATTTCCACGGCCTTGAAGCTTTCCGCCTGAATGGCCCGAACGGTGCCAGCGCCATCATCAGCACGCTGGGCGGCCAGGTGCTTTCCTGGAAAACGGCTGATGGCCGCGAACGGCTCTATCTTTCCGAGCTGGCTGTTTTCGACGGCAGCGTGCCGATCCGGGGAGGCGTGCCGGTTTGCTTTCCGCAATTCGCTGCCGACGGCGAACTGCCCAAGCACGGCTTCCTGCGTACCCGCCGCTGGGAATTGAATACCGAGCGTTGTGGCGATGGCTACGCGCTGGTGACCCTGGCGGTAAGCGATGACGAAGCGAGCCGTGCCATCTGGCCGCATGCTTTTCAGGCCGAGGTGACGCTGATGATCGAAGCCGATCGCATCGACATCGAACTGAGCATTGCCAACACCGGCAGCGAGTCTTTCGAATTTACCGGTGCCCTGCATTCCTACCTGCGCCTGGTCCAGGTCGAGGATGCTGCACTGGAAGGCTTCTACGGCCACGACTACCGCGATGCCGTGCTCGGCAATGAAATCAAGCGCGATACAGGGACCGAACTGGTCGTCGAAGGCGAGATGGATCGCGCCTATTTCAACGTTCGCCGGCCGCAATACCTGAAAGCAGGCAATCACAGCCTGGGCATCCAGAGCCAGAGCTTTCCCGATGTCGTGGTCTGGAATCCCTGGGTTGAACGTTGCGCCGAGTTGAAGGACATGCCGGCCGAGGGCTGGCGGCAGATGCTGTGTGTCGAGGCGGCCATCGTCCGCGAACCGGTGCAGTTGCCGGCTGGCGAGGAATGGTATGGCCGGCAGACGCTGGTGACCGTCTGATTGTTGGCTGTCGTCTTGTAGTGAATCGCTCAATTGTTTCGGTGTTTTGTCTAAGTAACTGATTTAACAGGTGGTTGTCTTTGGCCTTGCTCTTGCTTGGTCAGTGACATGGACCTTGCTCATCACCTTTCCGGAAAAATTGGCGGCGCCGCCGAACACTGGCTGCAGGCGCTGGCGCGGGCTGACCGCCATGAGGGCGTCGCCGCCGGTTTCGAGCGGCGCAATCTGGGCAAGGGAGAGCTGCTGTCGACGCCGGCAGGACCGAACAATCAGGTCTTTCTCGTCCAGTCCGGGCGCCTGCGGGTCTATCTGGCCGGCGAGAATCGCGAATTGACGCTGAGCTTCCTCGAGGCCGGCGATATCTACACGACCCACACCCCGACCTATGTCGAGGCCGTCGCTTCCAGCACGCTGTGGATGATGGAAACCGGTGCCTTCGCCCGCAAGCTGTCGACCGACCCGACGGTGACGCCGGTGATGATGCGGGTCCTCGGGCGGATGCTGGTCAATGCGGTGAATCTGATCGAGGATCTGGCCTTTCGCGAAGTGCCGGCGCGGCTAGCCCGTTTTCTGCTCGGCCTGGCCAATCGGCGCGGCCAGGTGACGGATGCCGGCTGGCTGGTGCCGCTCGATCTGGGGACCGAGGATATCGCCAGCCTGCTCGGGTCGACTCGGCAGACCGTCTCTTCACTGATCAACCAGTGGGAGCGCGAAGGCATCCTGGTGCGGCAGAGCCGGCGCAGTTTGCTGGTCAAATCGCTCGATGCGCTGGCCGAACGCTGCCGCGTTGCGGAGAGTTAGCAAAACTGTCGGCCAGCCGACGGAAACAAAATCCGCTTGTCCCTAAAATGGGTTCCAGAACATCTTTTCAGGAGCCCAGCATGGAAACGACACAAACCCGCCCAGCCGCGTGTGGCTGCCGTAGCAAGACCGACCGTTACGAAAGCTTCAACGGCATCGACTGCGACGGCAACGCTCGCCGTGTGATGGCATTCATCGAACGCAATATCGCCGCCGGGCACGGCAACGGATTCTGGGAATACTTCATGGCCAAGCGGCAGCCGAAGAGCGGGCCGGCGCCCGACGATCTCTTCCTGGTGCATTGCCATATCAACCAGATCCGCGAGTTTTTCGAGGATTGCGACGACGCCGAAGCACTTGAGTTGTTGATGCAGGTTGAGGAAGAGTGCTGCTAGGCGGCGCCGATTGCGTGTTCGTCGAGTCAATCATGCCGATTTGATCTGCATCGGAGCCAATCGTTTCGACAACGGTTAGGCTGGGCCATGTTCCTTGACTTGGTCCAGCCATGCAGATTTTGTCCTTTTCGGTGTCTAGCCTGAGGCGTTCGTTGCAGGCCGGCTGGCGACTGGCGGCAGCAAATCGTTTGCTGAGTGCGGCTTATACGCTGATCTTCACATTCGCTGGCGGCGCAATTATCGGCACCTTGTTGCATCAGGGCTGGACGCCCTTCATTCCGGCTGCTGCCGGTGCTTTCATGCTGCTCGGGCCGGTGCTGCTGGCGGGCTTTTTCGGTATTGCCAAGGCCAGCGAGGCAGGGCGCCAGCCCATTTGGCGCGACGTACTGACCGGCTTTTCCGATGCTTCACCAGTGCTCGGTGTGCTTGCCTTGGTCTGCGGCTTGCTGTTCCTGATTTTTGTCAGCGATGCGGCGATCCTCTATGCCTACATGGTCGGGGCGCCTGCGGTGGCTTGGGGACCCGCACTCGGCGCTGACAATATTCGGCAATTTATCGTCTGGGCAGGGGTTTCCGGGGCATTCATTGCTTTTCTGCTCTATGTCGTCACGGTCTTTTCGGTGCCGGTGCTTTGCGAACGCCGGGCTGGGCTGGTCAAGGCAGTGGTGATCAGCGTCCGGGCTGTTTTTCTCAGCTTCTGGCCGGCCATGCTTTGGGCTATTTTGTTGGGCAGCGTCATCATGACCAGCATCGTCTTGCTTCCTCTCTTGCCGCTAAGCTTGCCCTGGCTGGCCTTTTCCAGTCGGGCCTTGTACCGGGAAGTCCTGCCGCGCTGAGTTGGCCGGCTTGGTGCCGGCTGGCGCGGGTATAATCGCGACCTTTCCGCTTTTTGAAGCCTGCCGTGACTGCTCTCGACACTGAAATCGCCCGCCGGCGTACTTTTGCCATCATTTCCCACCCTGACGCGGGTAAAACGACGCTGACCGAAAAGCTGCTGTGGTTCGGCGGCGCCATCCAGGTGGCTGGCGAAGTGCGCGCCCGCAAGGCGTCCCGCCATGCGACCTCGGACTGGATGGAACTGGAAAAGCAGCGCGGCATCTCGGTGACCTCGTCGGTGATGCAGTTCCCCTACCGCGATTGCATGGTCAACCTGCTCGATACGCCGGGCCACGAGGACTTCTCGGAAGATACCTATCGCACGCTGACGGCGGTCGACTCGGCCGTCATGGTGATTGACTCGGTCAACGGTGTCGAAGCGCAGACCATCAAGCTGTTGAACGTCTGCCGCATGCGCGACACGCCGATCCTGACCTTCATCAACAAGCTTGACCGCGAAGGCAAGGAGCCGATCGACCTGCTCGACGAAATCGAGTCGGTGCTTGGCATCCAGTGCGCCCCGATGACCTGGCCGATCGGCATGGGCAAGCGCTTCCGCGGTGTCTATCACCTCTACGACGACAGCATCGCCTTCTTCGATCCGCAGGCCGAGAAGGGCACGGCAGAAATGATCCAGGGCCTGGATAACCCGCGTCTGGATGAACTGATCGGCACCCAGGCCGACGAGTTGCGCATGGACATCGAACTGGTCCGCGGCGCTTCGCATCCCTTCGATGCCGATGCCTACCTGTCGGGCACGCAGTGCCCGGTCTTCTTCGGTTCGGCGGTCAACAACTTCGGCGTGCAGAGCTTGCTCGATGCTGTGGTCGACCTGTCGCCGGCCCCGATCGCACGGCCGGCCGTGAGCCGCAAGGTCGATCCGAACGAGGCCAAGTTCTCCGGTTTCGTGTTCAAGATCCAGGCCAACATGGACCCCAAGCACCGCGACCGGATTGCCTTCCTGCGCGTCTGTTCGGGCCGTTTCGACCGCGGCATGAAGGTCAAGCAGGTGGCGACCGGCAAGACGCTGTCGATCAACAATGCCATCACCTTCATGGCGCGCGACCGCTCGACGGCCGACGAAGCCTGGTCCGGCGACATCATCGGTATTCCCAATCACGGCTCGATTCGCCTGGGCGAAACCTTTACCGAAGGCGAGGACCTGCGCTTCACCGGTATTCCGTCCTTCGCCCCCGAGCATTTCCGCCTGGCCCGCATCGCCAACCCGCTGAAGATCAAGCAGTTGCAGAAAGGCCTGCAGCAACTGGCGGAAGAGGGCGCGACGCAGTTGTTCCGGCCGTTGTCGGGCACCGACCTGATTCTCGGTGCAGTGGGGACGCTGCAGTTCGACGTGGTCGCCAGCCGGTTGGAGAACGAATACGGTGTGCAGGTCATTTTCGAAAGCTACAACTGCTCGACGGCGCGCTGGATTCACGGCGATGCCAACGAATTGAAGCAGTTGTCGGAGCGTTACAGCGCCAATGTCGCGCTGGATGGCGCCGATGACCCGGTTTATCTGGCGCCGAACAATGTGTACCTGAACATGGTCAAAGAAAAGTATCCCAACTTGCGCTTCCTCGAAGCGCGCGAGGTGGTCTGAGCATGGCGATCCGGGTTCAGGAAGCGGATTTCGATATCGGTGCCGAACTGGCCGCACTGCGCGCCGGCGATGCCCGGGTCGGGGCACTGGCCAGTTTCCTCGGCCTGGTTCGCGACCTGAACGATGGGGCTGCGGTGTCGGAGATGACGCTGGAGCACTACCCCGGCATGACCGAGAAGGCGCTGGCAGAGATCGTTGCCGAAGCCAAGGGGCGCTGGGATATCTACGAGGCGCTGGTGATCCATCGGGTCGGGCCGCTCAAGCCTTGCGACCAGATCGTGTTGGTCGCCGTAACCAGTGCGCACCGTGGCGAGGCCTTTGCCGCCTGCGAATTCATCATGGACTACCTGAAGACCCGCGCCCCGTTCTGGAAGCGCGAGGCGACGCCGCAAGGCGCACACTGGGTCGATGCCCGGGAAACCGACGACAGCGCCGCGGCGCGCTGGCAACAGTAATAGCGTGCGCTGACCCGATGGATGGCCTGGTCCGCGTTTGACCTCACGCCCAGGCAGCTTCAGCGGAAGGTGCGCTGCCAGGCAATGATTACGGCCATCGGCAGCATGCAGGCGGCCAACCCCAGAAAGACATCGGCGGCGGCCAGTGTCAGCGGGCTGATCAAGCCGGCATTGATGCCGGCCAGCCCATGCAGGGCCTGCGCCCATTCCGGATAAAGACCTTCCGGCTGCAAAGCAAGGTGCCGGCTGTAGCTGCCTTGCAGGCTTGCCGTTGCGAGTGCCACGCTGGACGAAATGCCCAGTTGCCGAACGATGTTTTTGACTTGGTAACCGTGCGAGAAGACCCGCGAAGGGAGTTCGGAAAAGGTGCCGAAGGCGACCGGTCCGATGTAGAGCGGGATGGCAATGCCGCAGAAGAAGGTCGGCAGCAGCAGCCAGTGCCAGTCGTCGAGCCGTCCGCTCAAACCGAAGCCCAGGCAGCCCAGGGCAAACAAACCCAGGCCGGAGAGCATGTAGAAGCGGTGATACGGCCAGCGCCGCGCTGCGGCGACGTGCAGCAAGGCGGTGGCGACGCTCCCGGCCATGCCGAAACTCAGCACGACGGCGGTCATGCCGAGCGACAGGCCGAGACCCTCCTTGAAAATGATCGGCAGCAGGAAACCGCTGGCGCCGATCATGAAATAGCCGGTGAAGTACAGGGCCAGGCCGAGCAGGTAGCGCCATTGCATCAGGCCGCGGTAGTCGATGAGTGGGCGGTCCTTCTGCCACTGCCGCCAGGCAAAGATGCTCAGGGCGACAATCGAAGCCAGGCCGATCAGGAAAAGCCGGCTTTGGGTCGAGCCGGTTTCGGCCGGGATTTCCTGAATGCTGTATTGCAGCCCGAAAATGCCGAGGACGAGCCAGACCAGCCAGCCCCAATGCTCTTCGCTGCGCTCGGCTGGTGGCGTGGTGGCGGGTGACAGGCAAGGGAGCGAAATCCAGGCAATGGCTGCGGCCAGGGGCAGGGTTGCCCAGAAAATGCTGCGCCAGCCGCCCAGACCGAGCAGTACGGCAGCGCCGAGTGGGGCAATGGCCGAGGCGCCGAGCAGGCTGCCGATGAAGGCCAGCAGGCCGAGGAAGCGCGTTTCGGCGGGCAGGCGGTTGATTTCCATGCGCCCGGCGGTAAAGAATGTGGCACCGCCGGCGCCCTGCAGGATGCGACCCAGCGCGAACTGGCCAATACCTTGGGCTGTCGCGCAGCACAGGCTGCCGAGCGCAAAGATGACCAGAGAAGCGATGGCGAAATTGCGGTAACCCAGGCGTTCGACCATCCATTGGTGCTTGTAGAGCATGAAAATCGAAGCGACGCCGTACAGCGTGTAGACCAAGGCGAAATCCCCGGGGCTGAGGCCGAGTCCGGCCATGATCTGGCTGGCCGAGAACATCACCAGCCCGGTTTCGAAAAACTCGATGCAGGTGATGGCGCCGATGCTCCAGATCTGGCGGGAGGAACCGGGGAGGGCGGTCATGGTGGAATTCGACATACGGTTTCGATTGGCGGAGCGGCAAGTCTAGAGTGTTTAGGTTGATGCGTGAAATCAATTAAGTTGATCTAGACTATCGACATGGCCGATATAAATCATCTTGCGTTCCGCCGCCTTGATCTCAACCTCCTGGTCGCTTTTGACGCCTTGCTTTCGGAGGGCAGCGTCAGCCGCGCTGCCGCCCGGCTGTGCATCGGACAGCCGGCCATGAGCCATGCGCTGGCACGCCTGCGCGAACTGTTTCAGGATGACATTCTTTACCGCGATGGCAGCGGCATGCGGCCGACTGTGCGGGCATTGGCGCTGGCGCCGCGCGTTCGTGCCTTGCTGGCGGAGTTGCTGAGCGTGACGCAGAGCAATGCCGCCTTTGACCCGGCCCAGGCGGTGGGGGATTTTCGTGTTGCCCTCAACGACCCGCTCGAAGCCTTGCTGCTGCCCGGGCTGATGGCCCGGCTATATTCCGGATCGCCCGGTCTGGCGTTGGCCGTGCGCCCGATACCCGCTTCGCAGCAGCTTGAACAGCTCGATCAGGGGCAGATCGGCTTGGCGGTCGGCTATTTTCCCAAGGTGCGCGAGGTACACGAAAGCAAGTTGTTATACCGCTCGGGGTTTTCCTGCATCTATAACCCGGCCTTGCTCAAGCTGCCGGCGACGCCCAGCCTGGAAAGCCTGGTGCTCTATCCGCATATCCACACCACCTATACCGGTGATGGTCCTGGTCTGGTCGATGTGTATCTGCAGCAGATCGGTCTGCGCCGCCATGTTGTCGCCCAGACAGCCTCGCCGTTATCGATCCCGTTTGTCGTCAAGCAGAGCCCGTTGCTGGCCATCCTGCCCGATCTGGTGGCACATCTGTTCAGGACGCATGCCGATCTGCGCATCGAGCCCCTTGCCTTGCCCGGCCTGGAGTTGCCAATCAGCATGGTGATCCATCGGCGGGATCATTCCGATCCCTTGACCCGCTACGTGGCCGATCAGGTCGAGGCCGCCGCGCAGGCCTTGTTTGGCGGCGCGGCAGCTGCGAATCTCAGGTCTTGAACTGGGCTACGGTCTGGTGCAGCGAAGCGGAAAGGGTATGCAGGTGACGCGCCGCAGTCGCCGTGTGGCCGACGGCAATCGCGCTCTCTTCCGACATCTGGGCGATGGTCTCCAGTTGCTGCGCGATCTGGTTGCCGGCAGTGCTCTGTTCGGCAATCGCCCCGGAAATGCCGTTCACCACTTCCGTCACACGTAGCGCACCATCGCGAATCCGGTTGATCGACTCGCCGGCCTGATTGGCCAGTTCGACACCGTTGCTGACCTGTTCGACGCCCGCCTGCATGCTGCTGACCGCACTGCGCGTGCCGCCCTGGATCTTGCTGACCATGCCGGCAATTTCAGTGGTCGACAGGCTGGTCCGTTCGGCCAGCTTGCGCACCTCGTCGGCCACCACGGCGAAACCACGTCCCTGTTCCCCGGCGCGGGCGGCTTCAATGGCCGCATTGAGCGCCAGCAAGTTGGTCTGGTCGGCAATTTCCTTGATCGTATTCACGATTGAGGTGATCTGGTCGGATTGCTTGCCCAGGTCCTCGACGATGCTTGAGGAGGACTGCACGGCTTCGGAAATCTTGCGCATTTCGGTTGCCGCGTTATGGATCACCGATGCGCCTTCCTGGGATATCTGGCCGGCGTCTTGCGAGATGTTCCGGGCTTCGGCGGCGTTTTCCTTGACCTGGTCGATACTGACGGCCATTTCCTCGACCGTGGCGGCCATCGACGCTGCGGCATCGCTTTGCTGACGGGCCCGGTCGGCAACTTCTTCGGAGGCGCCCAGCAGTTGATCCGCTGCCGAGGAGACTTGCGCCGCATTGCTGATGATCGTGCTGATCATGTTGCGCAGCGTGTCTTGCATGATGCGAATATTGGCCAGCAGGCTGGTGCTGTCGCTGGCTTCCGTGTGAACCGGGCTGGTCAGGTCGCCAGCCGCGATGCGGCGAACGACGACGGTGGCTTCCGTCGGGTCGCCGCCCAGCGTGCGGATGATGTTGCGCGAAAGCAGCAGCAGCGAGACGGCAACGAAACCACCGATCAATATGCCCCAAAGCAGCAGCTTGATGGCATCGGCCCGGAATTTGGCATCGACGTCGTCAATGTAAATGCCGGAGCCGATTACCCAGCCCCAGGGTTCGAAGCCTTTGACGTAGGAAATCTTGGGAACGCCTTCATCGGAACCCGGCTTTGGCCAGAGATAATCGACAAAGCCGGCGCCTTGCGCTTTGACCATATTGTTGAATTCGACGAAGAAGTACTTGCCGTTCTTGTCCTTGAGCTGATCGAGCTTGGTGCCATTCATTTCCGGCTTGATCGGGTGCAACACCATCAAGCCGTTGAGGTCGTTGATCCAGAAGTATTCGACCTTGTCATAGCGCATGTCGCGGACCGCGGCGGCAGCAGCCTTCTTGGCATCGTCAACCGAGATCAGGCCATCGCGGGCGGCTTTTTCGTAGTGGGCGACGGTGGCATGAGCGACCTCGACCAGGTTGCGGACCTTGTCCTGCCGGTCGCCGAGCATCTGGCTCTTGCCGTTGATCAGCAGAATGGCGAACAAGACGACGAGGGCAGCAATGGTGCCCAGCGTCATTGCGGTCAGCTTGCTGCGCAAGCTCATCCCGTTAGCGTTCATTGTATTGCTCCCCCTATTTGATTCTTCTTGTATGCAAAAAGTAATAGATTAAATTTGGCACGTAGGCGAAGAATACGCTAATTCGCCGTCGTCCGGATTCGGGCTGCAGGTGCCTTGTAGTTGAAATTTGTCTTGATGTCCTTATCTATGGGCTATCGAAATATTTCCGTCAGAGGACAGCCATGCGACTCGATAAATTTACGACCAAATTCCAGCAAGCTTTAGCCGATGCCCAAAGTCTGGCCATTGGTGGTGACCAGCAGTTCATCGAGCCACAGCACCTGTTGCTGGCCTTGTTGAACCAGGACGACGGCGGTACCAGTTCCTTGCTGGCGCGGGCCGGCGTCAATGTCGCCGGGCTGCGGACCGATCTGGAGCGCGCCCTGAAAAACCTGCCGCAGGTTTCCGGGCATGGTGGCGATGTGTCGGTCGGGCGCGACCTGAACAATCTGCTCAACCTGACCGATAAGGAAGCGCAGAAACGGGGTGACCAGTTCATCGCCAGCGAGATGTTCCTGCTCGCGCTGTGCGACGACAAGAACGAAACCGGCCGCCTGGCCAAGCAGCACGGCCTGAGCCGCAAGGCGGTCGAGGCGGCGATCATGGCGGTGCGTGGCGGGCAGGGTGTCGATTCGCAGGAGGCCGAAGGGCAGCGCGAATCGCTGAAGAAATACTGTATCGACCTGACCGAGCGTGCGGCGCAGGGCAAGCTCGACCCGGTGATCGGGCGGGACGACGAGATTCGCCGCGCCATCCAGATCCTGCAGCGTCGTACCAAGAACAACCCGGTACTGATCGGCGAGCCGGGCGTCGGCAAGACCGCCATCGTCGAGGGGTTGGCCCAACGCATCGTCAATGACGAAGTGCCGGAAACCCTGAAGGGCAAGAAGGTGCTGGTGCTCGACATGGCCGGCCTGCTGGCCGGGGCCAAGTATCGCGGTGAGTTCGAAGAACGCCTGAAGGCAGTGCTCAAGGAAATCTCGCAGGACGACGGCCGCATCATCCTGTTCATCGACGAAATCCATACCATGGTCGGCGCCGGCAAGGCCGAGGGCGCCATCGACGCCGGCAACATGCTGAAGCCGGCGCTGGCGCGCGGCGAATTGCACTGCATCGGCGCCACCACGCTCGACGAATACCGCAAGTACATCGAGAAGGATGCGGCACTGGAGCGCCGTTTCCAGAAGGTACTGGTCGATGAGCCGAGTGTCGAATCGACCATCGCCATCCTGCGCGGCCTGCAGGAAAAATATGAACTGCACCACGGCGTCGATATCACCGATCCGGCGATCGTCGCGGCAGCCGAGTTGTCGCATCGCTACATCACCGACCGCTTCCTGCCCGACAAGGCAATCGACTTGATCGACGAGGCGGCGGCCAAGATCAAGATGGAAATCGATTCCAAGCCGGAATCGATGGACAAGCTCGAACGCCGGATGATCCAGTTGAAGATCGAGCGCGAAGCCGTCAAGCGCGAAAAGGACGAAGCATCGAGGAAGCGCTTCGGCCTGATCGAGGACGAACTGGTCAAATTGCAGAAGGATTATTCCGACCTGGAAGAAATCTGGAAGGCGGAAAAGTCCGCCGTACTCGGCTCGGCCCAGATCAAGGAGCAGATCGATCACCTGAAGGCGGACATTGCCCGCTTGCAGCGCGAAGGCAAGCTCGGCGAAGTCGCCGAACTGCAATACGGCAAGCTGCCGCAACTGGAAGCCCAGCTCAAGGCCGCCGAGAAGGCGGGCGAAGGCGAGGGGCGCAAGAACAAGCTGCTGCGCACCCAGGTCGGTGCCGAGGAAATCGCCGAGGTGGTGTCGCGGGCGACCGGCATTCCGGTCAGCCGGATGATGCAGGGCGAGCGTGAAAAACTGCTGAAGATGGAAGAGCGCCTGCACAAGCGGGTGGTCGGCCAGGACGAAGCCGTCCGCCTGGTAGCCGATGCCATCCGCCGTTCGCGGGCCGGACTGTCCGATCCGAATCGGCCGTACGGTTCCTTCCTGTTCCTTGGCCCGACCGGTGTCGGCAAGACCGAGTTGTGCAAGGCCCTGGCCGAATTCATGTTCGACGCCGAGGATCACCTGATCCGCATCGACATGAGCGAGTTCATGGAGAAGCATTCGGTGGCCCGCCTGATCGGGGCGCCGCCGGGGTACGTCGGTTACGAGGAGGGCGGCTACCTGACCGAAGCGGTGCGTCGCAAACCCTATAGCGTGATTCTGCTCGACGAGGTCGAGAAGGCGCACCCGGATGTCTTCAACGTCCTGTTGCAGGTGCTGGACGATGGCCGGATGACCGATGGCCAGGGGCGTACCGTTGATTTCAAGAACACGGTGATCGTCATGACCTCGAACCTGGGTAGCCAGATGATCCAGCAGATGGCCGGCGAGGAATACGGTGTCGTCAAGTTGGCGGTGATGTCGGAAGTGAAGAACTATTTCCGGCCGGAATTCATCAACCGGATCGACGAGGTCGTCGTCTTCCATGCGCTCGACGAAAAGAACATCGCCGGGATCGCGCGGATTCAGCTCGGCTATCTCGAAAAGCGTCTGGCCCAGCTCGAAATGACCTTGCAGGTCGAGGACAGCGCCCTGGCCGAACTGGCGCAGGCCGGCTTCGATCCGGTCTTCGGTGCCCGGCCGTTGAAGCGGGCGATCCAGCAGCAACTGGAGAATCCGCTGGCCAAGTCGATCCTCGAGGGCAAGTTTGGGCCGAAGGACGTCATCCGCGTCAGTTGTGAAAATGGGATCATCCGCTTTGCCAAATAATGCCCATGAAAAATGGCGGCAGGCCCGCCAACGCGAACTGGCCGGGCCAGACAGCTGGCTCGGCCTGATCGGCCTGTTCTGGCTGGAACCCGGCGTCAACCGGGTCGGTAGCGGGGCGGATTGTTCCGTCTTGTTGCCAGTCGGGCCGGCGCTTTTGGGTGAGCTTGACTGGCGGGGCGAACAGGTCTTCTGGCGCCCTGTTTCGGGTGAAACGGTCGAACTGGCGACCGATGCCAATGGTCAGCCCGATATCGTCGAGCATCAGAGTCTGGCCTTCTTCATCGTCGAACGCGAAGGGCGACTGGCGGCCCGCTTGCGCGACCGGCGCTGGGCCGATAAAGCACCGTTCAAGGGTATCGATTGCTTCGACTTCGATCCGGCCTGGCAAATCGAAGCAAGATGGGAGGCGCTGTCACCGCCACGGCAGATGGAAGTGCCGAATGTCAGCGGCGAGCTGAAACAGGTCGAGGTGTCGCATCGCGCCGTTTTTCAGCACGACGGCCAGGAGATCGCACTGTTGCCCATGTCGGTCAGCGACAAGGAGTTGTTCTTCGTGTTCCGCGATCGAACGAGCGGCAAGCTGAGCTATGGCGCCGGCCGTTTCCTCAAGGTCCGGCCGCCGGTCGATGGCAAGGTGGTGCTGGATTTCAACCGGGCTTTCAACCCGCCTTGCGCCTTTACGCCATTTGCCACCTGTCCCTTGCCGCCGCCGGAGAACTGGCTTGGGTTCGAAATACCGGTTGGGGAACTGAAGTGGCAGAAGCTTGCTCGTTGAGAGAATGACGTCAGAGTTGACGGCGTGCTAACAGCTGCAAGCATGCTGGGGTATGATCGAACTCCTCAAAAATATTATGCGAGCGCGCTTGCGGCATGGCCGAGGGCGTTCGACAAATCGATCGCCTGAACATGAAACTCCATTTTTCCTTGTTGTCGAGGCTGGTTTTTGCCATTTTTGTGGCTGCGTTTTTGCCCACCCAGACGGCTTTTGCCAATGACCATGGTGGTGGCGCTTCCGGCCCCGAACCGCTCAAGTTCGTGGTCAATCTGGGCGACCCGGCGCGCGGCGGGAAATATCTGCAGGTTCAGATGGTTTTTGAGCCGGTGACGCCGGAGATTGGTCATGAGCTTGCCGTTCTGAAGCCGCGTATTCAGCACGAGTTGATCCTGATGCTTTCCAGTGGCGACGCCAGCAAGCTGATTACCCTGCAAGGCAAGAAGGAGCTGATGATCGAGATCATCGATGCAGTGAACCACCTGTTGCATGAAACCGAGAAGACCGGCGTCAAGGATGTTTTCTTTACCAGTTTCATCATTCAGTAAATCGCTGGCGATCTGGCAGCCACCCTTGGCTGCATCGCATCATTGATGAGAATCTGCGGAAACCTGCAAGGGGTTTTCGCTTGAGCCGGGCCAGATCCGGATATTTCAATACCGATCGGCCGTGTAGCGGAATTGCAACTTTTTCTGCCAAGCTGCGTATCTGGTCAGATAGCGCGCTATTTGCCGACTTTTTGCCAAAGAGCGAGCGGCTCGAAACGCGTGGTCTGTACTGTGTCATGCGAAATTCGAGGATCGATTTCTTCCTGTTTGGTTGCTCTGCCGAAAAGGGCGGATTAGCATACTGGCTAATATCGCCTATTGCTAATGAAGCATGGCGAGCAAAAACAATAGTCAGGAGGAATTCCAAATGCGCTGGTTTGACAATCTGACCCTGAGATACAAGTTACTGATCAATTTTCTCGCCAGTGGCGGTGTATTGATTGTTGCAGTTGTTTTTTGCTTGATGCAGATCCGTTCGGTTGGCAAGGATACGACGGAGATCGCTGCCAACTGGCTGCCGTCGGTCCAGATGGCGGGCGAGATCAGTCAGCTCCGATTGCGTTATCGGGTCCGCAGCCTGGAATATCTCCTGCCGGCAAGCCGTGAGGAGCGCGTAAAAATTGAGGATGGCCTGATCAAGCTTGATGAGTCGCTGCGCTCGATACTCAAAAGTTATGAGTCTTTGATTAGCTCGGCCGAGGAAAGAACGACCTACTTGGCCGTGGTCAAGGCTGTTGGAGATTACCGCTCAGCCGTCGATGAGGCTGTTGCCTTGGCCAAGGCGGGTAACGAGGAGCAGGCTCAGGCGCTTCGAAAGACTAAATGGGTCAATACCGCGAATGCCTTGCGCGATCAGACGGACCTGTTGATCAAGCTGAATCGGGAGGGCGCCGAGAAGGCAGCCTTGAGCGCAGAAAAAGAGGTTGCTTCCGCAATGACCTGGGGGATATCCGCATTGCTCGTCGGCGGATTGGTGGCGTTGCTGGTTTCGTTTGTCGTTGCACGACGCATGGAGGGACAATTGTCTGTCGTCGTCAATGCCGCCCGACGTATTGCCCAGGGAGACTTGCGGGAGGACTTGCCGGCTGCGAACGGCGATGAGGTGGGCCAGTTGCTGACTGCAGTTGGCGATATGCAGGAATCCCTGCGTTCCGCATTGGGGGCGACCTTGAGCAGTGCCGATCAGATTTTGCAGGCATCGCGTTCCTTGAATCATTCGGTGCAAAGGATCGATCAGTCGGCTGCCGAGCAAAGTGCTGCCGCTTCAGCCATTGCGGCCAATGTCGAAGAACTGACCGTTTCGATCAATCACGTTTCCGACAGTACCAGCGAGGCCTCGCAACTGGCCAATCATTCGGATGAGCAAGCGCATCAGGGCGACCGGGCCATTAACGACCTGGTTGCCCGGATCAATCAGGTTGCCGACGTGGTTCGCGAGGCCGCTGCTCAAATCGGCGAGTTGAAGCTGGAGTCAGAAAAAATTTCGAGTATCGTCGCCGTCATTCGGGAGATTGCCGACCAGACCAATTTGTTGGCACTCAATGCCGCGATCGAAGCGGCGCGGGCCGGTGAGGCAGGGCGCGGTTTTGCCGTGGTCGCCGATGAAGTACGCAAGCTGGCCGAGCGGACTGCGGTATCGACGGGTGAAATCACGGCCATGGTTCAGGCCATTCAGCAATCGACAAACCATGTGGTAGGTGGCGTCAGCCAGGGGGTCGAACTGGCCGATAGCAGCGTCGTCCTCGCCCAGCAGGCCGGGCAAGCGATTAATCGCCTGCGACAGATGGCCGGGCAGGTTGCCGAACTGGTCAAGACGATCAGCGATGGTTTACGCGAACAGTCTGCGGCGTCGACCGATGTGGCCGTTCGGATTGAGGTGATCGCAACCCAGTCGGAAGAGGCAAGTGCCATTGCTCATGAAACCACGACGGCAGCCAAATCAATGGATCAGACGGCGCATGCCATGCAGCAGATTGTCGGGCGTTTCAAGATTTGATCGCTGGCGAGGGTGAGAAAGGCTCGGCGGGGCCTTTCCGCTTCATATCCCTGGAAACCGGATTCAATATTTGAGCTTGATCTCGATGTTTTTCGAGGATTGACCCAGTTCAAAGGCGCTGTCGGCAAATTTTGGCGGACCGAATACTTCGGGATTGTTGGAGAGGCCGTAGCCTTCGGTCGGAAACATGCCGAGCCGCAGATTGAGGCGACCATCGGCATTCTCGTCGTGATAGGCCATGATTGCGTAGCGCCCGGGAGGGAGATCGCTGAACGTCAGCGTGTTGTCTCCCGTTTCGGCGGCTACAGATGCGATGACCATTGCCTTGTCTTCTTTGCGAAAAGTTTCGGCATCCCGATAAAGGCTGGCTCGCAGATTGCCATTGTTGCTCCGAACACCGTTCAGCTTGACGGTCAGGTCCAGGTTTTGGGCGTCAGCATGGCTTATGGTCAGCAAGCCACCCAAAAATGCCGAAGTCAGTAAGTGCTTGATCATGGGAGAGCTTCCTTTGGATGGGCGGATCGGACGAACCGACCGCGGTTGGTGTTTGGCTCGTTTAGCGGGCAATAACGACTTTTTGGTAAAGACCACCAAAGTAGGTCGTTTTGTTGATAGCCAGCGTGGTTTGCCCGATTGGCAGGTAAGAGCAGATTTCGTTTTGCCATAAATCGAGCGCATAGGGTTCAAGGCGGCTGAGTATTTTGTGCATTGGATAGCGCAGTGGATGGCTGTTTCGGGGGCGATGATAATCGACGATAACAATCCGGCCACCAGGCCGGGTGACGCGGATGGCTTCCGCCAACGTTGCGCGGCGAACCGCCTCAGGTTGTTCATGCAATAGAAAGAAAAGGAGACTTGTCTCGAATGTTGCATCGGCGAAATCCAATTGCGATGAATCCTGTTGCCAAAGGTGGATGCGGGGATCGTCGGGAAGCTTGTGCTTGAGGTTGGCCAGTTGAATCGCGGCAACATCGACGATGTCGAGTCGACTATCCTGATTCAGCCTGGGCAGCAGGTTTTGCGTGAAGTTGCCGTAGACGCAGGCAATCTGCAAGACGGCTGTATTGGGATATCCATCCAATTCGTCCAGAGCAAGGTTGCGCAGACGCTTGAAGTTGCCCCAGAGAATGAGGTTGACCAACCATTCCCTTTCGAAGAACCAGACCGCGCGTGGGTGCAGGTAGGCCCACCAATAGACCTTTTGCAGGTATTCCGGAATTTCCGGCTGTAGCCTGATTTCCTGCTCCAGGGGGAACAAAGAGGGGGATGGGCACGTCTCGGAGGTGGGTTTCATGATGTTGTCGGAAAAAGTTGAATCCGCTTCAAGGCTGATTTCCTGTCGCAAATCGGTCGAGTACGCCCAAATGGATATTGTGCCGCGTTCCCTTGAAATCCGGAGGCGACCCCCAAAATAACACTTCAAGGCGCGGAAGATGCACGTCATCGCTGGGCTACAGTAAATTCATAAATGGCCGTTACTACACTTGAGGCAGTATTTTTTGGAGGTGTGCGATGAACGTCATCTATAGCAGTGAGCACTTCTGGATTCTGGCCTACCCGGCTCAACAGGGATTCGAATTGTTCGACAAGGAATCGTTGCGGACTCTTTTCCTGCAGGGGGCGCTGGCTTCGCATTTTCGCCAGGCGATGGAAGAGATTCCCGAGGCCGAACGTGATGAGGAAACTATCGATGCCTTTCTGGATGACTACTGCACCGGCGCGGCTCGCCCCATCGTCTTCCACTGACGTGCTAGAATCGCGGCATTGTCTTGATTAGCTTGAGGAATGCAGCCAAATGGGTGACGTAATTAGCGGCTACGTGTCCGATCACACGAAATGGATGAACGAGCAGTTGGAAAAGAACCCGGCCTGGGTCGAGGACCAGAAGGCTGGCCGTGCCCTGTGGTGGGACAAGAAGCAGGACGTCGATACTTCGGCACGCAATGCTGAATCCAAGGTCGCACAGAAGTCTTATCCGTACGACGTGAATTTCCTCGGCGAGTAAGTCGCCTCAGGCTCGATATGAAAAAGCCGGTCGATGACCGGCTTTTTGTTGTCTGTCGGTTCCGGCCCGAGAGCGGAACCGCAAGAAGCAGCGCCTAGCCCGTCAGCGGCTTGACGACGCGTTTGACGGCCGTGTCGTCCGGGTGCGGGTGGATGGTGAAGCCCAGGCTGGTCATCAGGCGGAACATCTTGGTATTGGTCGACAGCACGTCGCCCACCACGGCGCGGTAGCCCTTCATGCGTGCACAGTCGATCAGCGCCGTCATCAGCTTGCGGCCGACGCCGCATTTCTGCCAGCCGTCACCGACCGCCAATGCGAACTCGACCGACTCGCCATCCGGATTGACCACGTAGCGGGAAACGCCGATCTGCGACTCCTTGCCTTCGTCGTCCGTCATCGTGGCGACCAGGGCCATTTCGCGGTCGTAGTCGATCTGCGTGAAACGGACCAGCATGGTCTGGGTGAGTTCGCGCAACGTGTCCATGAAGCGGTAGTAGCGCGATTCGTCGGACATGTTCTTGACGAACTCCTGCTCCAGTTCGGCATCTTCGGGGCGGATCGGGCGGATGGTGACGACCTTGCCGTCGTTCATCTGCCATTCCTGGACCAGATGAACCGGGTAAGGGTAGATCGCCATGTGCGAGTAACGGTCGCCGCTGGCGCCGGTGGCGTGGTCGATGACGATGCGGGCGTCGGCGGCGATGGCGCCGTGTTCATCGACGATCAGCGGATTGAGGTCGAGTTCGACGATCCACGGCAACTCGCAGACCATTTCCGAGATGCAGAGCAGGACTTCCTTGAGCGCTTCGCGGTCGACCGGCGGCATATTGTGGAACTGGTCGAGAATCTTCGAGGCGCGGGTCGAGTCGATCAGATCCTTGGCCAGGAACTTGTTCAGCGGCGGCAGGGCAACCGAGCGGTCGCTGAAAATCTCGACGTCGAAGCCGCCGGCACCGAAGGTGATCACCGGCCCGAAGATCGGGTCGCGGAAGACGCCGATCATCAGTTCGCGACCGTTCGGACGTGACAGGAAAGGCTCGATCGAGACGCCGTTGATCTTCGCCGTCGGGTGGCGCTTCTGCACGGTATCGATGATGTCGTGGTAGGCGTTGCGGACGGCCGGCGCATTGACGATGTTGAGACGGACGCCGCCGGCATCGGTCTTGTGCGGCAGGTCCGGCGAATCGACCTTCATGGCGATCGGAAAGCCGATCTGCTCGGCCAGCAGCAGCGCCTCGGTGGCGGTACGGGCAACCATGGTCTGCGCCACCGGCACCTTGAAGGCGCGCAGGATGGCTTTCGATTCCATTTCCGACAGCACCTTGCGGCGTTCGGCGAGCAGGGCCTCGATCAGCATCTTGGCGCCCTCGGTTTCCGGGCGCTGCTGGCGGGTCGGTTCCGGCGTCTGCAGCAGCAGCTTCTGGTTGCTGTAGTACTTCGAAATATGGTGGAACAGCTCGATCGCGGTTTCCGGCATGCGGAAGGCCGGGATGCCGGCATCTTCGAGCGCCTTGCGGGCGGCGCCGACCTGCTCCTCGCCCATCCAGCAGCAGATCAGCGAGCGATTCAGCTTGTCGGCCACTTCGATGATCGCCTTGGCGACTTCCATCGGTTCGGTCATCGCCTGCGGCGAGAGCATGACCAGCGTGCTGTCGACGTTCGGGTCCTGCGTTACCGCCAGGATGGTGTCGCGGTAGCGTTCGGGCGTGGCGTCGCCGGCGATGTCGATCGGGTTGCCGTGCGACCAGCCGATCGGCAGGCATTTGTTGAGCACGGCCATCGTTTCGTTGGACAGCTGGGCCAGCGGAATGCCGAGGTCGCCGGCACGGTCGGCCGCCATGGCGCCCGGACCGCCGCCATTGGTGATGATGGCCAGACGGTTGCCCTGCGGCCGGAATTTCGAAGCCAGCGCCTTGGCGGCATAGAACAGCTGCCCGACGTTCTTGACCCGGACCACGCCGGCGCGGCGCACGGCGGCGTCGAACACCGTATCGGAAACGGCGGCCATGCCGGAGTGGGCGGCGGCAGCCAGCGAACCGGCTTCATGGCGACCGGCCTTGAGCAGGATGATCGGCTTGATACGGGCGGCGGAACGCAGCGCGCTCATGAAGCGGCGGGCGTTGCGGATGCCCTCGACGTACATCAGGATGTAATGGGTGCGGCTGTCGTAGATCAGGTAATCGAGGATTTCGCCGAAATCGACGTCGGCCGTCATGCCGAGCGAAATAACCGAGGAGAAGCCGACCTGATTCGACTTGGCCCAGTCGAGCACGGCCGAACACATGGCGCCGGATTGCGAAACCAGGGCGAGGTTGCCCGGGTTGGCGGTGATCTTGGTAAAGGTGGCATTCAGGCCGAGTTCCGGCCGGATGATACCCAGGCAGTTGGGGCCAAGGATGCGCACGTTGTAGGAACGGGCGATTTCCAGCACCTTGCGTTCGAGTGCGGCGCCGATATGGCCGGCTTCGGAAAAACCGGCGGCGATGACGATGACGTTGCGGACGCCGCTGCGGCCGCATTGTTCGATAATGTGCGGCACGGTCTGCGGGCGGGTGGCGATGATCGCCATCTCGACGCGGGCGCCGATCTCCTCGATCGACTTGTAGGCCGGTTGTTCCTGGATCGTGTCGTGCTTGGGGTTGATGGCGTAGAGCTTGCCCTTGTAGCCCGAGTTCAGGATGTTCTTGAAAATGACATTGCCGACCGAGTTTTCCCGGTTCGAGGCGCCAATCACAGCGACTGATTTGGGTTCGAAAAGTGAAGTCAGATAGTGCTGCTCAAGCATGGCTTGCCCCCTTTTAGACTGTTATTGTGCATCGCACGATTCTGGCACAAAGGCATGGTGAAAGCCATGGAGCCAGTCAGGTTATGGTCATTCGACCAGGCTGCTGTCAAGAACGATGGAGGCCGAAAGGGCGCGATGAACCGGGCATTTGTTGGCGATTTCCATCAACCGCTGCCGCTCCTCGACGGAGAGATTTCCTTCCAGCGTGATTTCACGATGAATCCGGTCGCGCGGTTTGCCATCGACTTCCGTCTTGTCATGGCGCAGGGCCACCGAAATCCGGCTCAACGCCAAGCCCTTGCGTTCGGCGTACATGCGTAGCGTCATCGAAGTGCAGGCGCCCAGGCCGCTCATCACGAAATCGAACGGTGCCGGACCGGCGTCGTCGCCGCCCACCTCGACCGGCTCGTCGGCGATCAGCCGGTGCTGGCCGACACGGACCTCCTGCTGGTATCTTCCCTGGCCATTCTCGGCCACCACGACCTTATCGGACATGACTGACTCCTTCATTGAAATGGCGCAAATCATACCGCCATCCCCCTTTGTGGCGGCACACGCTGCCGCCATTCCGGTTGGTAATGTGCTCGATCTGGCTTGTGGCAGTGGGCGTCACAGCCGACTGTTGGCCAGTCTGGGCTATGCGGTCCTGGCGGTCGACCGCAATGTCGAGGCGCTGGTCGGGCTAGGTGGTGTCGCCGGGGTCGAGTCCATGGTGGCCGATCTCGAAGGGGCAACCTGGCCGTTGGCCGGGCGTCAATTCGCCGGTGTGGTGGTGACCAACTACCTGTGGCGAGCGCGTTTCGACGACGTGCTGGCGCTGGTGCAGCCGGGCGGCATCCTGATCTACGAAACCTTCATGCAGGGCAATGCGCAGTACGGCAAGCCGTCCAGCTCCGAATTCCTGCTTGAACCCGGCGAGTTGCGGGCAAGGATCGCCGCGGCCGGCTGGCACGAAATCGCCTTCGAGGAGGGCTATACGGACAGCCCGAAGCCGGCCATGCGTCAGGCGATCTGTGCCGGAAGGTGGTGAAGCAGGGCGGTGGCCAGTCGTTCGATGCCGGCTGCGGAAAGATCGTCGCTGGCGAAATGACCCAAATGCTGGGCCGGGGTGAAATGCCTTTCCTGCGAGCGGCGATATAGCGGGTCGTAATGCTGTTCCAGCAGTTCGCGGACCAGTTCTGGCCATTCGGTTGCACTGGCCAGCGCATGCCAACGGCCGAGCGTCTCCCGGCTTTGCAGGCCCTGCAGGGCATCGAGTTTCTGGATCAAGAGTTCGGGGCTTTTCAGGAAATAGTCGTAATCCTGCAGCAGGAAATCGACCCGGGATGCGAGCGACGCGTCGATACTCAGGCACTGGCCGAGGCGCATGCATTCGATCAGCGTATCCGGCACATGCAAACGGCCGATTTTCCGGCTTTCGGCTTCGACGAAGACCGGCCGGGTCGGGTCAAATTGCGAAAATTCCTGCAGTAGCAGGGTTTCAAACCATTTTTGCGCCGGTTGCGGCTGACCGGGCAGGACGCCCAATACGGAACCCTTGTGACAGGCCAGGTTCTCCAGGTCGAGCACCTGACCGCCGAGTCGGCCGATGGCTTGCAGGACGCGCGTCTTGGCACTGCCGGTCGGGCCGCTGATGATGCGGAAACTGAACTGCTTTGGCAGTTCGGCCAGGCGTTCGACCACATGGCCGCGATAGGTCTTGTAGCCGCCGTCGAGTTGTCCGGCGTTCCAGCCGATCGAGCGGAAGATCGTCGTCATCGCACCGCTGCGTTCACCGCCGCGCCAGCAATAGATCAAGGGCTTCCAGCTTTTCGGCCGGTCGAGGAAGCTCTCGCGCAAATGCCGGGCAATGTTCTCGGAGACCAGCGCCGCGCCGATTTTCTTGGCTTCGAAAGGCGAGACCTGTTTGTAGAGGGTGCCGACCTGAGCGCGTTGCGCATCGTCGAGAACCGGAAAGTTGCGGGCGCCGGGAATATGGTCTTCGGCAAACTCGGCGGGCGAACGGACGTCGATGATCTCGGAATAGCCGGCGATGTCGGCCAGGGTCGGGCGATGATGTTTCATCCGGCTATTTTAACAAGGGCAACAAGGCGCCCCAGACGTGATCGGCGATCAGAGGTTGCGCTTCGGCCGTCGGGTGCAGGTTGTCGGCCTGGAAATAGCTCTGGCGGATGGCGACCGGTTCGAGCAGGAAGGGCAGCAGCGCCGCCTTGCGGGCACGCGCCACCTCGACAAAACTGTTCTGGAAATCGCTGGCGTAGGGGCCGTAGTTGGGCGGCAGGCGCATGCCGGCGAACAGGACCTTGGCGCCGACGCCCCGGGCGGCTTCGGCCATGGCGTTCAGGTTGTCGCGCATCTGCGCCAGGGGCAGGCCGCGCAGGCCGTCGTTGGCGCCCAGTGCAATGATCACCACCACCGGCTGGTACTGACGGAGCGCCGGCAACAGCCGGCTGCGCCCGCCGGCCGAGGTTTCGCCGGAGATCGACAGGTTGGCGACGCTATAATCGAGCCGCTTTTCGGCTAGCTGGCGGCCGATCAGCGACGGCCAGGCTTGTTCCGGCCGGATGCCGTAACCGGCGGAAAGCGAATCGCCCATCACCAGGATGGTTTTGGCCGCCAGGGCTGGCGTGCCAATGCAGAGCAGGGCAAACAGAAAGAGGACAAGCCGCATGGCAGATAAACCGGTGGTTGATGTGACGGGATTGGGCAAGACCGTTGAAAACGGCGGGGCGCCGCTGACGATTCTGCAGGATATTTCCTTTTCGGTCATGCCGGGCGAAACCGTCGCCATTGTCGGCGCCTCCGGCTCAGGTAAATCGACGTTGCTTGGCTTGCTGGCCGGGCTCGATCTGCCGACGGCCGGCGAAATTCGCCTCGATGGCATTTCCCTGGCGGCGCTCGATGAGGATGAACGGGCGCGCCAGCGCGGCCGCTTGCTCGGCTTCGTGTTCCAGTCCTTTCAGTTGCTGCCCTCGCTCAATGCGCTGGAGAACGTCATGCTGCCGCTCGAACTGGCCGGCGCCAAAGGGGCTGCAGCAACCGCCGGGGAGTGGCTGGAACGTGTCGGTCTGGCGCACCGGCTCAAGCATTATCCGAAACATCTTTCCGGCGGCGAGCAACAGCGTGTCGCACTGGCCCGCGCCTTTGCCCCGGCGCCGCGCCTGGTGCTGGCCGACGAACCGACCGGCAATCTCGATGCTGCCACCGGCAGCCAGATCATCGAGTTGATGTTCGAACTCAATGCGACGCAGGGAACGACCCTGGTGCTGGTGACGCACGATCCCGCCATCGCCGCCCGCTGTCGTCGCGAGCTGCACATTCAGGGCGGACGATTGGCTGCCTGAAGCCTATTTTTTGGGCTTTTTCTGAATCAGCAGGCTGCGTTTTTCATCTTCGCTGTAGGCGTAGGTGATCCGGCCGTGCTTGACTTCGCCCATCACCACCATGTTTTCGGAGAGCGCTTCATGGTCGCCGGCGCTGAATGGATGATCGTAGGTCGTGATTACGCCATAGACCGGTTTTTTCAGGTTCTCCAACGCCAAACGAACCTTGGGGCCCTCGGTGCTGCCGGCCTGGATCATGGCGCCGATCAGGAGATAGACCGAGTCGTAGCCTTGTGCTGCGGAAACGGCTGAGGGAATGCGCTTGGTCTGGTTGGCCTGGTGGTAGGCGACGATAAAGCCGGTGCGCCGGGAATTGTTGGCTTCTTCAATGAAGGTTTGCGGCATGCGTGCCCCTTCGGCATTCTTGCCGGCTGCCTCGATGAAATTGGGGAGCGATAGCGGCCAGCTACCGATCATCGGCACGTTCCAGCCCATCTTGGCGCGGCCGTTGGCGATGCTCGCCAGTTCGGGGCCGATGGCATAGGTCAGGATCGCCTCGGCGCCGGCATCCTTGGCACGCTTCAGTGC
>DAIMCQ010000016.1:0-26731 GCA_036726285.1 Azonexus sp.
GGCCGACCGCGAAAGCGCCTTGCAGGGCGCCGAACAGGTCGGCGCCCGACTCGACCGCCTGCGCGAAACGGGCCTCATTGCCGGTTACGACAGCCCGGCCCGTTTCCTGCCCAGTCAGGCAATGCAGGCCGCCCGCCGGGCCAGCCTGCCGGAACCCGGGCCGCTGCGCCACAACCTGCAGGCCGCCCAGGCCGATTCGCCGCTCGCCGCCAGCAAACTGGCCGGTTTCATCGACGATGTCGCCAAAGCCCGCAGCAGCGAGACCATCGACCGCGCCAGCCTGAACGGCACCAGCCTGGCACTGGCGGTCGATGCGCTGCTGATGCCGGCCGGGGCCGGCTGGAGCGTGCTGATCCCGCTCCACCCGCCGGCCGACGGCGAGTTTGCCGTCGCCCCGGTGCGCCAGGCGCTGGCCGGCAGCAATGCCCTGTTCATCGACATGAAGGGCGAGTTCGACCAGCTCTACAACGACTACCTGCATGAAGCGACGCTGCTCTCGCTGGCCGGCCTGCTCGCCATCGTCGTCTTGCTCGCCGCGACCCTGCGCTCGGCCCGCCGCCTGGCGGCGGTAATGCTACCGCTGGTGCTGGCGGTGCTGATCGTCATTGCCGGGCTCAACCTGCTCGGCGAACGCCTGCACCTGCTGCACCTGATCGGCATGCTGCTGATCGTCGCCGTCGGTTCCAATTACGCGCTGTTCTTCGACCGCAGCAGCGCCCAGCATCGGGTCGATCCGGAAACCCTGGCCTCGATGGGCATCGCCAACCTGACCACCGCCATCGGCTTCGGCACGCTCGGCCTGTCGCAAGTCCCGGTCCTGCATGCCGTCGGCGTTACCGTCGGGCCGGGCGCCGTGCTCGCCCTGCTGCTGGCAGCAATTTTCATGCCGCGCGAAAAAACATCATGAGTCCGGACGCCGTCACGCCGCGCCTCAATACCCTCGGCCGCCAGCGCGGGGCCGGCAGCTTGCTGGTGATGCTGCCCGGCGCCTACATGACCCCGGCCGACTACGCCGCCGCCGGCTTCTTTGCGGCACTGGAAAGCCGGCAGCTCGACGTCGATCTGCTGGCCGTCGAATTCGATCTGGAAATGATTTCCAGCGGCAAGGCGCTGCCCGCCCTGCAGCAACAAATCCTCGCCCCGGCCCGCCAGCAGGGCTACCGCCGGGTCTGGCTGGGCGGCATCTCGCTGGGCGGCCTGCTCAGCCTGTGCCATGTCGCCGATACGCCGGGCCTGATCGACGGCCTTTGCCTGCTCGCGCCCTATCCGGGCAGCCGCCTGACCACCAATGCCATTGCCCGCGCCGGTGGCCTGGCCAATTGGGTGCCGAGCAGTGAGGAACTGGCCGATCCGGAATTTCGCGCCTGGCACTGGCTGCAACAGCCGCCGGCCGACCTGCCGGTGTTCGTCGGCTACGGCAGCGAGGACCGTTTCGCCGCCGGCATGCGGCAGATCGCCGAGTGCTTCCCGCCCGAACAGCGGCTGGCCGTCCCCGGCGGCCACGACTGGCCGGTCTGGCAGATTTTGTGGGAACAATTCCTCGACCGCGGCTATCTCTCCGCCTGACCATGCCGCGCCCCTGGAAACCGACACCCGCCATCCAAGTCACCATCGCCACCCACCTCGCGGCCGGGCTCGGCCTGCTCGTCGCGCCGGCTTACTGGCCGTGGGCGGTCGGCGCCATCCTGCTCAACCAGTTGATCATCACCACCGCCGGGCTGCTGCCGCGCACGACGCTGCTCGGCCCCAACCTCAACCACTTGCCGGCCGCCGCCGTGGCCCGCCGCGAAATCGTGCTGACCATCGACGACGGCCCCGATCCGGCGGTCACCCCACAGGTGCTCGACCTGCTCGATGCCGCCGGAGTCAAGGCCAGCTTTTTCTGCATCGGCCGGCTGGCCCGGCAATACCCGGCGCTGTGCCGGGAAATCGTCGCCCGCGGTCATGATGTCGAGAACCACGGCGACTCGCATTCCTGGATCTTCGCCACCTTCGGCCGACGCCGGATGCGCACCGACATCGCCGCCGCCCAGGCGACGCTGGCCGAGATCACCGGCCGCGCACCGCGTTTCTTCCGCCCCACCGCCGGCTTGCGCAATCCGCTGCTTGACCCGGTTCTGGCCGAACTCGACCTGCAACTGGCCTCGTGGACGCGCCGTCCCTACGACACCCAGGAAGGCGATCCGCACTGCATCCTGCGTCGCCTGACCCATCAACTCGCCGCCGGCGACATCCTGCTCATGCACGATGGCAACGCCGCCCGCACCGCCGATGGCGAAGCCGTTATCCTCATGGTCTTGCCGAAACTTCTACGCATCATCGAAGATAGCGGGCTGAAACCCGTTACGCTTAACGCCGCCTTGTCATGACATCCCGCTTCCTGCAAACCCTGCTCGACGACGCCAGCCGCCCTTTCCGGGGCGGCGGCCATTTCGCCTATCACTATGCCCGCGGCAAGCTGTCCTCCGACTGCATCTTCCGCGAGCTGCTCAAGCGCGGCATCTTCCCGGCCGAAGCCCGTTTTCTCGATCTCGGTTGCGGCCAGGGCAGCCTGTTCGGCTGGCTGCTCGCCGCCCGCCAGCTCCATGAAAAGGGCAACTGGCCGAGCGACTGGGCGGCCGCCCCGAAACCGCTCAGCCTGCGCGGCTTCGAGCTGATGCAGAAGGATGTGGACCGGGCCGCCCGCGCCTTCGGCCCGAACCATCCGCTGGTCGATATCCGCCAGGGCGACATGTGCAAGGTCGATTTCGGCCAGGCCGACGTCGTCACCATCCTCGATGCCCTGCATTACATCGACCACGGCCACCAGAAGGACGTCATCCGCCGCATCCGCGCCGCGCTGCCGCCCGGCGGCCTGTTCCTCACCCGGGTCGGCGATGCCGGGGCCGGCCTGCCTTACCACATCTGCAACTGGGTCGATCATGCCGTCACCTTCGTACGCGGCCACCGCCTGCCCAAGCTTTATTGCCGCAAGCTGGCGGAGTGGATCGAACTGCTGCGCGGCCAGGGCTTCCTGGTCGAAACCATGCCGATGAGCGAGGGCAAGCCTTTCGCCAACGTCATGCTGATTTGCCGGGTTCCGCTATGAATGCCTTCCAGATCGACCTGCTCGCCTTCATCCTCGGCAGCCTTGTCGTGCTCTGGTGGTCGCGCAAGGCGCTGCGCCGGCCGGGCGGTCACGGCTTCTATCGCTTCTTCGCCTGGGAAGGCATCCTCGGCCTGATCGTCCTCAACCGCGGTCCCTGGGGCGAGCATCCCGACTCCTGGAACCAGAGCCTGTCCTGGCTGTTGATGCTGCTCAGCATCTTTCTCGTTTTCCACGGTCATCTGGCCTTGCGCCGCCAAGGCTCGGCCGGCCCGGCACGGGGCGACGACTCGCTCTACGAGTTCGAGAAAACCACCACCCTGGTCACCGGCGGCATCTTCCAGTACATCCGCCATCCGATGTACAGCTCGCTGCTGGCGCTGACCTGGGGCGCCTATTTCCAGTCGCCGTCCTGGCCCGGCACGGCGGTCGCCGCCGTCGCCTCCGGTTTCCTGTTGCTCACCGCGCTGACCGACGAAAAGGAATGTCTGGCCTATTTCGGCGCCGATTACGCCAGCTACATGCAGCGCACCCGGCGCTTCATTCCCTTCCTGTTCTGAAGCCGATGCCGGCCCGCTTCGCTCCGGCGGCACTGGCTGTCGCCATGCTGCTCGCCGGCTGTACAACGAGCGGCCCGCTGCCGCCGCTGAGCGCACCGGTCGAAACCCGTCCGGTGCTGCTGCCGCCCGACCTAGGACCAAGTCAGCCCACTCCGCCGGCCGGCCAGCCGACGCCGCCCGGCGACAAGCCGCCGGAGAAGCCGACCGGCAGTGCGCCGATCAGGGATAGCGACATCCGCAGCATGATCGTCCGCCTGCTGCCGGCCAGCGCCAAGGACCGCAACGGCTGGGCCGGCGACCTGCACACCGCCTTCAGCGCGCTCGGCTTCCCGCATGCGCCGCAGCTCTACTGTGCGGCGATTGCCGTCATCGAACAGGAATCGAGTTTCCAGGCCGACCCGGTGGTGCCCGGCCTGCCCGCCATCGTCTGGCGCGAACTGGAACAGCGCGGCAGCAAGTACGGCATCCCGAAGCTGCTGATCAATACCGCCTTGCTGAAAAGCTCGCCGGATGGCCGCAGCTACAAGCAGCGCATCGACGCGCTGAAAACCGAAAAGCAACTCAATGCCCTGTTCGCGGACATGATCGCCGAGCTGCCGGCCGGCAAGCAGCTGTTCGCCGACTACAACCCGGTGCGCACCGGTGGCCCGATGCAGGTCAGCATCGAATTTGCCGAACAGTTCGCCCGCGACAAGCCCTATCCCTACCCGCCCGGCCGCAGCATCCGCGACGAGGTGTTCACCCGGCGCGGCGGGGTCTATTTCGGCAGCGCCATCCTGCTCGATTACCCGGCCCCCTACGACGATGTGGTCTATCGCTTCGCCGACTTCAATGCCGGCCGCTACAGCAGCCGCAATGCGGCCTTCCAGGCGGCGCTCGGCCAGCTCAGCGGGCAGGCCCTCAGCCTCGACGGCGACCTGTTGCGCTACCAGTCCGGCAAGCCCAGCCCGCAACCGAGCAGTGTCGAAACGGCACTGCAGGGGCTGGCCGGCAAGCTGCGGCTGAGCCGGGCGGAAATCCGTCGCGACCTGTTGCTGGAAAAAACTGCCGGCTTCGGGCAAAGCCCGCTCTACCTGCGCACCCTGGCGCTGGCCGACAGCCAGGCCGGACGCCCGGTGGCGCGCCAGGCGATGCCCCGGATCGACCTGAAAAGCCCGAAGATCACCCGCCAGCTGACCACCGAATGGTTCGCCCGCCGCGTCGAAGGCCGTTATCGCAGCTGCCTGGCCCGCGCCTGAGGCCGCCCTGGCACCGCAGCCTGCGGTTAAAATGACGGCCTGATGAATTCGAGGCCCATCGTGACCCCGCTCCACCTTTCCAGCTATACCGCCACCACCTGCCTCGGCTCCGGCCTGGCGGCCACCCTGGCCGGCCTGCGCGACGACCGCAGCGGCCTGCAGCGCTGCACCTTCGAAAGCGTCGAACTCGACACCTGGATCGGCGAAGTCGCCGGGGTCGATGCGCAAACCCTGCCGCCGGCGCTGAAGCACTACGACTGCCGCAACAACCGGCTGGTCCAGCTCGGCCTGGAAGCCGACGGCTTCGCCGACACGGTCAGGGCGGCCATCGCCCGGCATGGCAAAAAGCGGGTCGGCATCTTCCTCGGCACCAGCACCGCCGGCATCCTGCAGACCGAACTGGCCTACCGCCGACGCGACCCGGCAAGCGGCGCCTTGCCGGACGATTTCATTTACCGGACGACGCACAACTCGTTTTCGCTGGCCGAATTCGCTCGCGACTATTTCGGGCTGGAAGGCCCGGCCATGGCCGTTTCCACCGCCTGTTCGTCGAGCGCCAAGGTGTTTGCCGCCGCCGCCCGCCAACTGGCGCTCGGCAGCATCGATGCCGCCTTGGTCGGCGGCGTCGATTCGCTGTGCCTGACCACGCTATACGGTTTCGCCTCGCTGCAACTGACTTCCAGCCAGCCCTGCCGCCCCTACGACGCCGAGCGCGACGGCATTTCGGTCGGTGAGGGCGCCGCCTTCGCGCTGCTCGAACGCCTTCCGGCCGAGCCGGCCAGCGGCAGCATCCTGCTGCTCGGCGCCGGCGAATCGAGCGATGCCTACCACATGTCCTCACCGCATCCGGAAGGCCTCGGCGCCCGCCTGGCCATGGAAGCGGCGCTGCGTTCGGCCGGCCTGACCGCCGGCCAGATCGACTACATCAACCTGCACGGCACCGCCACTCCGGCCAACGACGCCGCCGAAGGCAAGGCGGTGAGCGCCCTGTTCGGACAAAGCGTTCCCTGCAGTTCGACCAAGGGCGCCACCGGCCACACGCTGGGTGCCGCCGGCGCCGTCGAGGCAGTGATCTGTGCGCTGGCGCTCAGCCATGATCTGCTGCCGGGCAGCCCGCAGACCCGTCAGCTCGATCCGGCGATCAGCCTCGATTACCTGCTGAGCAGCCGCCCGGCCAAGTTGCGCCATGCGCTGAGCAATTCCTTCGGCTTTGGCGGCAGCAACTGCAGCCTGATTTTCGGAGTGGCGCCATGAGTGCCTGCACTACCACCCCGCTGACCGCCTGGATCGAAGGCATCGGCTTCCTGGCACCGGGCCTGCCCGATTGGGCGACCGCCCGCGCCGTGCTGCGCGGCGAACAGGATTACGCCGCCGCCGCTTCCGTCCTGCCGGCCCCGGCCATCCTGCCGCCAGCCGAGCGGCGCCGGGCCAGCCGGGTCGTCAAGCTGACCCTGGCCATCGGCCTCGAAGCCGCCGCCCATGCCGCCGCCGATGTCGCGATGCTGGCCACGGTCTTTTCCGCTTCCGGTGCCGACGGCCACAACTGTCACGCCTTGTGCGAACAGCTGGCGACCGACGACCGCCAGATTTCGCCGACCCGTTTCCATAACTCGGTGCATAACGCCGCCGCCGGCTACTGGGGCATCGCCACCCGGGCGATGGCGCCCTGCCAGGTGATCTGCGGCTTCGACGCCAGTTTCGGCGCCGGCCTGCTCGACACGCTCGGCCAGGTCATCGTCGACCAGCAGCCGACCTTGCTCATCGCCTACGACAGCGAATATCCGGCACCGCTGCATGCCAAGCGCGATACGCCCGATTGCGGCGGCGTCGCCTTGCTGCTCACGCCGCAACGTACCGCCCGTTCGCTGGCCAGCCTCGGCGTCACGACCACCGAACTGGCCGCCCAGAGCATGCCCGATCCGGCCCTGGAAGGGCTGCGCCGCAACATCCCGGCGCTGCGCAGCCTGCCCCTGCTGCAATTGCTGGCGCGCGGCGAGGCGGGCACGGTATGCCTCGACTACCTGCCACCAATGCAACTGAACGTGGCGCTGCAGCCGTGCTAGACCGCGCCTGGATCGCCGCCCGCATTCCGCATCAGGGCGACATGTGCCTGCTCTCCGAGGTCGTCGCCTGGACGGACGGCACGATTGCCTGCCGGGCCGTCAGCCATCGCGATCCGGCCAATCCGCTGCGCGCCGACGGCCGCCTCGGCGCCGCCAACGGCATCGAGTATGCGGCGCAGGCCATGGCCATCCACGGTGCGCTGCTGGCCAATCCGGATGCCGCACCGCGCCAGGGCTACCTGACCAGCGTGCGCAGCGTGCAGTTGCATGTCGATCGCCTCGACCATCTGGACGGCGAGTTGGAAGTCGAAGCCGAACGGCTGTCCGGCGACGGCAACCACATCCTCTACCAGTTCTCGCTCAGCCATGCCGGTCGCTGCCTGCTGGCCGGCCGTGCCGCCGTGGTCCTCGATGCCACGGCACTCAACCCGGAATCCCGCTCATGAAACGCGCCCTCGTCACCGGCGGCAGCGGCGGCATCGGTGCCGCCATTTGCCGCCGCCTGGCCGCTGACGGCCATCACGTCATCGTCCATGCCAACCGCAGCATCGGCAAGGCGGCAGCCGTCGTCGCCGAAATCCTCGCCGCCGGCGGCAGTGCCGAGGCGGTCAGCTTCGACGTCACCGAACGGGCCGCCGCTGCCGCCGCCATCGAAGAACTGCTCGCCGCCGGCCCGATCCAGATCCTGGTCAATAACGCCGGCATCCATGCCGATGCGGTGTTTCCCGGCATGTCGGGCGAACAATGGGATTCAGTGCTCGATGTCTCGCTGAACGGCTTCTTCAATGTCACCCAGCCGCTCAGCCTGCCGATGATCCGCACCCGCTGGGGCCGCATCATCACCATTTCCTCGGTCGCCGGCATTACCGGCAACCGCGGCCAGGTCAATTATTCGGCGGCCAAGGGCGCGCTGCATGCGGCAAGCAAGTCGCTCGCCCTGGAAGTGGCCAGCCGCGGCATCACCGTCAACGCGGTTGCCCCCGGCATCATCGCCACCGAGATGAGCGAAGGCGCTTTCGACGCCGAAACGATCAAGAAAATCGTCCCGATGCAACGCGCCGGCAAACCGGACGAGGTGGCCGACCTGGTCGCCTTTCTGGCTTCCGAAAAGTCGGCCTACATTTCCGGCCAGGTGATCTCGATCAACGGTGGCATGATCTGAATAAAATCCAGGGTTTCCCCCGTTGCCGAGTATTCTCACTATGAATAAAATCCACCGACACTTACCGATCAGGAAACAATCGTGATCCGCCACTGCATGCTTGTTCTACTCCTTGCCGGCAGCTTTTCCGCCACGGCCCAGACCTATAGATGCGTTCAAGGCGGCAAAGCGGTTTTTTCCGATACGCCCTGCGCCAGCGGTGCCAACCGGGTGGACCAGCACACCGACGGGGTCAGCCGGGATCAGCGCCGCCAAGCCGAATTGGTCAACCAGAAAAACAACACCCAGCTCTACGAGCTTGAATCGAATGCCGCCCAGGGCCGCCATCAAAGGAACAGCGTCCAGGTCTTGCAGGGCGATGCGACGCCCAGCGAGCAAATCAATAACCGCGGCTACCGCAACCGATAATTTTCAGCATCCCCATGGCAAATACACTCTACGACCTGCTTGAGGTCAATCAATCGGCCAGTTCGGAAGCCATCGCCGCCAACTACAAGCGCCTGCATGCGAAATCCGCCGAGCAGGCAGCCAATGGCGACCAGGATGCGACCAATCAATTGATCGCCCTGCGTGAAGCCTTCTCGACCTTGTCCGATCCGCAACGCCGTCAGCGTTACGATACGCGGCTGCAGGAACGCGAAGTGGTGTACGTCGAGGAGGGCCGCAGCGGCAGTCTGATCAAATGGATGCTGTTCGGTGCGATATTCGTCGCTTGCGCCATCGGTACCGCCAAATATCGGGCCGAGCAGGAAAAAGCCCGCCTCGAAAGCGAACGGGCGATCGCCGCAGCGAAAATTGCCGAAATCGAAGCCGAAAAGGAATTAGAAGCAAAACGGGCAGCCGAAAAGGCGGAATACCAGAAACGTCGCGACGAAGCCGCCGAGCGAGCCGAGCGCGAACGTGACCTGGCTTATGCCAACCAGGTTTCGCGCAATCTGCAGCAAGCCGAGAACCAGGCGCGTTGGGATCAGCAACGCGAGCAACAACAAAAGGCCAATGCCGAGCGACAGCAGCAATACGAAGCCGAGCGCCAATTAGCCCGGGAAAAAGCCTACCTGCGCAAGATCGAAGCGGAAAACCGCTATCCGCGTTACTAAGCCGCTTGCGGCGGCAATTCGCCGCTTCAAGCGCTGAATCGCAACCGGGGTGGCCTCAGGTGCTCCGGAAAATCAGTTCCTTCATCCGCATCAGCTTCGGGGCGACCACCGGCACGGTCAGCATGGTGCTGACCACCGCCATCAAGAGCAGGGCGGTAAAGGCTTCGCTGGTAATGATCTGTTTGTCGAGCAGGATGTTGGCAAAAATGATCATGATCAGGGCCTTGGTTTGCAGCAGCCAGCCGATGATGCTGGCCTCGCCCGGGGCCCATTTCAGGATGCGTCCGGCGAGCTGGACACCGATCAGCTTGCCGCTCACCGAAGCAAAGAGCAGCAAGCCGGCACCAACGAAGACGGCTTCGCCACCCAGCGCCCAATTGGTACGCAGACCGGTACTGAGGAAAAAGACCGGCATGATGACCAGCAAGACGTGGTGGCGCAGCAGGTCCATCTTCTCCTGGTCGAACCACTCGGCCTCCATGCTGGCTCCAGCCAGGAAGGCGCCAACCATGAAATGCAGACCGGCCCAGTCGGCGCCGAAGGAAACTACCGCCAGCCAGATCAGGGCGACATACCAGCAGTCGCGCTCGGCCAGACGCAGCATCAGGCGATGGAACAGCCAGGCGGAAACGGCGAAAGCCAGCAGGAAAGCGCCCTGCCGCCCGATCCGTTCCCAATCCATCAGGATCAGGGCCAACACGCCCCAGATGGCGATATCGTCCAGACTGGCATAGCGCAGGATACGCTGGCCGATCGGCTGGCGCAGGACTTCCAGCTTTTCCATGAGCAGGATCAGGATGGGCAGGGCGGTCACCGCACAGGCCATGCCAACGCCAAGTACGAACTGCCAGGTCAGTGCCTTCGGTCCCATCCAGCCGTCGGAAAGCAACAGGAAGCCGGCCGCGATACAGCCGAAGAGCAAGGGCGTACCGAGCGCCAGACCGGCCGTGATCGAACTTTCGCGACGATGCGCCCAAGCCTTGCGCAGATCGAGTTCAACGCCGGCAATGCAGACGAAGAGCATCACCGCCCACCAGGCGATACCGTTCAGCGACTGGATCACGGCAGGGGTGAATACGAAGCTGTAATAGTCGGGGAAGGCCCGGCCGAGCACGCCCGGACCGAGCAGGATACCGGTGATGATCTGGACGACGACCAGTGGCGCGAAATAATCGGTATTACCCAAGCGCCAGATCAGGTAAGGCACGGTAAAGATGATCGTCATTGCGATCAGGAAGATTTCAGTCGTATTCATCGAGTCAGGCGATTAGTTTGCGGGCAAGCAAGATGGGCAGGCGGATCAGGAAACCCAGGAACAGACGGGTATGCATCCAGGTTAAGAGCGTATTGTCGCGCAAGTAGCGAAAATGCGAGACACCACCTTCATCCGGCCGGAAATAGCGCACCGGTGCATCGATATTGATCGGTCTGACGCCAGCCCAGCACAAGCGAACCACCGCCTCCGGATCAAAATCGAAACGGCGCATCCAGTGATTGGCTTGCATCACCCGCTGCAGGGGCTGGATCGGATAAACACGAAAGCCGTAAAGCGAATCGCCGATGCCCATCCACAGGGTTTCCAGGTTGGCCCAACCGTTCGACACCTTGCGGCCGTTGACGCGCAGGGCCGGCGCATCGGCGGCAAAGACCGGCTTGCCGAGCACCATGCTCTCCGGCCGGGCCTGCGAGGCGGCCATGAAGGCGGGAATCAGGTCGGCCGGGTGCTGGCCGTCCGAATCCATGGTCAGGGCATGGGTAAATCCTGCGGCCGCAGCCTGGCTGATGCCTTCGAGCACGGCCGATCCCTTGCCCCGGTTCTCGGGCAGCACGATGACGCGCAGACCGTCATCGGAGGTCGCCAGCGCCTGCAATTGCTCGGCGCTGCCATCGGTACTGCCGTCGACCACCACCCACACCGGCGACCACCTGGCGCGCGCCGCACGAACCGTATCAAGGACCTTGGGTCCGGGGTTGTAGCTTGGAATGATGACGAGATGGCTGGTCGAGGCGACGGTCATGGCAATGGATCAGACCGCCGGAGCGGTATTGGTTGGATACTTGCCGGCCAGTTCGCTGCGAAAATAGGCTTCGAGTTCGTTGGTCAGGCTGGCGATGTTGCCCGGCGGCGCAAACTGGCGGCCGAGACGGATACGACAACTCAGGGGCAGGGCAGGGCGCCGGAACAAGGGCCAGGCCTTGCCGAGATAAGGGGTCGAAAACTCGATGAGCAGGGTTTGCACCGGAATCGAGGTCCGCCCCGAAATCAGCGCCGTACTCGGCGAACAACGGTCGACCGGGAAATTCTCGGTGCGCGTCCCCTCGGGAAATATCACCAGCTGGGCACCGCCCTGCAATTCCTCGCGGGCGCTCAGGATCATCTCCAGTGGCGCATTGTTGCGAATGTAGCGGGCCAGGCGGGCGGCCGCGCCGAACAGGATGTTGTCCATCAGCGATGCCTTCATCACGCACACCGCATTGGGCAGTCGGGAAATGATCATCACCGCATCGAGCAGGGAGGGATGATTGGCGGCCAGGATCAGCGGTCCACGGTCACGCAACTGATCGAGTTCGGAAAGATCGAAACGACAGGCGCAGAACCAGCTCAGGATACGCAGATAGACACGGAAGCCGCCGGAAATCATGAACCGGCCCCACGGCTGCCCGACTTCCCGGGAGACCAGCGGAAAAAGCAGCATGGCGAAGGGCAGCCAGCCCAGGCAGATGATGGCCAGGGCACTCAGGCCGACGATCATGGCGACATACTCGTAGGCAATCCACAAGGGATTGCCCGACCGCCGCAAATCAGTCATTGACCGTCACGCGGGTTTTCGATTCGCCGAGAATCCAGGTGATGGCAACACCGGCGGCAAAATAGTCCTTCTGGCGAACCAGCGGGCTATCGGCAAAGGTGGCGCCGTTCAGGTTGTCGTAACGGACGAAGCTGCCCAGCCAGTAGCCGGGAAAACGCTTCGACAGCGCCACCAGATACTGCATGCCGGCATAGCCGCCCTTGGCATCGTAGGCCGGCCGGTCGGCCGTCGCATATTGCTGGCCGACCGAGTAGTAATAGGCATGCTGGCGCTTGTCGCCGAACAGCGGCCCGGCCAGCGTCCCGAGGTTCCAGCCGGGCAGGCCGGGCAGATCGGTGATGTCCATGTTGAGCTTGGGATGGAAGATCAGGCCGATATCCTTGGGCGAGCTTTCAACCGTGAACGCCGCGCGCAGCGGCAACAACAGCTTGACGAAACGGGCCCGGTTTTCGGAGCGCCAGAAGGTGACATCCATCTGCGGGCCGATTTCGAAAGTCGGCTTGAGATCGGACATGCCGTTGCGGGCATCGATATCCTTGCTGCTGACCGGCGGCGACAGGGCCAGGCTGACCGTCAGGTCGAGCCGGTCCGAATCGAAGAAACTGCCGCGTATGCCCTGGCGATCGGCCTTGAGGAAATCGCCGTGATAGGTGAAATGCAGCACCGGCATCAGGAAGTTGTTGGTCTGGTTCGAACCGCGGTAGGAAGGAAAGCTGAAAGCTGCCACTCCGGCGCCGATTTCCCACAGCGGCTTCTCTTCGGCCGCCTGCGCCGCCGGGACGGTGAGGCCAAGCCCGAGCAATGCCGACAGGCAGGTTTTGACGACGGATTTCATCACAGGCTCCCCAGCGTGTGCGAGGCCATCGCCTCAATTTCAAGTAACAAATCATGCCGACAGATATCGGCCTGGACGTAGACAATTTCCACCGCGTCGCCAATCAGGTCGCTCAGCGTCGCCTCGACCAGCGAAAAATCGCCGGCATGGCGGATATAAACCCGGTAGGACAATTCGCCCAGCGTGTAAGGCGAGGTGCGGGCCAGCCGGTTGGCTTCGGCCACCACCGTCGCGATATTGGTCATCGACTCGCGGCATTGACCGACGACATCCCCCGGGTGCACGGTCTGGTGCCCGACGATACTCGCCGTGCCGGAAATGAACAGGATTTCCTGCCCGGGCAGATAAACCAGTGCGGCCCGCGAAAACGTCGGGCTGCGCGGACCATAGACCGACGGGTAATTGTAGGCACTGACCTGGCGGGGGTTCTCGACCGGCACGGCCGGCTGGTCGCCGGCCATGAAGGCGATGCTCAGGGGCCCGCTGGCCAGCCCGATGGCGCAGGCCGCGGGCACATTGCCGGTAACGACATGACGGTATTCGAGGAAGGCATCCTGGCGACCGATATTGAACTGCCGGTAGCGTTCCAGCCCATCGACTTCGGCGTTGATCCCGGCCAGGTAATTCCAGACCCGCCACAGATTGGGCAAACCCTGGCTGTCGAGCAGGCGGAAAATCCGGCGATAGGCTTCCGCCGCCGCCGATTGCAGGGCGGACCCGGCCAAGCCGGCAACGAAATGGCTTTCGTCGAGTTCGATGACGCCATAAAGCAGGTTGCCGGCCCGGCGCCAGAGAATGCCTTCGGATTCACCGGCAGCACAGGCCGCGTCGCAACGCCAGATTTCCTGCAAGCAATCGTTCGACTTGCCGAGCAGCGGCGCGGCGATACCCTGAACCGGCCAGCCCGGCGCAACCGCCGGGTCGAGCTGGCCCAGCCAGGCGCCGCCCAGCACCCGATCCGCCCCACCGGTAGTGGCATCGGACAGATCGGCGAGCGACAGATCGGAAAAGAGCTGGAGGTTCACTAGGCGTTATAGACCGGTGGCACTTCGACCGGCCGGATATTGAAGGTCCGACGTTTCCAGCCCATGAAAGCGCGCTTCGGCTGAATGATGTTGGCGATGTAGTAAAGCACCTTGAACATGAAGATCGAACGCCAGATCGGCGTCTTGCCGAAAATGTCGCCGGCCAGCACGGAAAGCAGGGCTTCCTTGACGCGGAAGATGTTCTTCGGATACATGAAGAAATCGCGCATGATCGGATTGGTAACGCGATAGATGAACCAGGAAAACTCCTTCGGTCCGTGCTTCATCAGCGCATCGAAGCGTTTCAGCGCGGCCGCCGCCTTGGCCGGGGTTTTCAGGCAGGTATCGATGGCTTCGGCACCGATCACGCCGCTGTTCATGGCCAGCAGCACGCCGGAAGAAAAGACCGGGTCGATGAAGGCATAGGCGTCGCCGAGCAACAGGTAGTTGGCGCCGTGGTTGCGTTCGGAGACATAGGAGAAGTTGCCGGTTGCCTCGACCTTGGTCTCCAGCTTGGCATCCTTGAGGCGTTCGGCCAGGGCCGGGCACATCGCGATGCCGTCCATCAGGAACTGCTGCAGGCTGCGATCGCCAATCGTCTTCATGTAGTACGGCCAGGTCACCATGCCGATGCTGGTGGCGTCGTTCATCATCGGGATGAACCAGAACCAGCCGTGCTCGAACCAGAAAATGGCGATGTTGCCTTCGGCGTCGCCATCGTGCCGTTTGGCCCCGCTGAAATGGCCGTAGATGGCCGAGCTGTTGTGCTTGGGATTGCGGTGCTTGATCTGGAAACGATTGGCCAGGAAGGTATCGCGACCGGAGGCATCGACCACGAAACGGGCCTTCCATTCGACCTCTCTACCGTCGTCATGCTGCGCCCGGACCACCGCGCTGTTATCGGACTGGAAGTCGACGGCGCGCGCCTTGCAGTTCTCGTGCACCTCAACGCCCTTCTTTTCGGCATTGCGGATCAATACCGTGTCGAATTCGGCGCGCTTGACCTGATAGGCGTAAGGCATCGACTTGTCCCAGGCATCGGCGAAATGGAAGACCTGCGACATGTCGTGATGCGGCGAAACGAATTCAGCCCCCGGCTTGACCATGCCGATCTCGCGCACCTGGTCGGCAATGCCCATTTTCTCGAAGAGCGGCAGGTTGGCCGGCAGCAGCGATTCGCCGATATGAAAGCGCGGATGGCGTGCCTTTTCAAGCAGCACCACCTTGTAACCCTTTTCCGCCAGAATCGGTGCGACCGTCGTCCCGGCCGGACCGCCACCAATCACCAGAACGTCACATTCCTGGCGTTCCACACCCTGCGTTTGCTGTTCCATAGCTTGAAGCCTGTCTTGTTCTCTGTGGCGGCGAAAAATTATTTGCCTTTGTATGTCATGTTGCCCACCGTTTCCGAGTGGCCATCGATCTTGCTGACCTTGTTACCCGACCAATACACGTAATAAGGACCGAAACTCGACCACCAGTAACGCCAGTAAGGGCCATCCAGCTTCGGATTTTCGTTGGTTTGCGGATGACCGACCGCCATGATCACCTGCTCCTTGGTCATCCCTTTCAACAATTTGCCGGCTTCGATCGCCTTGCGGGTGAGCGACGGGAACTTGGCGATCTTCAGTTTCGGATCTTCCAGCACGACGATCTTGTTCACCCACTGCTCGGTGGTTTCCTGCTCCCGACCGTAATCGTGACCAAGGCGCATGGCCTTGCCATCGACATCGACGTAAGCCCGATAACCTTCGATTTTCTTGACCTTGATCGGCGTACCGGCCGGAATGAAGGCAAGCTGGGCCAGGTTGGAATCGCTGATCCAGTCGCCCTCGTAATGCAGGTTGCAACAGGCAAAACCGTTGCGCAACGCAGCATCTTTCCTGGCTTCGGCGGCCGGCCTGTTCTCATCCGGCTTGCTGTCAGACCCCTTGCAGGCCGGCAAAGCAGCAATCACCAACAGCGCCAATACCAGCCGAACATGTTGAAAAACCGAACTTTTTCTCATCTTCGAACCCCCCCGGGACGAGGATTATACAGCGGCCTGCAATGCCGGCGGCGTGCAACACGAGGATCCTTCTTCCGCCGCCGTCAGTACCGTTTTCATCACTTCCCGGCGCGACAGTTTGACCGGCGACATCGAAACGATGTTATCGACCTGCAATTCCGGACTGAGGAAGGGCTGCAAGCCGACCGGCTGGCGGGGATGCAGCTTGAATTCGCGCTTGGCCTTTTCCAGCTGCGCCTTGTTGGCGCTGAAATAACGGGCCGCGGCGATGGTTTCTGGCAAATGCTTGAGCACGTGCCAGAGACTCCAGCGATGCGCCCACAGGCGCTTGGCAAACCGCCGATGGTAACCCTTGCTGTTGTAGAAGCGTTTGACGTGCCAGTTGTACAGTGCATCCATTTCCTCCCGCGACTTGAAGCCGTGAGGCAGGAAAACGAAATTCAGGCAGTTCATCAGCCGCCAGTCTTCGATCATTTCGCCGGAAACGCCGGAAACGCATTCGTCCCAGATCGGTGCGCCATGCAGCGGGCTGAACTTGGTCATGTTCATTTCGTCGAGTTCGAGCGACAAGATGAAATCGCTGGTCACCTTGACGGTTTCCGGCGTTTCGCCGGGCATGCCGAAGATGAACAAGCCCTTGGCGCGCATGCCGGCGGCGTGGATCTGGCGCACGGTATCGCGTACCGCATCCAGCGTGACACCGGCCTTATGGCGTTCCATCATGCCCGGATCGGCCGATTCGATACCCATCGAAACCATCAACACGCCGGCCTGTTTCAGTTTGGCCAGCATTTCATCCGAGGTATGACCGGTCCGGATGGCGCAATTCCACTGGATACCGAGCGGCTTCTCGATCAACAGCTCGCAGAGTTCGAAGACCCGCTGTTTCTTGGCGGTGAACAGATCGTCGTACATGTTGATGTGATAGACGCCGAACTTGTCCCGCAAATACTTCATGTGATCATAGGTGTATTGCGCCGAGTTGGTCTTGTACAGACGCTCGAACACGGTCCGGTCACAGAAGGAACAGGTATAGGGACAGCCGCGCGAGGTGATCATCGTCGCGCCGTAACGCTTTTCGTAGGCAAACAGCGGCAGGTGATAGGCATGCGGAAAGCCGGCCAGCTTTTCGTAGGCGGGGAAGGGCAGTTCGTCGAGATCGAGAATGCGGTCGCGCCGGGGATTGATCCGGATCTTGCCACTTTCATCGCGGTAGATCAGGTTGCCGATTTCCTTGAGCGGTTTGCCGTCAGCCAGATCGAGCATGGCGCCTTCGCCTTCGCCGATGATCAGGTAGTCAATCTCCGGGAAGTGCTCGAGAATGGGGGCACCGATCGAGGAAACATGAACGTTGCCGAAAGTGATCTTGATGTCCGGCCGGCGCTCGCGAATGTAGGCAGCGATCTCGAACGCATCCATGAATCCGGAAGTGGTGGCGGAAAAGCCAACCATTTCCGGATCGGTGGCCAGAACGATCTCGGCATTTTCAGCAATCGTCGGCGGTGCATACGGCCCCAGGCAATCGTGCAATTGCACGCTGTGCCCGAATTTTTCCAGCCAGGAAGCCAATTGCATGATGCCGATGGGTGCCATTCGATTGGCCAGCACGGAAAAATCGGGTTGCCCCGGAACAAAATTGAAACCCGCGGGGTGAACAAGCGTGATGCGCATGACTGATCCTCAAACGAAGTGGCCGGATTTTATTAGAAGTCCGTGCCGGCCTTGAGTTCCGGAAAAAGTATTACAGGCGCGTAAAGGTATCCCAGGCAAATTTGACGATCAGAACACCAACCACCAGCAGGAACACCTTGCGGACGAATCCGCTGCCATGTTTCAAGGCCAGCCTGGTCCCAGCCATCGAGCCGCTGACATTGGCCACTGCCATCAAGGCGGCGAGCAAAGGCAAAACGTAACCATTCGGAACGAAATAAGCGAGTGCCGCCAGGTTCGTCGCGACGTTGACCACCTTGGCGCTGGCCGAAGCGTGCAGGAAATCGAAACCGAAAAAACGGACAAAGAGAAAGATCAGGAAACTGCCAGTACCCGGTCCAAAAAAACCGTCGTAGAAGCCAATCACGCCACCGAGCAAGGTGGCGTAGATCAATTCCTGATGTCCACCGTGGGCGGGTCGGTGAATCTGGCCGAAATCCTTGCGTTTCAGCGTGTACAAGGCAGCCAGCACGAGCAGCACCAAGATCAGCGGCCGGACCGAATCCTTGGGTAACCACGCCACAGCTGCCGCACCAAGGTAAGAGAAAGCAAAAGCCGCTATGGCAGCAGGCAGGATGGTTCGCCAGGGCATCCGGACCTGGCGGGCATAACGCCAGGTGGCATTCAGGGTCCCGACTACGCTGGCGCACTTGTTGGTGCCAAACAGGGTAGCTGCGGATTCAGCTGGATGAATGGCAAACAGAGCCGGTATTTGGATCAAGCCACCGCCGCCGACAACGGCATCAATCCCACCAGCAATGAAAGCAGCAATCAATAAGGCCAGCAGGTTGGGGTCAAGCACATCCATTGAACAGAAATTTCCCGAAATTTGCAGGTAGCTATTGGCAGACGTTTTTAGCCGTTTGGTTTTGTTGAAAGGCTATCGCCGTGTGCTTGTTGGTTTACTAAGAAGAGTTATATATAAAGCTCTTATAACGACTATACCAACAACAGTTCTGTGGATAAGTCAGATTTTGTTAATTAATTCAGTATATTGATGAACAAATCAGGCTCTTCAAAAAGCTCTGAACTGCCTGTGGATGAAATGTGCACAGATTTTGGTGTTGCTGTGGATTAGCGATTGATCCCCAAAGCACTGACAACTTGTCCACAGCTTTGTCAGACTGGGTAAAACAGCTTATTTTCCGATGCAAAAACGGCTGAAAATGACGCCTAAAAGGTCATCGGCGGTGAATTCGCCGGTGATTTCACCCAGGGATTGCTGGGCCAGGCGAAGTTCTTCGGCGAAGAGTTCCAGTGCGGGGAAACTGCCTTCGACTACTTGTCGGGCTGCCGCTATGTGCTCCTGGGCACTGGCCAGGGCACGCAGATGCCTTTCACGGGCAATGAAGACGTCTTCGGTTTGGTGCCAGCCGGCAATACGCAGCAACTCCTGACGCAGTAATTCGATGCCGTCGCCGGAACGGGCAGAAAGCGAGATTGCCGTGGTTTCGGCTTCTTCATGGCGTTCGGCGCTGGTGGCGCAGAGATCGATCTTGTTGAACACGGTGATGCGTTTCAGACGTTCGGGCAGGCGGTCGAGAATCTCCCGATCTGTTGCGGCAACACCGGCCCGGGCATCGACCAGCAAGAGCACGACATCGGCGCGCTCGATTTCGCGCCAGCTGCGTTCGATACCGATCTGCTCGACCTCATCCTCGGTTTCGCGCAGGCCGGCCGTATCGATGATATGCAGCGGTATGCCTTCGATCTGGATGGTTGAACGAAGGGCATCGCGGGTGGTACCGGCAATCGGCGTGACGATGGCCAGATCGTCGCCAGCTAGCCGATTGAGCAGGGAGGACTTGCCGACGTTGGGCTGACCGGCCAGAACGACGTGCAGGCCGCTTTGCAGCAGTTTTCCCTGGCCGGCACGGTCGAAGACTTCGGCCAGCTTGATCTGGAGATTTTCCAGGCGGCCGAAGGCATTGGCGGCTTTCAGGAAATCGATGTCTTCTTCGGGAAAATCCAGTGTTGCCTCGACCAGCATGCGCAGGTTGATCAACTCATCGGTCAGGCTGTGAATGGCTTTGGAAAATTCACCCTGCAGCGAACGTACCGCCGAACGGGCCGCGCTGGTGGTGGCGGCATCGATCAGGTCGGCAACGGCTTCGGCCTGGGCCAGGTCGAGTTTGCCGTTGAGGAAGGCGCGCCGGCTGAATTCACCGGGCTCGGCCAGGCGGGCGCCGAGATCAAGGCAACGGCCAAGCAGCATCTGCATGACGACGGGGCCGCCGTGGCCTTGCAATTCGAGTACGTCCTCGCCGGTAAACGATGCCGGATTGGGGAAATAGAGCAGCAGACCGCTGTCGATCGTTGCTCCGTCAGCCGCCAGGAAATTGGCCAGGGTGGCGAAGCGCGGCTTGGGGCTTTTGCCGGTCAGTGCAAAAGCAAAGGGCAGCAAATTGCTGCCCGAGATGCGGATGACGCCGACACCACCACGGCCGGGCGCCGTGGCGATGGCGGCGATGGTGTCGGATTTCACGTCAGATCTTGGCGTCGTTGGCTGCCTTGCCGCCGCTTTCGATCATGCGGGTGATCTGCCATTGCTGGGCGATCGAAAGAACGTTGTTGACCACCCAGTACAGCACGAGACCAGCCGGGAATGAGAAGAACATCAGACCGAAAAGAAGGGGCATGAACAACATGACCTTGGCCTGGATCGGATCCGGAGGGGTGGGGTTGAGCTTGGTCTGGATGAACATCGAGATCATCATCAGAATGGGCAACAAGCCGACCGGGATGTTGATCCCCGGAATCACGCCAAACAGCGTGTCCGGCGATGCCAGATCCTTGATCCACAGGATCCACGGTGCATCACGCATTTCGACGGCGCCGAGCAATACCCAGTAAAGGGCAATGAATACCGGAATCTGCACCAGGATCGGCAGGCAACCACCCAACGGATTGACCTTTTCCGTCTGGTACAGCTTCATCATCTCCTGATTGAGGCGCTGCTTGTCGTCGGCATAGCGTTCCTTCAATTGAGCCAGACGGGGCGTCAGCACGCGCATCTTGGCCATCGACTTGTAGGAGGCGGCGGAGAGCGGGAAGAAAATACCCTTCAGGATGACGGTCAGGGTAATGATTGCCCAGCCCCAGTTGCCGACCAGGCTATGGATGGCTTGCAGTGCCCAGAAGATCGGGGCAGCAACAATAGTTAGCCAGCCATAGTCGACCACCAGATCAAGTCCGGTAGCGACAGCCTTGAGTGCCGATTGTTCCTGCGGTCCGGCATACAGCGAAACAGCCGTGGCAGCTTTGGCACCCGGTGCAATCTCGGCAACAGGAACGATTACGCCGGCCTGGAAAACATTGCTGCCTTCGAGCTTGCGCATATAGAACTCGCGTTGCGTCTTGTCCTTGGGAATCCAGGCCGAAACGAAATAGTGCTGAACCATGGCCAGCCAGCCGTTATCGGCTGTCTTGGTAAATTTGGCCTTGTCCTTGGCGATATCTTCGTAAGCAATCTTCTGGTACTTGTCGGTTTCGGTATAGACAGCCGAGCCGGTGAAGGTCGAAACCATGCGGGTTTCGCCGGAAGGCGCAACATCATCGCGTTGCAACTGGAAGTAGGCATGCGGCGCCAGTGCCTTATCGCTGCCATTGGCAACTTCCCAGGCGACATCGACCACGTAGGAACCGCGCTTGAAGGTTAGTACCTTGGTTGCCTTGACACCATTTTCAGCCGGGGCATCGAGACGGACAACCAGTTCGTTGGCGCCATCAGCCAGCGCTGCCGGGCCGTCGACACGCTTGAGAACGGTACGATGAGTTGGCAAGCCCTGGCCGATCAGACCGCTCTGCGCCATGTATTGGTGCTTTTCGTCGAAGAGCACGAAATTCTTCTGCTTGTCCTCGTGCTCTTTGTAATTGAGCAATTCGAGGCGGACGAGATCGCCACCCAGGGTGGAAATGGTTGCCTTCATCAGGTCGGTACTGATCGTGAAGGTTTCACCGGTGTTGGCGGCCGAGGTGGGCGCAACCGGGCTTGCCGGGGCTGATCCTGGCTGCAGCGCAGCAGACGGCTTGGGTGCAGCTCCGGCTTGGCTGGCAGCAACGGCCTCAGTGGCGGGTTTCGGCTGGTTATATTTCTGCCAGTTTTCCCACAGCATGAAGCTGGAGAATGTGAAGATCAAAACCAGGATCAGGCGTCGAGTATCCATGAACTGCCTACAAAAAAAACTTAAGTCAGGGTACGGGGTCGTACCCTCCGGGATGCCAGGGATGACAGCGACAGAGGCGCTTGACGCCTAGCCAGCCACCCTTGATGGCACCATGTTTCTCTACTGCCTCTACCGCATATTCCGAGCAACTCGGAAAAAAACGGCAGCGCCGCCCCAGAAACGGGCTGATCGCATACTGATAGACCCGAAACATGCCGATCAATATGCGCTTCATCATTCATTCCGCTTCGGCCGTGGCCGTCGCAGCTTTTCCAGCAAAGCGAGAAAATCACCTACCAACAACTTGTTATCGAGCGGCTTCGGTTTGACAGCCAGCCGGACGACCAAGTCGCAAGCCGGCAGGTTTTCCCGCTGACAACGAAATTGTTCGCGAATGATACGTTTGACTCGGTTACGGTCAACCGATCGCTTGAGCAATTTTTTGCCGACGACCAAACCCAGGCGCGCTTCGGTGAATTCGGCAGGCCTTGGCTGATAGTGCAGCATCAGCAATGTTCCACGAATCGCCTTCCTGAAACCAAAAACGGATGAGAACTCATCCGTTTTTGTCAGGCGATATCGTCTGGCGAAGGTTTGTGCCACCTCGCCGAACGTCCGGTTTAAACAGCCAGACGTTTGCGACCCTTAGCGCGGCGAGCAGCGATAACTGCACGGCCACCCTTGGTGCGCATACGGACCAGGAAGCCATGGGTGCGCTTGCGGCGCACGACCGACGGTTGATACGTGCGTTTCATGTTGGTAATCCCTTGATGTGCTAAGAAAAACACGTGATTACACCGTGTTTTCATAGAGCTTGTCAAGATCAATTATTTGTCAATGCTGTGGATAACTTTGTGGATGGCGGGTAGAATACGGCCTCTAGACGGCGGCCCCAGGGCCGCCAATTTTGTTAAAGCATTAGCAAATAAATCATATAGTTAAACCGCAAGTCGATTCGGCAATGCGGGGAGGAGTGTAGTCGTCGATGACCGGTTTCTGGGAATCCTGTTTGCAGCGGTTTGAGCAGGAATTGCCCGCGCAGCAATTCAACACCTGGATCAAGCCTCTGCGGCTTGAAGGTGAAGGCGCACCGCTTGAAGGTTTGCGCCTGATCGCGCCAAACAGTTTCATTCTTAAATGGGTTCGCGATCGCTATCTCGGCCGCATCGAAGATTACTGCCGTGCCTTTTTCAACGAACCGGTCAGCATTGCGCTGATCATCGGCAGCCCGAAAGCCGCCCCGGCCGGCGAAGCTCGTCCAGGCAGCGCAGCAAACAGTCCGGGTGAAGCGGCACCGGTTCAGCAACCGGCTGTGGAGAAAAATCGCGGCAAGGGCAGTAATTACGAAAAATCCCGCCTGTTTTCGTCGTTCACCTTTGACAACCTGGTGGTCGGCAAGGCCAACGACTTGGCCCGCGCTGCGGCCGTTCAGGTCGCCAACAATCCGGGCGGCGCCTACAACCCGCTGTTCATCTATGGCGGTGCCGGCCTCGGCAAGACCCACTTGATTCACGCCATCGGCAACACCATCCTGCGCGAAAACCCGGAAAAGATCGTCCGTTACGTGCATGCCGAGGACTATTACTCCGACGTGGTGCGGGCTTATCAGCAGAAATCCTTCGACACCTTCAAGCGGATGTATCGCTCGCTCGATGTCCTGCTGCTCGACGACGTGCAGTTCTTCAACGGCAAGAACCGTTCGCAGGAAGAGTTCTTCTTCCTGTTCAATGCGCTGATCGAGGCACGCAAGCAGATCATCATCACCTGCGATACCTATCCGAAGGACATCAATGGCCTGGATGATCGTCTGGTTACCCGTTTCGATTGGGGCCTGACAGTCCAGATCGAACCGCCGGAACTGGAAATGCGTGTCGCCATTCTGAAAAAGAAGGCTGAAGCGGAAGGCTTGCAGCTCGACGACGAAGTGGCCTTCTTCATTGCCAAGCACCTGCGCTCCAATGTGCGCGAACTGGAAGGGGCCTTGAAGAAAGTGCTGGCCTATTCCTCTTTCCACGGCCGTGTGATCGCGCTGGATCTGGCCAAGGAAGCACTGAAGGACCTGATCGGTTCGGTGCGCAATGTCGGCATGGACAATATCCAGAAGACCGTTGCCGACTACTACAAGATCAAGGTTGCCGACTTGTTCTCGAAAAAGCGAACACGCGCCATTGCTCGTCCGCGCCAGGTGGCGATGTGGCTATGCCGGGAAGTGACCTCGCACAGTTTCCCGGAAATCGGCGATGCTTTCGGCGGTCGCGACCATACGACGGTGATTCACGCAGTCAAAACCATCGATTCTTTGCGTACCAAGGAAAACGAACTCAACCACGACCTGCATGTATTGCTGCAAGTATTGAAAGGATAAAGGCTGTCGATAAGTCTGTGGGAAAGCTGTCAGGGAATTGTGGGCTAACCGAGTTTTAGCCTTTATGGGAAAATTATCCAGAATTCATCCACAGGCAATTCAGAGCTTTTTGCAGAACCCGGTTTTTGAATTAATCGTCTGAAAATAAACGTAAATTTTCGGTTATCCACAGAACTGTTCCCGATATAGTCTTTAAAGGAATTTTATTTATGGTTCTTATTAAAACCCAAAGAGACACGCTTTTAGCCCCGCTGCAGTCTGTGTCGGGAATTGTTGAACGTCGTCACACGCTGCCCATCCTGTCCAATGTCCTGCTGGAAAAGAAGGGTGATCGGCTCACCCTGCTGGCAACCGATATTGAAATCCAGATCACCACGGCAACCGACGGTGCCGGTGGCGACGGCGATGGCGCTGTCACGGTCGGTGCACGCAAGTTGCAGGAAATCCTGCGTTCGCTGCCGGATACCACCGAAGTCAGCCTCAGCCTTGAAGACAAGCGTCTGCAAGTGCGCGGCGGCAAGAGCCGCTTCAATCTGCAAACCCTCCCTGCCGACGATTTCCCGCGGATGACGATGACTGAAGGGGAAACCAAGGAATTCCAGATTTCCCAGAAGGCTTTCCGCCAGTTGCTGGGCAAGACTCAGTACAGCATGGCGGCACAGGACGTCCGTTACTACCTGAACGGCCTGCTGCTGCTGGTCGAAGGCAAGGAACTGCGCGCCGTGGCCACCGACGGTCATCGCCTGGCCTTTGCCAGCGTCGAAATCGAAGCCGACCTGCCGCGCCAGGAAATGATCCTGCCGCGCAAGACCGTGCTCGAATTGAACCGTCTGCTGGTCGATAATGAGGAACCTTTGCACATCACGCTGGCGAGCAACCAGGTACGTTTTGCTTTCGGTTCGGTGGTTCTGGTTTCCAAACTGATTGACGGCAAGTTCCCCGATTACGAACGCGTCGTTCCGGCGACGCTGAAGAATCACATGACCGTCGGTCGCCAGATGCTGATGCAGGCGATGAGCCGTGCCGCGATTCTGACCAACGAGAAATTCCGCGGAGTGCGCGTCGTTCTGGGCGACAATAGCCTGAAGCTGATCGCCGCCAATGCCGAACAGGAAGAAGCGCAGGAAGAAATCGAAGTCCAGTACCAGGGCGATGCGATCGATGTCGGTTTCAACGTCAGTTATCTGCTCGACGTGCTGAACAACCTGCACACCGACGAAATCCAGTGGAGTTTCAACGACGCCAATTCGAGCGCGTTGATCACCGTGCCGGGCAACGAGCGATTCAAGTACGTCGTCATGCCGATGCGGATTTGATCCCTGATTTAATTACCTAGTTTCACGTGGAATATTCAATGAGCGAAGAAAGTACGCAAATGGGCAGCCCGGCTGAAGTTTCGCCGGCTTACGGCGAATCCAGCATCCAGATCCTCGAAGGCCTGGAAGCCGTCCGCAAGCGCCCGGGCATGTACATCGGCGATACCTCTGACGGCACCGGTCTGCACCATCTGGTTTTCGAAGTTGTCGACAACTCGATCGACGAAGCCCTCGCCGGGCATTGCGACGACATCACCGTTACCATTCACGTCGATAATTCAATCAGCGTCATCGACAACGGCCGGGGTATCCCGACCGGCGTCAAGATGGACGACAAGCACGAACCGAAGCGTTCCGCTGCCGAAATCGCGCTGACCGAACTGCACGCCGGCGGCAAGTTCAACCAGAACTCCTACAAGGTATCAGGTGGTCTGCACGGGGTGGGGGTGTCCTGCGTCAATGCGCTCTCCAAGTGGCTGCGCCTGACCATCCGTCGCGATGGCAAAAAGCACTTCATGGAATTCCAGCGCGGCGTGCCGGTCGATCGCTGCCTGGAAACCCGTGACGGCTTTGAAATCTCGCCGCTGAAGGTGCTGGGCGATACCGAAAAGCGCGGTACCGAAGTGCATTTCTCGGCCGACGAGGAAATCTTCGGCCACGTCGAGTTCCACTACGAAATCCTCGCCAAGCGTCTGCGCGAACTGTCCTTCCTCAACAACGGCGTCAGCATTCGTCTGGTGGACCAGCGTTCGGGCAAGGACGAACTGTTTGCCTTTGCCGGCGGCGTGCAGAGCTTTGTCGAATACATCAACCGCAGCAAGTCGGTTCTCCACCCGAATATTTTCTATTCGGCCGGTGAAGCCAAGGTGGGCGATACCGGCGTCACCATCGGCGTCGAAGTGGCGATGCAGTGGAACGATTCCTATCAGGAACAGGTGCTCTGCTTCACCAACAACATTCCGCAATCCGATGGCGGTACGCACCTGACCGGCCTGCGTGCCGCGATGACCCGCGTCATCAACAAGTACATCGACGAACACGAAATCGCCAAGAAGGCCAAGGTTGAGATCGCCGGCGACGACATGCGCGAAGGCCTGGCCTGCGTGCTGTCGGTCAAGATGCCCGATCCCAAGTTTGCCTCGCAGACCAAGATGAAGCTGGTTTCCAGCGAAGCCCGCCCGGCCGTCGAAGAAGTGGTTGCCCAGAAACTGGCTGACTTCCTGCTCGAACGCCCGGCCGATGCCAAGGTGATTACCGGCAAGATCGTCGAAGCCTCGCGGGCTCGCGAGGC
>DAIMCQ010000017.1:0-25587 GCA_036726285.1 Azonexus sp.
AACTCTCGACCTATACCTTGGCAAGGTATCGCTCTACCAACTGAGCTACTGCCGCGTCAAACAGAGCGCGCATTATAGACGACGCTCTGAACTAGTCAACACTTTTTCGCTACTTTTCCTGACTACGACTGGCGATCTCCGGCCAGGCCATGCGCAGGTAATAGCCCATCGACCACAATGTCAGCAGCGCCGCAATCCAGATCAGCCAGTTTCCGGCCAGACGAGTGTCATAGCCGAGCAAGGGTACGTAATAAAGCAACAGGGGAATCGCCAGCATCTGCGCCGCCGTCTTGATCTTGCCCAGCATAGAAACGGCAACGCTCTTGGCAGCACCGATCTTCGCCATCCACTCACGCAACGCCGAAATGGTAATTTCACGCCCGATGATGATCATGGCGATGATCGCATCGATTCGTCCAAGCTGAACGAGAATGATCAATGCAGCAGCAACCATCAGCTTATCGGCAACCGGGTCGAGAAACGCGCCGAAGGCGGATGTCTGATTCAGTTTACGGGCCAGATAGCCATCTGCCCAGTCGGTCAAGGCGGCCGCCATGAAAATCAGGGTTGCGGCCAGATCGCGCTCGGCCATGCTTGCCCAGCTGGCAGGCAGGTAATAGACCGCAATCAGCAAAGGGATCGCGACGATACGAAGCCAGGTGAGCAGGATGGGCAGATTGAGTGGCATACCTTAATGTAGCGCTGAATAGATTTTTTCGGCCAACTCCCGACTGATGCCGGGGACTTCTGCCAGTTTTTCCGCGCTGGCCGCGAGAACTCCGGGCAAACCGCCAAAGCGTGCAACCAGTGCCTTGCGCCGAGCCGGGCCGACCCCGGGCAAGCTTTCCAGCGTCGAGGTCTTGCGCGCCTTGCCACGTTGAGCCCGATGGCCGGTGATGGCAAAGCGGTGGGCTTCGTCGCGAACTTCCTGAATCAGATGCAGGGCCGGGTGTTCCGGCGGCAATTGTAGCGGTTCCCGCCCCTCGGGGAAAATCAGTGTTTCCAGACCCGGCTTGCGCTCCTCGCCCTTGGCCACGCCGATCATCGGGATCTGGCTCAGGCCGAGATCGGCCAGGGCGGCATAGGCCGACGCAACCTGCCCCTTGCCGCCATCGATCAGGATCAGGTCGGGCGCAGTTCCCTCGCCATTGGCCACCTTGTCGTAACGTCGGCTCACCGCCTGACGCATGGCGGCATAATCGTCGCCCGGCTGGATGTCGCGAATATTGAAGCGGCGGTAATCCGACTTCTTCATCCCGTTACCCTGATAGACCACGCAGGAAGCAACCGTCGCCTCCCCCATCGTGTGGCTGATATCGAAGCACTCGATTCGCGAGATGGCCTCCGGCAATTGCAGCGCATCCTGCAAGGCAGCCAGGCGCTGTTCCTGTTGAGCGGTCGCCTGATTGCGCGCCAGGATGGCCAGGCGCGCATTCTGTTGCGCCATTTCGACCCAGGCACGATGCAGCTCCGAGCGTCCTTCCTGGATCGGCACGGGTCGGCCGACCAGTTCCGCCAGTGCACTCTCCAGTTCGCTCTTTTCCTCTTCCGCCAGTTGCGGGAAGACGAGCAGGCGGGCCGGTGCCGGGTGCATCGAATAGTGCTGCCTGATGAATGCTGCACTGGCATCGGCCGCCGTCGACTCGCCCACATTGGTTGGAAACAGGGGCCGGTCGCCAAGATGCCGTCCGCCACGAATCATCGCCAGATTGACGCAGAGTTGCCCCGACACCTTCAGAGCGACGATGACATCCACGTCCTCGCCCTTGCTGCTGGAGACAAACTGCTTCTCCTGCACCTGATGCAAGGACTGGATCTGGTCACGATAGATGGCCGCCTGCTCGAAAGCCAGCCGCTCCGATGCCTCCTCCATCGCCTTGTTCAGTCGCTTGGTGACTTCCTGCTGCTTGCCGAGCAGGAACATTGCAGCCAACTGGACATCGCCGGCATACTCCTCCGGGGAGATCCGCTCGACGCATGGCCCGCTGCAGCGCTTGATCTGGTAAAGCAGGCAGGGGCGGGAACGATTGGCGAACACCGTGTCTTCACAGGTGCGCAGGCGGAACATCTTCTGCAACAGGTGAATGCTGTCGCGTACCGCCCAGGAGGACGGGTACGGCCCGAAATAATCCGCCTTGCGGTCGGGATTACCCCGATAGAAGCCGAGCCGCGGAAACTCGCCACGCGTCACGACAATGTAGGGGTAGGACTTGTCGTCGCGAAACAGGATGTTGTAGCGCGGCGCCAGCGTTTTGATCAGGTTGTTCTCAAGCAGCAAGGCTTCCGCTTCGGTTCGCGTCGACGTCGTCTCGATGGCGACGATCTGGCTGACCATGTGGGCGATGCGCAAGCTCGGCAGATTTTCCCGAAAATACGAGCTAACCCGCTTCTTGAGATTTTTTGCCTTGCCGACATAGAGCACCGCCCCGCCCTCGCCGAGCATGCGGTAAACCCCCGGCAACTCGGTTAACGTGGCAAGGAACGCCTTCGAATCAAAGCTCATGGCGAAACAGGTTTAACCGAGCCGTGCCTTGATGCCGGCAAACACGGCCTCGAAGCTTTCCCGCGACAGACGTCCGGTACGCCAGTTGTAGCCGCTGCAGTGATAGCTATCGACCAGCAAGCGGCCATCGGGCAAGGCATGCGTCACGTTGTGACCGAAGACATGCTCCTTGAGCTTCAGACCATAAGCCCATAACAAGGCCTGATGGGCGACCCCTCCCAGGGCGACAATCACTTCGAGCTTGGGCATGGCCGCCAACTCGGCTTTGAGATGACCATTGCATTGACGGATTTCAGCCGTCACCGGCTTGTTCGCTGGCGGCAAACAACGCACGGCATTGGTCACCCGGCAGTCGGTCAGCTGCATGGCCGGATTGGCCCACTTGTCCGACCCCAGCGGCTCGGGACTGCTGGCATAACCAAAGCGGTGCAGTGCCGGATAGAGCAGTTCACCGGCAACGTCGCCGGAAAATGGGCGGCCGGTTCGGTTGGCACCCTTTTCTCCCGGCCCCAGTCCGACCACCAGCAAACGGGCGTCCAACGGGCCAAAAGCGGGAACCGGCAAAGCGTGCCAATTAGGATCACGCTGGCGAATCATGGCGAGGTGAGCGGCCAGTCGCGGACAGGCCGTACAGTCCTGAGGGTCTTTAAATAAAGGCATGGCGGGGATGTTAGCATGGCGCCCATGCAGCGACATTGGGACATCTTCTGCCGGGTCATCGACAATTTTGGCGACATCGGCGTTTGTTGGCGCCTTGCCAGACAGCTGACGAGCGAACATCAACGGCTCGTCCGCCTATGGGTGGACGACCTGAATAGCTTGAAACCATTGTGCCCTGAAATCAGCACGCAATGCGACCAGCAACAGGTTGCGGGGGTCGAAATCCGGCATTGGACGCCCTCTTCGACCGTCGACCGGGTCGCCGATGTCGTCATCGAAGCCTTCGCCTGCGACTTGCCTGAATCCTACATCCAACGAATGGCGCGGGCCGACGACAAGCCCTGCTGGATCAATCTTGAATACCTGACCGCAGAAAGCTGGGCCGAAAGCTGCCACGGCATGGCCTCCCCTCACCCCTGCCTGCCGCTGGTCAAGCACTTCTACTTCCCCGGCTTCACGGAGCGCAGCGGTGGCTTGTTGCGCGAAAACCGCGCCATCGCAGTCGAACCGCCGGATAGATGTACCTTCAACCCCAACCATGAACTGAAAATTAGTCTGTTCTGCTACGACACGGCCCCGGTTGGAGAATTGCTCGACACCCTGGCGGCGCAGAACTCGCCCATCGAATGCCTGGTGCCCCCCGGCAAACCACTGGCAGCCGTCGAACGCCATTTCGGCAAACCCGGGCCCTGGCTGCATGGCAAATTGCGTATTACCCCAATCCCCTTCCTGCCGCTCGATGGATACGACCAATTGCTGCGGCAATGCGACGTCAATTTCGTCCGGGGCGAAGACTCCTTCCTGCGCGCTCAGTGGGCCGGTCAAGCTTTCGTCTGGCAAATCTACAAACAGGGTGAGGATGCGCATCTCGTCAAATTGGACGCATTCCTCGACCGATATACGGCAAAGATGCCCGATGAGGCACTGAAATCCGTTTGCCGAGCACTTTTTCACACCTGGAACAGCGGCCTGCAATTGGAACCGGCATTGACTGATTTTCTGGCCCACCACCAGCAAATTGCCGACTACAACAGGCAATGGCGAACAGAACTCGCCGAACACCCTGATCTAGCCTCGGCACTCGTCAAGTTCTGCTCCACCAAGGTATAATCTAACGTTTTTATTTTTCAGCATTTTTGGGAATCCCGAATGAAGACCGCACAGGAACTCCGCTCCGGCAACGTCATTATGGTCGGCGCCGACCCGCTCGTCGTCCAGAAGACCGAGTACAACAAATCCGGCCGCAATGCAGCCGTGGTTAAGATGAAGCTCAAGAACCTCTTGACCGCCGCAGCCTCGGAAGCGGTCTACAAGGCTGACGACAAGTTCGAAGTCGTCATGCTCGACAAGAAGGAAGTGACCTACTCCTACTTTGCCGACCCGATGTACGTGTTCATGGACGCCGACTACAACCAGTACGAAGTCGAAGCCGAAAACATGACCGACGCCCTGAAGTATCTGGAAGACGGCCTGGCTTGCGAAGTCGTTTTCTACAACGGCAAGGCCATTTCGGTTGAACTGCCGAACAGTGTCGTGCGCGAAGTCATTTACACCGAACCGGCTGTCAAGGGCGACACCTCCGGCAAGGTCATGAAGCCGGCCAAGCTGGCAACCGGTTTCGAGCTGCCGGTTCCTGCCTTCGTCAGCATCGGCGACAAGATCGAAATCGACACCCGCACCGACGAATACAAGAACCGCGTCAAGTAATCCGCGCCATTCTCAGTGCAATGATCGGGCAGCCTCAGCTGCCCGATTGCATTTCAGACTGCAAAAAGCCGGGCTATCGAAGCCTGTGCCGCCTGATAGTAAGAATCTTCCTGCAAGGCCGACCAGTCGAATCGCGGCGCATCCGGAACCAGCGCCTCGACCCGCCGGCAACGCTTGGGATCAATTTCCGGCTGCCAGTTAGTCAGAACGTCGGCGACGCTCTCCGGAGCATTGCAGACCAGCAACATGTCACAACCAGCCTGGTAGGCTGTTTCAACGCGGCTCAACATGCCACCAACCACACCCGCCCCCGCCATCGACAGGTCATCGGTGAAAACGACGCCGTCGAACTGCAGGTCATGGCGCAGATAGTCAATCCAGGTTTTCGAGAAAACAGCCGTATTGCAATCGACACAGCGATAAATGACATGCGCTGCCATGACCGCACTCAAGGGAACGCGACGATAAGGCAGCAGATCTTCCTGGATGGCTTCCAGCATCCGCTCGTCAACCGGCAACTCAACATGTGAATCGGGGATCACATAACCATGGCCGGGGAAATGCTTGCCGCATGAAGCCATGCCGCCGCGTTGCAACCCTTCGCCCAGCGCTGTCGCCAAGGCCGCGACCACTTCCGGCTGACGATGAAAAGCCCGGTCGCCGATCACACGTGAAGGACCGTAGTCCAGATCCAGCACCGGCGTAAAGGAATAATCGACGCCACGCGCCCGCAGTTCGGCCGCCAGTACAAAACCAACGTGCTTGGCCGCCTGCTGCGCGCCATCGGCATCCTGATCCCACCAACGCCCCAATGCCGCCATCGGCGGCAAGCGGGTGAAGCCGTCGCGGAAACGCTGGACACGCCCCCCTTCATGATCGACCGCAATCAACAGGGCCGGCTGACGCAAATCGTGGATGGCGCGCGTCAAGGCAATCAACTGCTCCGGATTCGCATAATTGCGCGAAAACAGGATGATGCCGCCAACCAGAGGATGGGAAAGACGCTGCCGATCCAGATCGGTCAATTCGGTCCCGGCAATATCGATCATCAACGGACCGAGTGGAAGCTTGATCATGCGATACGTTCCAGAATGACATAGGCGATGGCGTACTCCGCCTCATCGCTGATTGAAAGATGCGCCCGCAAGCCCAGGCTTTCCAGCAAACCAGCCAAAGGCGCGGCATATTGAAATACCGGTTTTCCCAGAGGGTCGTGGGCCACCGCAATGGCCGTCAGTACAGCCGGCGGCCGTACGCCCGTCCCCAAGGCTTTGCTGAATGCCTCTTTGGCGGCGAAACGCTTGGCGAGAAACCGTCCCTTGTCGGTTGCCGCAGCGAAATCAGTCAATTCGGCTGGCGCCAGCAAACGACTCAGCGCCCGCTCTCCGTGGCGCTCCCACATTCCCTGCAGACGCTTGACGGCAACGATATCGGTACCGATCCCGTAAATCATTATTCGCCGCGCTCGGCGGCTTCCCGCATCAACTGCTTCATTTCCCGGACTGCTTCACGCAAACCAACGAAAACCGAACGGCTGACGATCGCATGGCCGATATGTAATTCGCGAACCCCGGCCAGGCGTGCAACCGGCTGAACATTGTAGTAATTCAGCGCATGCCCGGCATTGAAGCGCATGTCCAGCTGGCGGATCGCCTGCCCGGCCAGGCGGATCTTCTCCAACTCGGCCAGTACGGCCGGCGCTTCGGCATCACGTCCGCGCGCATGGAAGGCATGTGCGTAAGGTCCGGTGTGAATCTCACAGACGCGCGCCCCGATTCTTGCCGCCGCCTCGATCTGTGGTAACTCGGCATCGATGAAGACGCTGGTGACGATACCGGCGTCAGCCAAGCGGGCAATCACCGCCTTGAGTCGAGCCTCCTGGGCCAGCACATTCAGCCCGCCTTCGGTGGTGATTTCATGGCGGCCTTCCGGAACCAGCATGGCCATTTCCGGCTTTAATGCGCAGGCGATGCCGACCATTTCGTCGGTCGCCGCCATCTCGAGATTGAGTTTGACCTGAGTAAGTTCGCGCAAACGCCGGACATCCGCATCCTGGATATGCCGGCGATCCTCCCGCAAATGCACGGTAATGCCATCCGCCCCGCCCAAATGCGCCTCGACGGCCGCCCAGACCGGATCCGGCTCATAGCCCATGCGCGCCTGCCGCAAGGTGGCGACGTGATCGATATTTACGCCAAGCTCAATCATAATTCCTGCAACTCCTTGAATATCTTGCGTGTTTCAAGTTCGACCCCGGCCAGATAATACGCCATCAAAGTACGCATCAAGGCTTTCGCCTCCAGCCGGGAACGCGGATCGGAAAAGTCCTCCGCCTCCAGGTCGAGCAAGGTTTGCCCACTGACCACTTGGGCAGCCGCCTCGGCATGTTCAAGCCGAACCGGCCCCTGCTCCATGCGATAGCTGTACCAGGCATCGGGCAATACAGCCTCACCCAAACTGTCGCGATCCAGCATCAGGCCGTAGCCCAACTCCTGCAGCAAGGTTTTCTCGAAGCTGCGCAAAGCCGCTTCACGCGCCTGGCTGGAAGCATCGTCGGCAAGACGCTTGAGAATCCGGCCATAGTGATGGAACAGCCGCTCATGGGCATCTTCGCGGGGCAATAGATGAATGAGCAGCTCATTGAGGTAATAGCCGCAGAACAAGGCTTCGCCGCCAAGCAAGGGCTGCCCCCCCAGCCATTCGGCCTTCATCAGGTTCAAGACCTCGCCCTTGCCGGCCCAAGCGACTTCGATCGGCTGAAAAGCCATCAGCAGACCACGAATCGCCGAGCGCGGCCGACGGGCACCTCGTGCCAGCAGGGACACTCTCCCGAAATCACGGGAAAATACTTCAACAATCAGACTGGTTTCCCGAAACGGGTAGGCGTGCAAGACGTAGGCCGGCTGGCCATCGACTTTGCTACGCAGGCTCATTCGTAACCAAGGCTCTTCAGCAGGCGGGCATCATCGGTCCAGCCCGATTTCACCTTGACCCAAACCTCAAGGTAAACCTTGCCGTCGAAAAGCCGCTCCATGTCCTGGCGCGCTTCGCTGGCAATGCGCTTGAGCGACTCGCCGCCCTTGCCGATGACGATCGCCTTGTGACCTTCACGATCGACAACAATGGCAGCAAAAATCCGCCGCAGATTGCCTTCGACTTCGAATTTCTCGATTTCCACCGTGGTGGCATAAGGTAACTCGTCGCCAAGCAGGCGGAACAGCTTTTCACGGATGTACTCCGAAGCCAGAAAGCGCTCGCTTTTATCGGTCAGCTCATCCTCGGGGAACATCAACCCCTCATTGGGCAAATGCTTGCGTGCCTCGGTCAGCAGATCCTCGGTCTGGCGCCCCTTGGTCGCACTGACCGGGACCACGGCAGCGAAATCATGCTCGGCAGAAACGGTGGCCAGGAAAGGCAATAGGGCAGCACGATCCTTCAGTTGATCGGTCTTGTTGATGACCAGAATCACCGGACGATCGGTCGGCAAAAGCTTGACCACAGCGCGGTCCTTGTCATCGAAACGACCGGCCTCAACGACGAACAGCACGACATCGACATCGCTGAGCGTGGTCGTCACACCGCGATTCATGGCGCGATTGAGCGCATTCGAAAACTTGGTCTGGAAGCCGGGCGTATCGACAAATACGAACTGGGCATCGTCCTTGGTCAGGATGCCGGTAATCCGGTGCCGGGTCGTCTGTGCCTTGCGCGAGACAATGCTGATCTTTTCGCCAATAAGGCGATTGAGCAGGGTCGATTTACCGACATTGGGACGACCAACGATGGCGATGTAGCCGGAGCGGAGTTTTTTCATGCTTTCAGTACCTTCAAGGCATTTTCGGCAGCAACCTGTTCAGCGATACGCCGACTGGCGCCCTGACCGATCGTGCGCAAGGGCGGATTTTCAATTTCGCAGGAAACCTCGAAACGCTGCTGATGAGCAGCGCCGCTGGCTGCCAGCATCTGATAGCGCGGCAATGGCCTTTTCCTTCCTTGCAGCCATTCCTGCAATCGGGTTTTGGCATCCTTTTGTGCCTGCCCGGGTTTCAACTCATCAAGCAATGGCGCGTAAAGCACAGCAATCACTCGATGCGCCGCATCAAACCCGGCATCTAGGTACACGGCACCAATCAACGCTTCAACCGCATCCGCCAAAATCGAAGGACGCTGATTCCCACCGCTTTTCATTTCGCCTTCACCCAACCGCAATAACGCCCCGAGTTCGAGACCAATGGCCAATTGATGCAATGCGTCCTGTCGAACCAAATTGGCCCGCAAGCGAGAGAGGTCGCCCTCCGGCAAGTCAGAAAAGCGCTTGAACAACAGCGTTGCGACAGCACAGTTCAGAACACTGTCCCCAAGAAACTCCAGGCGTTCGTTATGGGGGGAACCGAAACTACGATGCGTCAACGCCGTTCGAAACAGCGACTGGTCAGCAAATTTATGGCCGAGCTTCACGGCCAGCGCAGCAAGACTCATCCCTTAACGATCAAGGGTCGACCCCTTGTAATCAATCAACAGACTGACGTTGGCAAAAAGCGGGATCCGCTTTTCGTAGGCAAACGAGATCACGATCTGCCCCCCCTCCTTGGAAACATCGAGTTGATCTGATTTAAATTCGAGATAGTCAATATCGGCAAAGCGGTCGAAGGCTTTTTTGACATCAGAGACAGTGGCATCTTTGCCAACTTGGGCGACGACAGCTTTGCAGTCCTTTTTGATCTTGAAATACTCGATTACCGTCGGCGTTACCTTCATGCCAAGCAGTGCCCCCATGATCAAAATGATGCTCCAGAACAACAGGCCGGATAACGCCACGCCACGCTGCTTTTTCATACCACCTCCCTTATTTGAAAGACCCGATCCGGCCCAAGTCGCTCAGATTCAACCAGATGAAAAATGCCTTGCCGACGATATTCTCTTCCGGGACAAAACCCCAGGCACGACTATCACGACTGTTATCGCGATTGTCGCCCATCATGAAGTAATGCCCGGCAGGTACCGTACAAATGACGCCCTGTGCGTTGTACGTACAGTTCTCACGAAACGGGAAGCGCGAAGCATCCGGAACAAAAGCGGGCGCATCGGCGTCATTGAGCAGTCGATGCTCGACACTCCCCAGCATTGCCTTGTATTGCTCCGAGAAATACATCCGGTCACGGTGCTCGAAATCCTCGATCTTCGTCACTTCAACCGGCTGACCATTGATCGTCAGGCGCTTGTTCTGATATGCGACGGTGTCACCCGGCAAGCCAACCACCCGTTTGATGTAATCAAGCGACGGGTCTTCCGGATAGCGGAACACCATCACATCGCCACGCTGCGGATCGTTGATGCTGATGATCTTCTTGTTGATCACCGGCAGGCGGATACCGTAGGTAAATTTATTGACCAGAATGAAGTCACCAACCAGCAAGGTCGGGATCATTGATCCGGAGGGAATCTTGAACGGCTCGAAAAGGAAGGAGCGCAACACGAAAACAAACAGGATGACCGGGAAAAAGCTTGCCCCCCACTCAACCCAAAGCGGCTCCTTGGCATTTTTTGCCCTGGCCTTCCTGAACTTCAGAACATCCAGCGCGTAGAGTGCGCCAGTCACCAGCATTAACACAAAAAGAATCAGGGCAAAATTCATCTTTACTCTCAGTTATCGACGCGCAACACAGCCAAAAACGCTTCCTGCGGAATTTCCACGCTGCCAACCTGCTTCATCCGCTTCTTGCCGGCCTTTTGTTTTTCGAGCAGCTTTTTCTTCCGCGTGATATCGCCGCCATAACATTTGGCCAACACGTCCTTGCGCATCGCCTTGACGTTTTCCCGCGCAATGATGTGCGAACCGATGGCGGCCTGGATCGCCACATCGTACATCTGGCGCGGAATCAGTTCGCGCATCTTGGAAGCCAGCTCGCGACCACGGTATTGCGAATTTGAACGGTGCACAATCAGCGACAGCGCATCAACCTTCTCACTGTTGATCAGGATGTCGAGCTTGACCACGTCAGCCGAACGATATTCCTTGAAGTCATAATCGAGCGAGGCATAGCCTTTGGAACAGGACTTCAACTTATCAAAGAAATCCATCACGACTTCGGCCATCGGCATTTCGTAAACCAGCTTCACCTGGCGACCGTGATAGTGCATATCAACCTGGTTGCCACGCTTCAGATTACATAAGGTGATGACATTGCCGAGATAATCCTGCGGCACGAAAATGGTTGCGGTGATGATGGGCTCGCGAACCTCTTCGATCTTGCTGATATCCGGCAGCTTGGCCGGGTTTTCGACCTGAATGATGCTGCCATCACGCTGCACGACCTCATACACCACGGTTGGCGCAGTCGTGATCAGATCCTGATCGAACTCGCGCTCCAGACGTTCCTGCACAATTTCCATGTGCAACAACCCGAGGAAGCCGCAACGAAAACCGAAACCGAGCGCCTGCGAAACCTCCGGCTCATACTGCAGCGACGCGTCATTGAGTTTCAGCTTCTCCAGAGACTCACGCAACGAGTCGTATTGATTCGACTCGACAGGATAGAGTCCGGCAAAAACCTGCGGCTTGATTTCCTTGAAACCGGGCAAGGGCTCTGCCGCCTTGCGGTCAACCGTCGTGATGGTATCGCCCACCTTGGCTGCCTTGAGTTCCTTGATACCGGAAATCACGAAGCCGACCTCACCGGCACGCAACTCGCTGCGCTGTACGGATTTCGGCGAAAACACGCCAACCTGCTCGCAAAGCTGCTGCGCCTGGGTCGCCATGAAATACAACTTGTCCTTGGGGCGCATGACACCATCAACCACTCGCACCAGCATGACCACGCCGACATAGTTGTCGAACCAGGAATCGATGATCAGCGCCTTGAGTGGCGCTTCCGGATCGCCCTTGGGCGGGGGGACACGAGCCACCACCGCCTCGAGGATATCCTCCACACCCAGACCGGTTTTGGCCGACGCCAAGACGGCATCGGTTGCATCGATACCGATCACATCTTCGATTTCCTGGCGAGCACTGTCCGGATCCGCCGATGGCAAATCGATCTTGTTTAATACAGGGACGACTTCAACATCAAGCTCGATCGCCGTATAGCAGTTGGCCACCGTCTGGGCTTCGACCCCCTGCGAGGCATCGACCACCAGCAGGGCGCCTTCGCAAGCCGACAACGAGCGCGAAACCTCATAGGAAAAGTCAACGTGGCCCGGCGTATCGATCAGGTTAAGGTTGTACATCCTGCCATCGCGCGCCTTGTATTGCAGCGACGCCGTCTGCGCCTTGATGGTGATGCCGCGCTCACGCTCGATATCCATCGAGTCGAGAACCTGCGCCTCCATTTCACGGTCGGAAAGACCGCCACAGAGATGGATGATGCGATCGGCCAGGGTGGATTTGCCATGGTCGATATGGGCGATGATCGAGAAATTACGGATGTGATCCATTGATGCTAGTAAAAAAGGGCGCTTTCACGGCGCCCTTCCCTGTTCAGAAGACCCTGAATTTTAGCGGATTCCCGCCAAATATTCACGGACTTTAGCCTCGTCAAGAAAGTAATGACAGAGCTCGACATCGCCATGCAACAACACAGGCACCAATTCATCATATCGTGCCTCAAGCTCCGGATCAGCATCGACATCCAGCACACGCAGCGAAATATCGAACTCGCCGACCAGAGGCAGGACCGCCACCTCCATGTCATGACAAAGATGACAATAATCTCGACTCATCAAGGTCAACTCAACCGCCGCCATTCAAGCCCTTAATTGTGATGAAGGTTTGCATATCTCCACGACGGATCAGCAGCGTGACATTGCTGCCCTTGTCGAACTGATTGAGCAATTTGTTGAACTGCTCAACGGACTTCACATCAGTCGTCGCGCCCTTGCTGATCACGGCAAGCACGATATCCCCCGGCCGCAAATCGGAACGCGTGGCGCTGCCGCGCACATCCTCGACCAACACCCCAGAGCCAAGCTTCAAATCGCGTTTTTGTTCAACCGTCAATTCACTAAGCACCAACCCCAGCCGGTTAGCCGGCTGTTCTGGCGGCTTACCGCCTTTCGAAGCACGCGCCCCCAGCGGCTTTTCTTCCTGCATCTCGCCAACGATCACGGGAACTTCCCGCAAGCCCCCCTTGCGCCAAACCTGGACAATGGAGCGTACACCAGGGCGCGTTGCGCCGACCATCCGTGGCAAATCGGCAGAACTGCCAACAATTTTTCCGTCGAACTTGAGGATTACGTCGCCCGGCTCAATGCCAGACTTGTCGGCCGGACCGCCCTTTTCCACCGAATTGACGACCGCCCCCTGCGCCTTGCTCAACCCGAGCGAATCAGCCAACTCCTTGCTCACCTCTTGAATAACCACGCCGAGACGACCCCGACTCACCCTGCCCGATGCGCGCAACTGCCCTTGTATTTCCATCGCAACATCGATCGGTATGGCAAAGGAAACCCCCATATAGCCGCCACTACGACTGTAAATCTGGGAATTGATGCCAACCACCTCACCACGCATGTTAAATAACGGACCTCCAGAGTTACCGGGATTGATCACCACGTCTGTCTGGATGAATGGAACATAGTTTTCCTGCGGCAAGGAACGCCCCTTGGCCGACACGATCCCTGCCGTCACCGAGTTTTCGAAACCAAATGGCGAGCCAATCGCAATAACCCACTCACCAACCCTCAACTGAGCGGGATCGGCCAACTTAACCGTCGGCAATGCCGAGGCCTCGATCTTGATCAATGCAACATCGGTACGCTTGTCGGCACCAATAACCTTGGCCTTGTACTCGCGCTTATCGGTCAGTCGCACCGTAACGTCATCGGCAGACTCAACCACATGGGCGTTGGTCAGAATGTAACCATCGGCGCTGATAATAAACCCCGACCCCAGTGATTTATTTTCGAAATCACGCTGCCCGCCGCCACCATTAGGCAATCGCGGAATAAAGCGCTTGAAAAACTCGAACGCAGGATCACGCTCATCGAACGGGAAAGGCGTGCCTTGAGCCCGCCCCCGAACAAGCTGCGTCGTGCTGATATTGACGACGGCTGGCCCCTGTTTCTCGACCAGGTCGGCAAAATCGGGCAGACCTCGAACCTGCGCCCCGGTGAAACCACAGAAAAACCAGAACAAAAGCACACCAACCAGGCTTTTCATCACCGGAATCTCCTGCCTGATCAAGAACGGGAAATGATATGCGGACGTTCAAACGACGTAACGGCCCCACCAACCGAGCGAATGCGGATATAGGAATAGGCGAGAAGCAACCCCAAGCCAACACCAGCAATGGCGCCAGGATTGCCAAAAAATTGCGAACCCGCAACAGCCCCCAGGATGGCGGCGACCAATGGCAAGCCATAGGCCAGATTCGCAACGCGTCGAACATTTCCGGCGGCAATTGCAACAACAACGCTATCACCCACCTCAGCACCCAATGAGTTTTCAACCCGGTAGGCTTTCTGTCCGTTGCAGAACATCTGGGTCAATTGCTGGCCGCCGCACCCCCCCCTCTCGTGGCAGCGGCCACAACCACCATGCTCGACTTCAACGATGGCTTCGCCACCATCCAGCGAACGAACGGTAGCGCGAATGGTGCTGGGCTCCTGATCCATACTCACCAACGCCGGTCTGGTGCGATATCGAGCAATGGCCGCAACTTTGCTGCCACCGCCTCACGGGCCCGAAAAATACGGGAACGGACTGTCCCGATTGGACAATTCATGATCCCGGCAATTTCCTCGTAAGACAGCCCCTCAATCTCACGCAAGACGATTGCCGTTCTTAGCTCTTCTGGCAATGCATCCATTGCCGAATTGACAGTCTGACCAACCTGCTTCGATAGCAACAGACTTTCCGGCGTATTGATATCTCGCAACTGGGAAGCATCTTCAAACGACTCTGCTTCGTCATTATCGAATTCTGTCGTCGTGGGGGCACGACGCCCCTGGGAAACCAGGTAGTTCTTTGCGGTATTGATCCCGATACGGTAGAGCCAAGTGTAGAAAGCACTGTCCCCCCGAAACGATGGCAAGGCGCGATAAGCCTTGATAAAGGCCTCCTGCGAAACATCTTCGACCTCGGCTGCATCGCGAATAAAACGCGACAACAAACGCCCCAACTTACGCTGGTATTTGCCCACCAACAGGTCGAAGGCGTGCTGATCTCCGCCTTGCGCCCTTTCGACCAGCGCCTGGTCGATTTCGCGCTCACTCATGGCTGTTTTTTCCCTGGGGATATTCATTACTATGTTTATGGTGCGGAGTATAGCGCAGCATTTTTTACCTCGCGGAGAACTAATTATCCATATTTGTGACGCTCTGTAACGGGTCGAACACCGAGCTGCATGCTATATTTCGAGCAAAATAATTCCCCTTGAGAACAGCCGTGCAGAATTTTGATGTCCTTATCATCGGCAGCGGGCTTGCCGGTCAATCGGCCGCACTTCGCCTTGCAAAACATTGCCGGGTCGCCCTGATCAGCAAACGCGGCCTCGAAGACTCGGCCTCTGGCTGGGCCCAAGGCGGAATCGCCGCAGTACTCGATAGCCGCGACTCGATAGAAGCCCACATTGAAGACACATTAATCGCCGGCGCTTGGCTGAACAATGAGCCGGCAACCCGCTTTGTCGTCGAAAACGGCCGCCACGCCATCGAGTGGCTGATTGATCAAGGGGTACCCTTTACCAAGGATGAGTCCGGCTACCACCTGACTCGCGAAGGGGGCCACAGTGCTCGTCGCGTCATCCATGTCGCCGACGCCACCGGACTGGCCGTTCAGGACACTCTCACCAAAAAAGTACGCAACACACCGAATATCACGGTTCTCGAAAACCATATTGCAATCGACCTGATTACCGGCGAAAAACTGGGTACCGGTGAGAAACGCTGCTTTGGCGCCTATGTACTCAACAGCCGTAATGGCGAAGTCACCACGATCGGCGCGCCGAATACATTGATCGCAACCGGCGGCGCCGGTAAGGTTTATCTCTATACGACAAACCCCGACACCTCAACCGGCGACGGTATTGCGATGGCTTATCGCGCAGGATGCCGTGTCGCCAATATGGAATTCATTCAATTCCATCCGACCTGCCTGTATCACCCTCAGGCAAAGTCCTTCCTGATTTCCGAGGCAGTACGCGGCGAAGGCGGCATCCTACGTCTGCCAGATGGCACCCGCTTCATGCCGGAACACGATGAACGCGCCGAACTGGCTCCACGTGACATCGTTGCCCGCGCCATCGACTTTGAAATGAAAAAACGTGGCGTCGACTGCGTATTTCTCGATATCTCGCACAAGGGTGAGGAATTCATTCTCAACCACTTCCCGAATATTCATGCACGCTGCCTGGAACTCGGCATCGACATTGCCCGCGATCCAATCCCGGTCGTCCCGGCAGCGCATTACACCTGCGGCGGCATTATCAGCGACCTCAAGGGACGAACTGACCTCGAAGGCTTGTACGTTGCCGGCGAAGCCTCTTGTACCGGTCTACATGGCGCCAATCGACTGGCCTCCAACTCGCTGCTCGAATGCATCGTATTCTCCGAGGCGGCAGTCAATGACATCCTGAATCAGCAGGCGAAAGTCCTGCCAGCACTACCAAAATGGGATGAAAGCCGCGTCACCGATGCCGATGAAGAAGTGGTCATTTCACACAACTGGGACGAACTTCGGCGCTTCATGTGGGACTATGTCGGGATCGTTCGCACCACCAAACGCCTTAAGCGCGCCAAACACCGTATCGCTTTGCTGATGCGTGAGATTGACGAGTTCTACGCCAACTTCCGCGTCAGCCACGACCTGATCGAACTACGCAATTTGGTCTTTACCGCTGATCTGATTGTTCGTTGCGCATTACAGCGCAAGGAGAGCCGTGGCCTGCACTACTCGCGGGACTATCCTGAAATGCTGCTCAAAGCGAAAAACACCGTACTCAAGCGCCGGATACCGAATCAGTAAACTCGGCCTGCCAGCGCAAGAACACCCGCAACCTACGAAAGTCATGCGCCGAAAGGCTCCCAGCCGTGACAACCAGGGCTTTGACTTTTCCGCCAGGGAACCGGAGATGCAATACCGTCACCCACGGATGCACGGTGGCATTCGGCAATAGCTCAACCGGGCAATATTCAGACTCGGCATTTAGCAAGACACTGATCTGGCCACCTCGCTCAAGACGAAGCGCGAGAACGGGCATATCCAGCCCCCGGAAAGCCAGAATCGAAAGCAAAACGATCAGCACCAGACAAGGCAGCGCCATCGAGAAAAGCGGCCAAAGAAGCGCCGTGACCGAAGCCAGCATGGCACTCAAAAGAATGACCAGATCCAGAAAATAAGAGCGATGCAGCCCGATTGTGATCGGAAACCGCACCGCTCTTGCTCAGCTATCCGGATCTGACTCAGATGCGCTTGAAGACCAGCGACCCGTTCGTTCCACCAAAACCGAAGTTATTTTTCAACGCCACATCAATCTTCATAGGACGCGCCACGTTGGCGCAATAATCAAGATCGCACTCGGGATCTTGGTTGAAGATATTAATGGTTGGCGGCGAAATCTGGTTATGAATTGCCAGAACAGTGAACAACGATTCAATACCGCCGGCACCACCAAGTAAATGACCAGTCATCGACTTGGTCGAATTAACCACAACCTTGTAGGCAGCCTCGCCGAAAGCCTGCTTGATTGCCTCGGTTTCATTCTTGTCACCAAGCGGCGTCGAGGTACCATGTGCATTCAGATACTGCACATCGCCCGGCGTAATACCCGCATTCTTCAAGGCATTGAGCATGCTGCGGCGCGGACCATCAGTGTTCGGCGCAGTGATGTGATAAGCGTCACCGCTCATACCATAGCCAGCCAACTCGGCGTAGATCTTTGCACCACGAGCTTTGGCGTGTTCATATTCTTCGAGAACCAGAACCCCCGCCCCTTCGCCCAGCACGAAACCATCACGATCCTTGTCCCAAGGCCGGCTGGCAGTGGTCGGATCATCATTCCGAGTGGACAGTGCACGCGCGGCACAGAAGCCCCCCATTCCAAGCGGTGAAACTGTCGATTCGGCGCCACCGGCAACCATGACATCAGCATCGCCATACTCAATAATCCGAGCAGCCTCACCGATTGAGTGCGTTCCCGTCGTACAAGCAGTCACCAAGGCGATATTCGGGCCCTTGAAGCCAAACTGAATCGACAGATTGCCCGAGATCATGTTGATGATCGAGCCCGGAACAAAAAATGGAGAAACTTTGCGTACGCCACCAGCAATGTACTCTTCCTTGGTCTCCTCGATCAGAGGCAAACCACCGATGCCGGAACCAATCGCGATACCGACCCGCTCTGGATCGGCTGCATTTTCCTTATCCAGTCCGGCGTCGCGAACCGCTTGAATGCCAGCGGCCAGGCCAAAATGGATGAAATGATCCATCCGACGCGCATCTTTTGCGGAAATATACTGGGAGATATCAAAGTTCTTCACTTCACCCGCAAATTGCACAGGGAAAGTAGAGGTATCGAACTTGGTGATGGGAGCAATGCCGGAGCGGCCGGCAAGAACATTCTGCCAGGCTTCTTCGACGGTGTTTCCGACCGGGCTAACGATGCCCAAACCGGTAATTACGACTCTGCGACGTGCCAAGGTGCACTCCGAAAGCAAAAGCGGCAAGGCCGGCCATTGTGGCCGGCCTTGCCTGGGTCAACCAGAATTGGATTACTTCTTGTTGCCGAGGATGTAATCGACAGCTTGCTGGACCGTGGTGATCTTCTCAGCCTGGTCATCCGGAATTTCGCACTCGAATTCTTCTTCCAGTGCCATGACCAGTTCAACGGTATCCAGGGAATCCGCGCCCAGATCGTCCACAAAGGAGGACTCATTCTTGATGTCCGCTTCGTTCACGCCCAGTTGTTCGGCGACGATCTTCTTGACGCGCTCTACGATGTTATCCATTAGAAAAGCTCCTTCCCCTAAGGGGTACGAAAAAAAACGTTACAAGTTTACCAAAAGCCAAGGCTTCGGGAAATCAATCCATGAACATACCGCCATTCACATGTACTGTCGTACCGGTGACATAAGCAGCTGCCGGGGATACCAGAAAACTGACCGCACCGGCAATATCTTCGGGCGTACCAGCACGACCAAGCGGAATCGAAGCAAGCATGCTCTTCTTCTGCTCTTCAGTTAAAGCGTGCGTCATGTCGGTGGCAACAAACCCCGGCGCAACGCAATTGACCGTGATGTTCCGACTACCCAGTTCACGCGCCAGCGAACGACTCATCCCAGCCACCCCGGCCTTGGCAGCACAATAATTTGCCTGCCCTGCATTGCCGGCGTAGCCAACAACTGACGTGATATTGACGATACGCCCGAAACGGGCCTTCATCATGCCACGCATTACCGCACGCGAAAGTCGGAATACCGCCTTCAGATTCGTTTCGATGACCGCATCCCATTCGTCATCGCCCATACGCATCGCAAGGTTATCGCGAGTAATGCCGGCATTATTAACCAAAACCGTGATTGCGCCGAACTCTGTTGCAAGGGTACTCAACACTGCTTCAGTCTGGGCGACATTACAAACATCCAGCGCCACCCCTTTACCCTTTACGCCGGCCTCGGCCAAATAGGCTGAAATCTTTGCTGCACCTTCTTCGGTCGTCGCCGTACCGATCACGGTTGCGCCAGCCTTGCCCAACTCCAGCGCGATAGCACAGCCAATGCCGCGCGTTGCGCCGGTAACCAATGCGACCTTATCGTTCAACATCACTTACTCCAATCCGAGATTGGCTTCGATCGCCGCCGCATCAGCCAGCGCGACACCAACCACACCATCAGCGCAACGTTTGGTCAGACCAGCCAATACCTTGCCAGGACCGCACTCCGCCACAGTCGTGACGCCCATCGCTGCCATGGCCTGGATCGTTTCAACCCAGCGCACCGGGTTGTAAGCCTGACGCACCAGCGCATCCTTGATCCGGGAGGGATCATTTTCGATTGCGACATCAACATTATTGATTACGGGAATCTGCGGAGCAGACAGGGTTAATTCGGCAAGACGGGCCGAGAGCTTATCGGCCGCAGGACGAATCAACGACGAATGGAAAGGTGCCGAAACTGGCAGCGCCTTGGCCATTTTCGCCCCCCTTGCCTTGCAGGCCTCCATAGCCCGCTCAACCGCGGCCTTGTGCCCGGCGATAACCGTCTGACCATTGGCATTGAAATTAACTGGCTCGACCACTTCGCCCTGCGCCGCTTCAGCACAGGCGGCAACGATTCCAGGGTTATCCAGGCCGAGGACCGCCGCCATCGCTCCCGTACCCAACGGCACGGCTTCCTGCATCGCCGCAGCACGCAAGCGCACCAGTGGTACTGCATCCTTGAACTCAATCACACCCGCGGCCACCAAGGCTGAATACTCGCCGAGACTATGCCCGGCCAGCACCGCCGGCAGCTTGCCACCTTTTTCTTGCCACAGCCGCCAAGCGGCAACACCCGCCGTCAACATCACCGGCTGGGTATTGACCGTCTGGGTCAGCACCTCGGCCGGCCCTTCCGCAACCATTGCCCAGAGATCATCGCCTAGTGCTGCAGATGCCTGGTCGAACGTCGAGCGCACGACAGCCGTGTCGCCATAAGCAGACATCATGCCAACGCTCTGCGAGCCTTGACCGGGAAATACGAACGCAAAAGACATGCTACGGTCTCCTAAATCAGAATTCGAGCAGGGCAGCGCCCCAGGTAAAGCCCCCACCCACGCCTTCGAGCAGCACTTTCTGGCCGCGTTGAATACGCCCATCACGCACGGCCTCATCCAGCGCCAGCGGAACCGAGGCGGCAGAGGTGTTGCCATGTCGATCAACGGTCACAATCACGTTGTCGCGCTTCACACCCAGCTTTTTACCGGTCGCATCGATGATGCGAATATTGGCCTGATGGGGAATCAACCAGTCCACATCGCCGGTCTGAATACCAGCCGCAGAGCAAACTTCCTCGGCAATTTCAGCCAGTACTCGCACGGCAAACTTGAATACGGACTGCCCGTCCATACGCAAGAAAGGATCCCCCGTCACTTGGCCACCACTGATTTGCCCAGGTACGTTGAGGATGCCGCATTGGCTTCCGTCGGCATGCATTGCCGTAGCGAGAATACCAGGCTTCTCCGAGGCTTCCAGCACCACCGCCCCGGCGCCGTCTCCAAAAAGAACGCAGGTACTGCGATCCTGCCAATCAAGGATGCGCGAAAATACTTCAGCACCGATGACCAGTGCTTTCTTGTGGCTACCGGAACGAATGAACTTTTCGGCAATACCGAGCGCATAGGCAAATCCGGCACAGACCGCCTGAACATCAAATGCCGTAGCGCCCTTATTGCCCAGTTTTCCTTGAATCAGGCAAGCCGTGCTCGGAAAAATGAAGTCCGGTGTTGAGGTTGCAACGATGATCAGATCGAGATCTGCCGCAGCAACACCTGCCATTTCAAGCGCCCGCCGGGCAGCAACCAGACCCAGCTCACTCGACGTCGTGCCGGGCTCGGCCAGATAGCGACTGCGAATACCGGTTCGGGTGACAATCCACTCGTCGTTGGTATCGATGCCGCGAGCGGCCAGATCATCATTACTCACCGGATTGCCGGGCAGGCAACTACCAGTCCCAATCAGACGGGCAAACATCAGGAATTCTCCCCGGCACCAGTTGGCGCCACAGCAGTCATTTCGGCAACACGGCCGGCAATACGCTCCACCACCTGGTTCTTGGCTGCTTCGTAGGCGCGCCCAATGGCATTCCCAAAGGCAAGAACGTCAGCCGAACCATGACTTTTCACCGAAATCCCCCGAAGGCCAAGCAGGATAGCCCCGTTGTAGCGACGATGATCGAAGCGCCTCTTGAAGTTATTCAATACCGAGATGGCAATCAGGGCCGCCAGCTTGGTCAGCCAGTTGCGCTTAAACTCTTCGCGCAGCGAGTTGGCAAGCATCTGCGCCAACCCCTCTGAGGTCTTCAAGGCAACATTTCCGACAAAGCCGTCGCAAACCACTACATCCGCGTCGCCTTTGTAGATGCCATCACCTTCCACATTACCAATGAAATTCAGACCGGAGGCACGCAACAACTCGGCGGCCGCCTTGACGACTTCATTACCCTTGATCTCTTCTTCACCGATATTCAGCACACCAACGGTTGGACGGTCCTTGTGCTCCATCGCGGAAACAAGCATGGCCCCCATGATGCCGAACTGCAAAAGATGCTCCGGCGTGCAATCAACATTTGCCCCCAGATCAAGCATGTGCGTATGACCATTGACGGTCGGCAAGGGCGCACAAATTGCTGGTCGCTCAATCCCTGGCAACATTTTGAGGACAAAACGGGAAATCGCCATCAATGCGCCAGTATTACCGGCCGAAACGCAAGCGTCCGCCTCGCCAGACTTGACGAGATTAATGGCGACACGCATGGATGAGTCTTTTTTGTTTCGAAGCGCGAGCGAAGGCGACTCGTCCATCCCCACCACTTCTGAGGCATGCACGACACGCAGGCGCGAATCATCAGCCCGACCGGCCAACAAGGGACGTAAAACCCCTTCTTGCCCAACCAGAATGAGACTTGCCGCCGAGTGCTCCGCAAGAAACTGGATAGCCGCGGGAACCGTCACCGACGGACCGTGGTCACCCCCCATGCAATCAATAGCGATGCGGGCTGTCATGGCAAAAGAAAAGGCAGGCGGTCCGAAACGAACCGCCTGCCTTTCAATTAACGATTACTCGCCCTTGGCCTTCAGAACCTTGCGACCACGGTAGAAACCGTTCGGAGAAATATGGTGACGCAGATGCGTTTCGCCAGTGGTCGGCTCGACAGCGAGCGGAGCAACGGTCAGAAAGTCGTGAGCGCGATGCATGCCACGCTTGGAAGGGGATTTTTTGTTCTGTTGAACGGCCATGTTAATACTCCAAAAAAATCAGTTCGGCTTGCCTTTAAGCCCGGCCAGAGCGTCGAACGGATTAATCCGCTCGCCAGCATCTGCCGCACCAGGCAAACCACATTTTTCGTGCCGCGGCGCGACTGGAAGTGCCAGGAGAATTTCATCCTCCACCAACTCGGCCACATTCAGTTCGCCCGCCACCGGCAGGAAATCCCGGGTGTCGTCCTCCAGCTCGTCTTGCGACATGTCGGCACCTTCCGGAATCACTTCCAGCAGACTATCGACATCAAGTTCAAAAGAAACGACTTCCAGACAACGCTGACAAGCCAACGGAAGAAACCCCGTCACTTGCAGTTGCAGAAGAAGCTCTCCTCGCCCACCCTTGAAACCCTGAATCTGGAAACTTACATCGCCAGATACATCAACCAGCAAATCATGCAGGCGTTCCAAACTCGAGACGGCAAAGGTTCCATTCAGAACCCGCCCTTCTCTGGCAAACACGAAAGCATCCGTTATTCTTTTCAATCTTGAGCTGTTGCGACTTAAACCCAAGATGATATTATTTTTGGCTCTCCAAGTCAAAACAAAGTAGCGCTTCAAGAAGTCTGCGCAACGCCTTGTTGCAACATATATTTATGCCCCTCCCCCTGATACTCGCATCAACCTCCCCCTATCGCCACGAACTCCTCGGCCGACTTGGACTCCCCTTTCAAACAACCGATCCGCGCACCGACGAGTCCGCTCTGCCCAACGAAAAACCCGAAGCCCTGGCCCTCAGGCTCTCCGAAGCCAAGGCAAGAGCAGTTGCCACAGCCTTTCCGGATAGCCTGATCATTGGCAGCGACCAAGTCGCCACCATCGACGGCAAAATCTACGGCAAGCCGGGAAACCACGAAAATGCCGTCGCCCAATTGCGCGAACTATCAGGCAAGACAGTCAATTTCTTTACCGGCTTGAGCCTGCTCAACACCCAAACCAATACCTGCGAAACCCGCGGCGTCCCGACCCTGGTCAGCTTTCGCGAACTCAGAAAACAGGAAATTGAAAACTACCTTCGCCGCGAACCCGCTTACAACTGTGCCGGCTCGGCCAAGTCAGAAGGACTGGGCATCGCCCTTCTGCGCAGCATGCAAGGCGACGACCCCAACGCACTTGTCGGACTGCCTCTCATCGCACTTTGCGACATGCTGCGCAACCAGGGAGTAAGCATCCTGTGAGCAAGCCCGGCACGCTCTACCTGATCCCGGTCCCACTCGGACCAACCCCGCCGCTTGATTCACTGCCCGCCAACGTGGTCGAGACCATTCGGCCACTCAAGCATTTCGTCGTCGAACAGGCCAAAACAGCCAGAGCCTTTCTCAAGGCCGCCGCGACCGACACCCCGCTTCAAGAACTCCTTCTAGAGGAATTGAACGAACACACCAAAGCCGATGCCATCGAGCACCTACTTGCGCCACTGCTCGCTGGAAACGATGTCGGCCTGCTCTCCGAAGCGGGCTGCCCGGCGATCGCCGACCCCGGCGCCGACCTCGTTGCGGCAGCACAACGAAAGAACATCCGTGTTGCACCGCTGATCGGACCATCCTCCCTGCTCCTGGCCCTCATGGCCTCGGGCCTGAACGGCCAGCGCTTCGCCTTTCAAGGCTACCTGCCCGCCAAGGAAATCGACCGCAGCAAGGCACTTCGCGAACTGGAAAGCGAGTCACGAAAGCGCAAACAAACCCAACTCTTCATTGAAACACCGTACCGTAACCGGGCGATGTTCGACGCCATCCTGCAATCCTGCCAACCCAGCACACGCCTGACCGTCGCGACCGACCTGACCCTGCCGGGCGAATCGGTCCTGACACGAACGATTCAGCAGTGGAAAAAGCAAACGCCGCCCGAAATTGAGCGGCGTCCGACTGTTTTCCTGATCCTCGCCTGAGCCTTACCGAAGGCGCGCCCCGAATGCGCTTTCGGAAAAGCCACTCCAGAAGCCCTGCACCGCGCCCGCCCCAAGACGCTTGGCGAAGCGCTCTGCAATATTGTCCTTGACCGAGTAATCCAGGACCTTTTCCGCCTGGATGACGTCGCGCGCCACCGAATCGACCGTCCCCAGATCATCAGCCAAGCCCAGTTCAATACTCTGCACACCGGTCCACATGAAGCCGGAGAACATGTCGGGCGTTTCCTTCAAGCGCTTGCCACGACCGGCTTTGACGACATCGATGAATTGCTTGTGAATATCGTTGAGCAAGACCTGGGCATGGGCCTTGTGCCCTTCGGCCTGAGGTGAAAACGGATCAAGAAACCCCTTGTTTTCCCCAGCCGTCAGCAAGCGGCGCTCCACTCCAACCTTGTCCATGACTCCGGTAAAGCCGAATCCATCCATCAAGACCCCGATCGATCCAACAATGCTTGCCTTGTTGACGTAAATCTTGTCCGCCGCCGCCGCAACATAATAGCCACCGGAAGCACAGATATCCTCAACCACCGCGTAAAGCGGCTTGTCCGGATACTTGCCGCGCAAACGACGAATCTCGTCATTGATCATTCCCGCCTGAACAGGGCTCCCGCCCGGGCTATTGATCCGCAACACGACACCAACCGTATTCTTTTCTTCAAACGCGGCACGCAAGGCTGCGATCAGGTTTTCGGCATTGGCCTCGCCCTTGGCCTCGATCACCCCTGTCAGGTTGACCATGGCCGTATGACGCCCTTCGTGCTCCGACCCCACACCCCAATCAACCACAGCGAACAGGACAATCACCAGGTAAACCAAACCCAGGGATTTGAAGACGATACCCCAGCGCCGCTTGGCACG
>DAIMCQ010000018.1:0-25428 GCA_036726285.1 Azonexus sp.
GCGGCGCCTGTGCCTATCCGCCGGGAATGCTGCTCAAGGTCATTCTCTGCGCTTACGCCCTGGGCGTTGTCAGCAGCCGAGGTATCGAGCGGCTGTGCCGCGAACACGTCACTTTCATTGCGCTTTCCGCGCGATACGGCACCGCACTTCACGACGCTGGCTGCCTTCGTCTCCAGCCTCGACGATGAAGTCGTCCAACTCTTCGCCCAGGTGCTCTACCTCGGCGCAGCACAGCCAGGCTCGCCGCGTAGCGCCTCAGTTTGCTTGAGAAATGCCGCGCCTGGCCGGTTGGCGATGGACGCCGTGCGCAGGCAGCGTGCCGCCGACAACGTATCCGTCGAAATATGGGCGACAGGATTGTTTGTTATGACTGAATAGTATTATCAAAATCAGCCTATTTATCCAGCAAACAACACCACCGAGAATGACTGCATCCCAATTTCGGCACTCTCCCTGCCCCGGATGCAATGCAAACCACCACCCCGATCACTGCCCAGGCCAGCGAAAACCTGAGCATTCCCGGCCCGGCCGGCCCGCTTGCCTTGCGGCTCTACCGGCCGAGCATGGCGCGGGTGGCGCTGCCCGTGGTGCTCTATTTCCATGGCGGCGGTTTCGTCGGCGGCAGCCTCGACGATGCCGATGCCGCCGCCGGCTTCATCGCCGAGCAAACGCCGGCCCTGGTCCTCGCCGTCGATTACGCGCTGGCCCCGGCCAGCCCCTTCCCGGCCGCCCCGGAAGACGCCCATGCCGCGGCGCAGTGGGCCACCGAACACGCCGCCGAACTGGGCGGCGACCCTAGCCGCCTGGCGGTGGCCGGCGACGATGCCGGCGGCAACCTGGCCGCCGCCCTGACCCTGATCGCCCGCGACCGCAACGGCCCGGCCATCCTCGCCCAGGCGCTGGTCGGGCCGATGCTCGACCCGAGCATGACGCGGCTCGGCGACGGCGCCCGGCTGAATTCCGACCTCAGCGCCGCGACCTGCGCCAATTGTTACAGCCAGTACTTGCCGCAAGCCCGCCAGCGCCTGCATCCCTATGCCTCGCCGCTGATCTCGGTGCGCCAGGCCGGCCTGCCGCCGGCGCTGATCGTCACCGCCGAATGCGATGTGCTGCACAAGGAGGCCGAGCACTACGCCGAGGCCCTGATCGCCGCCGGCGTGCCGACCCAGGTCGTGCGCTTTGCCGGCATCAAACATGGCGAACTGGCGACCCACCAGCCGGCGCTGGCCGAAATCGCCCACTTCCTGCGCCGCCGGCTGTGGGATGCCGAGGCACCGGCACATCCGCTCAATTTGTAGGAATAGGCAAGCAATGGCGACGAACAGGCTGCCGCCTGTCGCGCCCCTCCGCCTACCCTGAACATCACAAAAACAGATCTCCGTCTTGCAAAACCTCCAGAGGAATTCATCATGCCCCAACGCCAAAAACGCCTCGTTCTCGCCGCCGCCCTGGCCGGCCTATTCACGCTCGGCGGCGGTCTCGCCGTCTACCATCAGGCGGGCGCCGCCCCGGCCGCGGCCGCACCGGCTGCCGCCACGGTCGATGTCGCCGAAGTGGCCAGCCGCGCCGTTACCGAATGGCAGCAATACTCCGGCCGCCTCGAAGCGGTCGAGCGGGTCGAGATTCACCCGCAGGTTTCCGGCATCCTGACCGCCGTGCATTTCAAGGACGGCAGCCTGGTCAAGAAGGGTGAGCTGCTGTTCACCATCGACCCGCGCCCCTTCGCCGCCGAAGTGGCGCGCGCCGAAGCCCAATTGGCCGCCACGGAAGCCCGCGCCGCCTACACCGCCAGCGACCTGGCGCGCGGCGAACGCCTGCTCGCCGATAACGCCATCGCCCGCCGCGATTTCGACGAGAAGCAAAATGCCGCCCGCGAAGCCAAGGCCAACCTGCAGGCGGCCAAGGCGGCACTCAACGTCGCCCAGCTCAATCTTGAATACACCCGCATCACGGCGCCGATTGCCGGCCGCGTCTCGCGCGCCGAAGTCACCGTCGGCAACCTGGTCGCCCCCGGCAACGGCCCGGCGTTGACCAGCCTGGTTTCGGCCGACCGCATCTACGCCGCCTTCGATGTCGACGAGCAGAGCTACCTGAAAGTGGTCAACGGCAGCCAGGGCAAGGCCCTGCCCATCCACCTCGGACTGGCCGACGACGAGGCTTACTCGCGGGAAGGCAAGCTGAGTTCGGTGGATAACCGCCTCGACAGCAGCTCCGGCACCATCCGCCTGCGCGCCCTGGTCGACAACCCGGACGGCAAGCTGGTCCCCGGCCTCTATGCCCGCATCCGGCTCGGCGCCGCCAGCCAGCGCCAGGCGCTGCTGATCGACGAAAAGGCGGTCGGCACCGACCAGGCCCGCCGTTTCGTGCTGGTCGTCGGCGAAGGCAACCAGACGGCCTACCGCGAGATCCAGCTGGGCAGCATCCAGGACGGTCTGCGCATCGTCGAAAGCGGCTTGAAGGCCGGCGAGCGCATCGTCGTCAACGGCCTGCAGCGGGTCCGCCCGGGCGACCCGGTGACCCCCAACCTCGTCCCGATGGGCGGCGCTGCACCGGCTGCGGCCAAAGGCTAAGGACTTCCCGCCATGAATATTTCCAAATTCTTCATCGACCGGCCGATCTTCGCCGGCGTGCTCTCCATCCTGCTGCTGCTGGCCGGCGTGCTGGCGCTGTTCCAGCTGCCGATCTCGGAATACCCGGAAGTCGTGCCGCCCTCGGTCGTCGTCCGCGCCCAGTATCCCGGCGCCAACCCCAAGGTGATCGCCGAAACCGTCGCTTCGCCGCTCGAAGAGTCGATCAACGGCGTTGAGAACATGCTCTACATGCAGTCGCAGGCCAATAGCGACGGCAACCTGACGGTGACGGTCAATTTCAAGCTCGGCGTCGATCCCGACAAGGCGCAGCAACTGGTCCAGAACCGCGTCGCGCAAGCCTTGCCGCGCCTGCCGGAAGATGTGCAGCGCCTGGGCGTGACGACGGTGAAAAGCTCGCCGACGCTAACCCTGGTGGTGCACCTGATCTCGCCGGACGACAAGTACGACGCCACCTACTTGCGCAATTACGCCGTGCTCAACATCAAGGACCGCCTGGCCCGCATTACCGGGGTCGGCGAAGTCGCGGTCTGGGGCGCCGGCAATTACGCCATGCGCGTCTGGCTCGACCCGCAAAAGGTCGCCCAGCGCGGCCTGACCGCCAGTGAGGTGGTGCGCGCCATCCGCGAACAGAACGTCCAGGTCGCGGCCGGCGTCATCGGTGCCTCGCCCAGCCTGCCGGACACGCCGCTGCAGTTCTCGGTCAATGCCCAGGGCCGCCTGCAAAGCGAAGAGGAGTTCCGCGACATCGTGCTCAAGGCTTCGCCCGACGGCAGCGTCACGCGACTGGCCGACGTCGCCCGCGTCCAGCTCGACGCCGCCGAATACGGCCTGCGTTCGCTGCTCAACAACAAGCCGGCGATCGGCATGGGCATCATGCAGTCGCCCGGCGCCAACGCCCTCGACGTTTCGGCCAAGGTGCGCGAAGCGATGACCGAGCTGGCGAAGGATTTTCCGGCTTCGGTCGAATACCGCATCGAGTACGACCCGACCCAGTTCGTCCGGGCCAGCATCAAGGCCGTCATCCATACCCTGCTCGAAGCCATCGCCCTGGTCGTGCTGGTCGTCATCGTCTTCCTGCAGACCTGGCGCGCCTCGATCATCCCGCTGCTCGCCGTGCCGGTCTCCATCGTCGGCACCTTCTCGCTGATGCTCGGCTTCGGCTACTCGATCAACGCCCTGTCGCTGTTCGGCATGGTGCTGGCGATCGGCATCGTCGTCGATGACGCCATCGTCGTCGTCGAAAACGTCGAGCGCAACATCGAGGCCGGGCTGACGCCGCGCGACGCCACCTACCGGGCGATGCGCGAAGTCAGCGGGCCGATCATCGCCATCGCGCTGACCCTGGTCGCCGTCTTCGTGCCGCTCGCCTTCATGACCGGCCTGACCGGCCAGTTCTACAAGCAGTTCGCGATGACCATCGCCATCTCGACGGTGATCTCGGCCTTCAACTCGCTGACCCTGTCGCCGGCGCTCGCCGCCTTGCTGCTCAAGGGCCACGGCAGCGAGCCGGACTGGCTGACGCGGCAGATGAACCGCTACTTCGGGCGTTTCTTCGCCGCCTTCAACCGCTTCTTCGGTCGCGCTTCCGAAAACTACGGCCGCGGCGTCACCGGCGTCATCGGTCGCAAGGCCTCGGCGATGGGCGTCTATGCCGTGCTGCTCGGCCTCACCGTCGGCATCTCCTACCTGGTGCCGGGCGGCTTCGTGCCGGCCCAGGACAAGCAGTACCTGATCGGCTTCACCCAATTGCCGAACGGCGCCTCGCTCGACCGCACCGAAGCGGTGATCCGCCAGATGGGCGAAATCGCCCTCGCCCAGCCTGGCGTCGAGAGCACCATCGCCTTCCCCGGCCTGTCGATCAACGGCTTCACCAACAGTTCGAGCGCCGGCATCGTCTTCGTCACGCTCAAGCCTTTCGACGAACGGAAGAGCACGGAACTCTCGGCCGGTGCCATCGCCGGGGCGCTCAATCAGAAGTATTCGGCCATCCAGGAATCCTTCATCGCCGTCTTCCCGCCGCCGCCGGTGATGGGCCTCGGCACGGTGGGCGGCTTCAAGCTGCAGATCGAGGATAGGGGCGCCATCGGTTACAGCGAGCTCGACGCTGCCGCCAAGGCCTTCATGACGGCGGCCAGCAAGGCACCGGAGCTGGGGCCGATGTTTTCCAGCTATCAGATCAATGTGCCCCAGCTCGACGTTGATCTCGACCGCGTCAAGGCTAAGCAGCAGGGGGTTTCGGTGACCGACGTCTTCGACACCATGCAGATCTACCTCGGCTCGCTCTACGTGAACGACTTCAACCGCTTCGGCCGCACCTACCAGGTCCGCGCCCAGGCCGATGCGCCGTTCCGCGCCCATCCGGAAGACATCCTGCAACTCAAGACGCGCAACAACCAGGGCGAGATGGTGCCGCTCTCCTCGCTGGTCAAGGTGCGTACCACCTTCGGTCCGGAAATGGTCGTCCGCTACAACGGCTACACTGCCGCCGACATCAACGGCGGCCCCGCCCCCGGCTATTCGTCGGCCCAGGCCGAGGCAGCCGTCGAGCGCATCGCCGCCGAAACCCTGCCGCGCGGCGCCCGCTTCGAATGGACCGACCTGACCTACCAGAAGATCCTGGCCGGCAACGCCGGCATCTGGGTCTTCCCGATCAGCCTGCTGCTCGTCTTCCTGGTTCTCGCCGCGCAATACGAAAGCCTGACCCTGCCGCTGGCGGTGATCATGATCGTGCCGATGAGCATCCTGGCGGCGCTGACCGGCGTCTTCCTGACCGGCGGCGACAACAACATCTTCACCCAGATCGGGCTGATGGTGCTGGTCGGGCTGGCCTGCAAGAACGCCATCCTCATCGTCGAGTTCGCCCGCGAACTGGAAATCCAGGGCGCGACGCCGCTGCAGGCCGCCATCGACGCCAGCCGCTTGCGTCTGCGGCCGATCCTGATGACCTCGATCGCCTTCATCATGGGCGTCATCCCGCTCGTCACCTCGACCGGTGCCGGCGCCGAAATGCGCCACGCCATGGGTGTCGCCGTCTTTTTCGGCATGCTCGGCGTGACCTTCTTCGGGCTTTTCCTGACGCCGGTCTTCTACGTCCTGCTGCGCACGCTGGACAAGCGCCACAAGCTGCACTCGGCCGCCCACCACGAGGCGCCGATCGCCCCGGCCCACACCGCCCCGCAAAGCGCCGCCTGAGCCATTGGAGAAATGAACATGGACTATTTGCTTCCTTATACGCCGCACCACCCCATTGCGGCCGAGACGCCCCGTCCCCCGGCTCGCCGGAACGGCACCGTCAAGCTCTTCCCGCTACTCGCCGCGCTGCTCACCCTGGCCGGCTGCTCGCTGGCCCCGACCTACCAGCCGCCGAAGGTCGACACCCCGACCGCCTTCAAGGAAGCAGCGGCCGACAGCCAGTGGAAAACCGCCGAACCGGCCGAGAACATCCCGCGCGGCGAATGGTGGAAAGCCTTTGCCGACCCGACGCTGGACGACCTGGAAACCCGGGCCGCCGCCGCCAACCAGGACCTCAAGGCCGGTGCCGCCCGCCTGAGCCAGGCCCGGGCGCTGCAGCAGAACGCCCGCTCGGCGCTGTTCCCGCAGATCGGTATCGGCGCCGGGCCAACCCGCCAGCGCCCCTCGCCGGCCTCGCAAGGTCTGGCCGCCGATGCCGACACCAGCATTTCGACGCTGTGGCGGGCCCAGGGCACGGTGGCCTACGAGGCCGACCTGTTCGGCCGCGTCAGCAGCGGCGTCGATGCCGCCAAGGCCACCAGCGAGCAACGCGAGGCCCTGTTCCGCTCGCTGCAACTGGCCATCCAGGCCGACGTCGCGCAGGCCTACTTCTCGCTGCGCGAACTCGATGCGCTGGCCGCCTTGTACGCCGACACCGTCAAGCTGCGCGAGCAAAGCACCCAGCTCTTCCAGCGCCGTTTCGACGAAGGCGACATCAGCGAGCTGGAGCTGGCCACCGCCCGTACCGAACTGGCCTCGGCCCGCTCCGAAGCGATCGGCATCGCCCGCCAGCGCGCCGTCGCCGAGCACAGCCTGGCCATCCTGCTCGGCCAGGCGCCGGCCGCCTTCGCCCTGCCGGCCCAGCCGCTCGACAAAGTGATACTGCGGGTGCCGGCCGGCCTGCCTTCGGCCCTGCTCGAACGCCGCCCCGACATCGCCGCCGCCGAACGCGCCATGGCCGCCGCCAATGCCCGCATCGGCACGGCCCGCGCCGCCTTCTTCCCGCGTCTCAGCCTGACCGGGGCGCTCGGTTACGAGTCGGCCGAACTGGGCGACCTGTTCAAATGGGGTAGCCGCAGCTTCGTCATGGGGCCGCTGGTCGGCACCCTGCTCTCGCTGCCGGTCTTCGACGGCGGCGCCCGCCAGGCCGGCGTCGACCAGGCGCATGCCGCCTATGCCGAAGAGGCCGCCAACTACCAGCAGACGGTGCTCAAGGCCTTCAAGGAAGTCGAGGACAACCTGGCCCACCTGCGCCTGCTCGGCGAGCAGACGCAAGCTCAGGACGAGGCGGTCAATTCGGCGCGGCGCGCCGCCCGGCTATCGCAGATCCAGTATCGGGAAGGCTCGGTCAGCCACCTCAAGGTCATCGATGCCGACCGCAGCGTGCTGCAACAACAGCGCGTCGCCGTCCAGCTCGATGCCGAACGGGCACGGGCGACGGTGAACCTGATCCGCGCCATCGGCGGCGGCTGGGGAGAAACGACGTCGGCCAAGGTGGCCAGCGCCGAGTAAGCGCAATACTCAGGCGCCGCAACTGCCCGGCCAGACACCGGGCGGCTGGCGGTTTAGCGGCGCTTGAGCAGGACCCCGCACTCCAGGTGATGGGTGTAGGGGAACTGGTCGAAGACCGCCGAGGCGGCGATCGCGTGGCTGTCGAACAACGCTGCGACGTTCTGGCGCAGCGTTTCCTGGTTGCAGGAGATGTAGAGGATATGGTCGAAGCCGCGGGCCAGTTCCAACGTCGCCGGATCGAGGCCGCTGCGCGGCGGATCGACGAAGATGGTGGAGAAACGGTAGGTGCCGACGTCGATGTCCTTCAAGCGCTGGAATTCGCGGCTGCCGGCCAGGGCGGCACTGACTTCCTCGCTCGACATGCGGACCAGCACGGTGTTCTCCACCTGGTTGGCGGCGAAGGCATATTCGGCGGCGTGCACCGACGACTTGCTAACCTCGGTGGCCAGCACCCGGTCGAACAGCGGCGCCAGGGCCATCGTGAAATTGCCGTTGCCGCAATAGAGTTCGAGCAGATCGCCGCCCAGCCCGGCCGCCTGGGCGCAGGCCCAGCCCAGCATCTGCCGGTTGACGCCACCATTGGGCTGGCTGAAGCTGCCCTCGATCTGCTTGTAACGCAATTGGCGGCCGTTCAACTCGAATTCTTCGTGCAGCCAGTCGCGGCCGATGACGATCTTCTTGCCGCGGCTGCGCCCGATCAATTGCACGTTCAACTCGCTGGCCAGTTCGCGGGCCGCCGCTTCCCATTCCTCATTGACCGGCCGATGGTAGATCAGCGTGATCATCAGCTCGCCGCTCAAGGTGGCCAGGAAATCGACCTGGAACAGGCGATGCCGCAAGGCCGGACTGGCCTGCAAGCGATCGCGCAGGCGCGGCATGGCGGCACGGATGGTGCCGGTTGCCGGCGGAAAATCGGCAATCGTCACCGGCTGCTTGGGGTTCTCCGGATTGAACATGGCGTAGTCGAGGCGCTCATCCTGGTGCCAGATGCGGAACTCGGCACGCATCCGGTAATTGAGCGGCTCGGAAGCGAAAACGCCCGGCTCGGGCAACGCGAATTCGGCGAAAGACGCCTTGAATTGCGCCGCCTTGCAGGCAAGCAGGGAGGAATAGCGCGCGGGATCGATACGGGACAGGGGCATGGTCGAGAATTCCGTGGCCGTCACCGGCCGTTGAGCGAGGGCGGAATATACCCCTGTCCCGCCCTCAGCGGTATAGCCGGGGCCGGCTCAAAACCGCCCCGCCCGGCCGCTCTCCCGCTCAGGCGGCGGACTTGCCCGATGTCGCCCGGCTGCGCTCGTAGGCGGCCAGCGCCTGCGCCACGGCACCGGTGGCCTGGGCCGGGTCGCCGCTACCGAACTCGGCCTGCAACGAAGTGGTGTTGCTGTCGATGTAGTCGATGGCCTTGCCGAGATTGTTCAGCCGGTTGGATATGAAATTGCCATCCGAAACCAGCAGCGCGGCGGAATCCGCCAGGTTGCTGCCGAATTGCTGCAGGGTGGCGATGGCACCGCTGCGATTGCCGGCCAGCGTGGCATTGAACTTGGCGCTGTCGATGCTGGCCAGGCCGGTCTGCGCGTCGATGCTGATCCCCAGGTCGCGCAAGCCGCGCATCCCTTCGCTGGCGCCATTGAAGATGCTCTTGACGTCCTGCTCCAGCTCGTAGCGCGACACCTGCGCCGCCTGCGTGCCGGCCAGCATGCCGCCCTGCGCCATGTCGTCGTCGAAGCGCTTGACCCAGGCGTTGTAGTCGCTGACGAAGCTTTGCACCTGCGTCGTGATGCCGGCATCGCTGCTGTCGCTGCCGATACCGGCCAGGCTCTCGCCCTGTTTCTGCAGGCCGCCGAGATAGCTGCGCATTTCGCTGAGTTCGGAATACTGGGCCTTGTAGGTGACGCCGGTCTGGTTGATCAGGCTCATCATGCTGTAGGCCGATTCGGGATCGAACAGCGCGGTGTTGCGCCCGGTCGGACTCAAGGCACCCAGCGCCCCGCTCGCATCGGCGCCGCTGCTGGCCGCCGTACCACTGCTCTTGAGCATCGACAGCAGGTTGCCGACACTGTCCTTGCCGCTAGCCTGACTGCCGCCCAGCGCCGAACCGGCCAGCGAACCGAGCGTCTGCGCTTCGAAACTGGCCAGGCTGACCGCCATCGATTGGGCAAAGCTGCTCCCGCCGGAAGCCGCCGGCTCCTTCTTGGCCGTGGTCTTGTTCGGATTGAGCAGGGCATTGAGACTGGAGATGGAATTGGTCGACATATCGACTCCTTTCGGCACGGAATGCGGCGAGGCGGGCTCGCCCTGGATGGCTTTTCGACATGCAAAAAACAGGCCTTGTTCCCCGAAAAATCGCTAAACGCCGCGTAGACAATCTTTTCGGGCATCGAGGCTGGTCCGCCAGAGCAGCTTCGATGCAACAGCGGCAAATTTCGCCGCCTTGGCGCAACGCCACCTGATACGGGCGGCAAGGATTGACCGGCCGGATTGGCGCCTGGCCGAACGCGGCAGCACTGCGGATCAAAGCGTTGCCACCTGCCGCAAGCAGGCGATCAGGCCGGGCAGTTCGCGCTCAAGCGCGACCAATGTCGCCCGGGCCTGGTCAAGGCTATCGCCTGCTTCGGTCTTGAGCGGAGTTTCGATGGCTTCGGCGATTTCCTGGATACGGACCAGTCCCAGGCTGGCCGACGCCCCCTTCAAGGAATGCGCCCGCCGCCGGGCCTCGTCGAGCTGGCCATTGTCCAGCGCCGCCCGGATACGACCGGCTTCGCCATCGTTGCTCCGGACATAGACATCAAGCAAGCGAAGATAGGCCGGCAGGCGACCGCGCATCATCGCCTGGGCGCGCTCGATATCCAGCCCGGCAACCCCATCGAGCCAGCGATGCCACTGCGCCAAGTCGACCACGCTCGGCGCCGGGCTGACTGGCGGCTTGAGCGGCGCCGGAAGCGGCGTCGGGACTGGCGCCGCACCGGGCATCCAGCGTAACAAGGCGGCGAACAAGCGCTCCGGATCGACCGGCTTGGCGACATGGTCGTTCATGCCGGCCTCCAGACAGATCCGGCGATCCTCGTCGAAGGCATTGGCCGTCATCGCCAGGATCGGCACCGCGACATAGCGGGGCTGCTGGCGCAGGGCGCGGGTCGCCGCAACGCCATCGAGATTGGGCATTTGCACATCCATCAGGATCAGGTCGTAAACCACGTCGGCCGCCTTGGCCAGCACTTCGACACCATCGTTGGCGACATCGACCACCAGGCCGCCCTCCTCGACCAGCAAGGCGAGGGCGACTTCCTGATTGACCGGATTGTCCTCGGCCAACAGGATACGGCGACCGCGCAAGGGCGTGAGATCGAGCCCGATAGTCGATTCAGGAGCCCGGGTAGGCGCTAACGCCGCCTGTCCGGCAAAAACGCCAGCCATCGCGTCGTAGAGGGTCGATGGCGTGAGCGGCTTGCTCAGTTGCGCGACGATGCCGGCCGAGCGCAATTGTTCGCCATCCCAATCGCGGCCATAAGCCGTGGCCAGGATGATGCGCGGAAAGGCATCGAGTTCGCGGATGCGGCGGCTGGTTTCGATACCGTCCATGCCCGGCATCGCCCAATCCATCAGGATCAGGTCGAAGGGCGCTCCGCCGTCGCGGGCGGCACCGACCCGCTGCAGCGCCTGCTCGCCGGATTCGGCGGTGACGACGCGGGCCGAGAAGGATTTCAGCATGTCCTCCAGCGCCGTCCGGGCATCGGCATTGTCGTCGACCACCAGGACGCGCAGGCCTTCGCTCAAGGTCAAGGCCCGGCCATTCACCCGGGTACTGGCGGCCCGTTGCAGGGTCAGCTCGAACCAGAAGGTGCTGCCTTCGCCAAGCTGGCTGTCGACACCGACCTCGCCGCCCATCAATTCGACCAGGCGCTTGCTGATTGCCAATCCCAGTCCGGTACCGCCGTATTTGCGGGTAGTCGAGGCATCGGCCTGAACGAAGGCCTGGAACAGCGACGCGCACTGCTCCGGGCTCAGACCGATGCCGGTATCGCTGACTTCGAAACGAACGCGCAATCCGCCCGGGGCATCGCCGACCAGCCGGGCGCGAAAGATCACGCTGCCACTTTCGGTAAATTTCACCGCATTGCTGGCGAAGTTGAGCAAGACCTGTCCCAGGCGCATCGGGTCGCCATGCATCAGGTTTGGCAAGACCGGGTCGATGCGATTGATCACCTCCAGTTGCTTCTCGGCCGCCCGCTCGCTGACCAGGTTGTTGAGGCTCTGGAAAACGCGATCCAGATCGAAATCGGTATTTTCGATCGTCAGCTTGCCGGCTTCGATCTTGGAAAAATCGAGAATGTCGTTGATCACGCTGAGCAGGTGCTGGGCAGCCTGGGCAATCTTTTGCAACCGGCCAACCTGCTGCGCATCGGCGGCATTGCGCAGCAACAGGTGGGTCAGCCCGACAATCGCATTCATCGGCGTGCGGATCTCGTGGCTCATGTTGGCGAGGAAGCTGCTCTTGAAGCGGCTGGCCTCCTCGGCCATTTCCTTGGCGACTTCGAGCTCGCGCGTCCGTTCGCCGACCAGGTCTTCAAGATGCAGCTGGATGTCGCGCAGCTCATGGGTGCGCCGGTCGAACATTTCGGCCAGTTCTTCCAGTTCGTCGCGCGTCCCGAGCGGCGCACAGTAATTCTCCGGGCTGCCGTCGGCGGCGGCGACCCGTTGGCGCAGCAGGATGATCGGCCGCGAGATCGAGAAACCGATCCAGTAGGCGATGGCGATCGCCGCCAGGGTCAGCACCAGGCCAAGAATCGCCACATCGCCGATCGCGCTGCGTGCCGGCGCCAGGTAATGCTGGCGCGCCGCCGAGACTTCGAGTTGCAGCTTCAGGCCGCTGAACACCCCCTGACCGATATCGGCCAGCGATTGGCGGGCAATCAGCAGGTCGCTGACGTTATCGGCCTGGCTTTCGTAGAGCAGGTGAGAATCGGCCAGCAGGCGCAGGCCGAACACCGGATCGGCCGGCAACACCCGCTTGGCCACGGCGCCCAGGTCATAGACCACGACCAGGGCGCCTTGCGTCGTGTTGTAGTAGCTGACCGGAACGAAAACCACCCAGTGGCCCTTGGCGGAATCGATCATGTAACTGGTCACGCCGTTGGCCAGGGCACTGCGCAACTCGGTCGAGTCCTCGTAAGTCGGCAGGGTTTCCAGGCTGGAATACACCGGTTTGCCATCGAAGCCGAGCAGCGCCACGGCATGCACATCGCGGCCTTCGCGAAAATTGCGGATCAGGTCGGGCAAGGCCCTTTCCCGCCCCTGGACATCGTTCAGGCCATTGACCAGCTGCGGGCTCTTGACCAGCGTGTTGGCGATTTCCAGCAGGTAATCGAGGCGTTGCAGCAGCAAGCGCGAGTCCTGGCGGGCTTTTTCTTCCAGTTCATGGTTGAGGTTGGCAGTGATTTCGCCATGCAGGCGGAAACCGACCGTCATCGCCACCGAAACCATCGACAACGCGACGAACAAGCCGAACACCCAGGTCATCCGGCGGCGGACGCTGCGCGAAATAAAGTCGAGTCTCATTCGGCGGCGACGATCCGGCCACGGTGATCGAAACGAGCCAGGCGCAATTGCGCCCGGCTCAGCGCGTCATGCCGCTCGGCGGTGAAGGCGGGGTTGTAATCGCGCAAGCTGCCACTGCTCGGACGCAGCGATTCGAGGGCATTGCGCAGCGCCTCGCGATCGCTGCTCTTGGCCTGGCGGACCGCCTGCAGCAGCAGGTGGGTCAGGTCGTAAGCATGGGCGGTGGCAATCAACGAGGGAATCGGCGTACCGGCGTCCAGCGCATAGCGGGCGTGATAACGGTCGATGAATTTCTTCAGTTTCGGCTGCCGCTCGGCATCGCTTTCCAGGATCGACTGCACGAAGCGCAGATCGACCGCTTTCAGCGCCTGCTGGGCATTTTTCCAGAAATCGCCGCTGGTCAGCCCGACATGGGCGAAGACCGGGAGGGTCTTGTCCTGCCGCGCCAGGGCCTGGACGATTTTCTGGCTCTCCAGCGCATTGGCGACCAGCACCATCGCCCCGGCATCGCCATGGGTGATCGCGTTGATCTTGGCTTCGGTCGCCGGATCGGAAACGTTGAACCAGTCGATCTCCACCCGACCGGCCGGCATTTTCTCGATCAAGGGGGCCAGCGCCGCCTCGTTGCTGCGCCCCCAGGCCGAGCGTTCGAGCAGCACGACGATGCGCGGACTGACCCGCAAGGCGCGTTCGAGCAGGAAGGGTGCGGCCAGGTTATCGACCACCGAGGCGCGGAAGGTATAACTCGGCCGGTAGTCGTGCTCGATCAGGCCCGATCCGGTTCCCCAGGGAATCATGAAAGGCAGTTTGAGGCGATGGATGCTTTCCAGCTCGTCCATGATGACCGCCGTCTGGACACCGCCGACGACGCCGATCAGCCCTGGCTGGGCGGAAAAATATTCGAGGTTCTTGCGCCCGGCCTGCGAACTGGTGGCGTGGTCGCGACCGATCACGCGTACCGTCGTGCCGAGCACGCCACCCGCCTGGTTGACCTCCTCGACCGCCAGTTGAACCCCGCGATAGATTGCCCCGCCTCCCTGGGCGCTGCGCATCGAAAAATCGGCGTCGACGCCGATCACCAGGGGCGGCGTGCCGGCGGCCGGAGCGGCAGGCGGCTTGCGGTAGCGCAGCTCGTCGGTTTTCAACAGCAGGTCATAGCCGATATCCAGGCCGAAACGATCGACCATCGGCGCCAACGCCATCCTGAACGCCGCCCGCTCGTCCGGCGTCAAGGTATGGATGGTTACCCCGGCGGCACGGATCGTCTCGATGAAGCCGGCCTCGCGGCGCGCCGTTTCGGCCCGCTCCCAGAGGGTCAGGTCGCGGGCGCTGCGCTGGATGATGTCGCGCAAATCCGGCGACAGGGTCTCGAAAACGCGCTTGTTGATCGAAAAGACATAGGCCAGGTAGGCGTGGTTGCTCAGCGTTAGATGTTTCTGCACTTCGTGAAAGCGCATGCCGACAATCGCCACCAGCGGATTTTCCTGCGCATCCACCGCCCCTTCGGCCAGCGCCTTGTAAGTGGCGTGGAAATCGATCGGGATGGCCTTGGCGCCGAGCGACTCGAACTGGTCGGTGATCATCCGGCTCTTCATGGTCCGGACGCGCAAGCGGGCGAAATCCTCCGGACGATGGATCGGCGTATTGGCGGTAAATTGTTTGAAGCCGTTTTCCCAGAACGCCAGGCCGACCAGGTTGATCGACTCGAGCTTGGAGAGCAGCATCTGGCCGGGTTCGCCGTCGAGCATGGCGTACAGCTCGTCGCGCCCGGAAAAGTAGAACGGCAGATCGGCATACTGCATCGCCGGAATCGCCGAGCTGAGCTTGGCGGTCGGCGTCAGCACCAGGTCGAGCTTGCCGGTGCGGGCCATCTCCAGCATCTGGTCGTCGCTACCGAGTTGCTGGTCGGGGAAAACGGCGACCTTGAGCCGCCCCTTGCTGCGCTCGTTGACCCGGTCGGCAAAGCGCAGGGCTGCCGCGTGCAAGGCACTGTCGGCTGCAATATTCAACCCCAGGCGCAACTCGCGGGCCTCTGCGCCAGGCGCACTGGCCGGCGGGGCAACATCGTCCTTCACCGGACCCGGGCGGCTGGCCAGCAAAACCGCCGCCACCAAGGCAATGAGCAGGCCAATCAAGAGGATTGTTTTGGGCGCCGAGGGCATGATGATTCGATCAAGCTGATTGCGGCCGCTCAGCCGCAATTCGCCAGCCCGGCCAAGGCGGGGCCACGATAGTCATGGACCACTCGGATGAAGGCAACAAATACAGACATTCTTTGCTCCTCGTGACTGATCTTGTTTTTAATTGTCGGTTAATGACCGCATCTGATGAGGTTATAGCGTGCCAGCGAATGAAAGTCGACCGATCCGGCGGCAACAGGAAAAGCGGCGAGCAATGGATTTTATAACAATGACATTGAACCGACGGGTGGATTCAATCCCGGTCGGGCAGTGACTGCTACAATCCCACGCCCCATCAACAACCCAAGGCTGGCAAATGGAAAGCTTGATGCAGTTCTGGCATGTCTGGAGCGGCTGGATCGTCGGCGCGACCCTGCTTGCCATCGGCCTCGGCTTCCTGCTGCGCTTCGTGCTGCCGGCGCTGGTGCTGGGCCGCGAACTCGAGCGGGCGATTGCCGGCCTCGGACCGCTGAGCAGCCCGGCCGACCCGGACAAGATCGGCCGCGAGGTCATGAACTCGCCGCGCCTGCGCCATCTCTGGCGCGAATACGCCCAGACCCTGCACGCCCTGGCCGACCCGGCCAATCCCAAAGCCGTGGCAGCCTGGCGGGCGACGGCGATGGCCGAGGATTTCCTGACCGAGCGGGCATTGGTCGATACGCCGCTGAAGACCGATTTCTACAAGCACCTGCCCGGCATCCTGACCGGCATCGGCATCATCGGCACCTTCACCGGCCTGATCGCCGGCCTCAACCATTTCGACGTATCGAGCAATCCGGAACTGGTGCGCGGTAGCCTGCGCGCGCTGATCCAGGGCGTCGGCCAGGCCTTCGAAGTCTCGGCGGCGGCGATCACGCTGGCCATGCTGGTCACCTGGATCGAGAAGTCCATCGTCACCCGCCGCTACCGCCAGGTCGAAACCCTGGTCCAGCGCATCGACAGCCTGTTCGATGCCGGCGTCGGCGAGGAATATCTGGCCCGCCTGGTGCGCGCCTCGGAAGCCTCGGCGATGCAGGCCGCCCGCCTGCAACAGGCCATCGTCGGCGAACTGCGCCAGGGCATGGCCGGCATCCTCGCCCAGCAGCAACAGGCGGCACTGCAACACCAGGAAGCGCTGGCCGGCAAGGTCGCCGATGCCGTCGCCCGGACCGTCGCCAATGCGCTGCAGGAACCACTCGGCCGCATGACATCGGCCGTCGAGCGCCTGGGCAGCGGCCAGGGGGCAGCCGTCGGCGGCGCCCTGGAAAAGGCCCTGAGCCAGTTCAGCAGCCATCTCGACAACACCTTCGGCCAACGCCAGGACGGCCTGGAAAGCCTGCTGCAACGCACCGCCACCACGCTGGAAGCCGCCGTCGGCGAACTCGCCAAGGTAGCCGGCCGGCTGGAACAGGCCGGCCGCGGCGCGGTTGAAAGCGCCGCCGGGCGCCTCGACCACGCCGGGCGCGGCGTCGGCGAAGCGGCCGAGTTCTTTGCCCTGAGCAGCGGCGACATGGCCGCCTCGGCTGCCGCCATGTCGCAGGCGGCGCAGCACGTCGGCCAGGCGCTCAACGATCAGCGCCAGGCCACCGCCGCCATCGGCCAGATGCTGAACGACCTGCGCGCCACCGTCGAGGCCGCCCGCCGCGAAGCCGCGTTGACCGGCGAACTGGTCGGCCGCATGGAAGGCGCCGCCCACACGCTCGGCCAGGCCGGACAAGCCGCCGACCATTACCTGCAGGGCGTTTCCGAGGTACTGGCCCAGGCCCATGCCGCCTTTGCCGAGAATGTCGAACGCACGCTGGCCCGCGGCAACGGCCAGTTCCAGCAACACGTCACCGGCGCCGTCGAAGCCTTGCAAGGCGCCATCGAGGAGTTGGCCGACGCCCTCGCCCAGGGTGGCGGCCGCCCATGAGCCTGGTCCGCCCCCGCAGCGCCGGCAAGCGCTGCAGCCGCGAGGAAGGCGAAAAGCCTTTCTGGATTTCCTTCTCCGACCTGATGACGGCGCTGATGGTGCTCTTCCTGGTGGCGCTCACCGTCGCCCTGCTCGCCATCACCCACGAGATTTCCGAAAGCGAACGGCAAAAGGACGAACAGGCCGCCGAGATCGCCGCTTTCCTCGCCCGCCTGCAACAACGGATGCAGGCCTTCCCGGGGATCAAGCTGCGCGGCAATGTCATCGATTTCGGCGACCGAGCCCGCTTCGATAGCAACAGCCACCGCCTGAACGACAACCAGGAGGCCTTGCTGCGCCGCTTCGTGCCGACCGTCCTCGAACTCGCCCGCGACCCGCTCGGCGAAAAATGGCTGAAGCGCGTCGTGGTCGAGGGCTTTGCCGATGCGCGCGGCGGCTATCTGCATAATCTCGATCTCAGCCTGCGCCGCTCCGAGCGCGTGCTGTGCGCCCTGCTGCTGCCGGCCAGCGGGCCGGAAGCGCTCGGCGACAGCGACCGCAAGCTGGTGCGCGAACTGTTCCGGGTCAGCGGCGCCTCCTTCAACGCGCTGAAAAGCAGTGCCGAGGAAAGCCGTCGCATCGAACTGCGCCTGGAATTCCTCGAACCAGACGAAAGCCCGTCGCCACGCGCCGAGATCGGCGTCGATGCCGACCTGCGCTGCCCGCTCGACCGGCCATGAACGACACGCCAGAACTCGACCTGCTGGCGCAGCACCTGCGCCGGCGCTTCATCGCCGTGCGTTCGTCGACCACGCTGGCACAAACCGAACCCAGCCTGCTCGCCCGCCTCGACGCCGTCGGTCAGGCCCTGGCCGCGCCACGCGGCCGCTTCTCCACGGCACGCATCGCCCAGGGCATCATGGCCTTTCGCATTCACGGCAGCGCCACCGTCTATCCCGAGCTGAAATACGCCTGCTACGGCATTGCCCGGCCAATGGACTGGGAAGGTCGCGTCCTGCTCGGCGAAGACCGGCAACTGCGCCAATTGCTCGATGCCGTCAGCCGCCTGCGGCCAAAACAGTTCGCGGCCTGCTGCCGGGGCCTGCACCACAGCTGGCGAAGCGACTTGGCCGGGCAGCCCGAGCGGCTGGCCGAAGCGCAATTCCGGGACGGCATCGCCACCCTGGTTCGCTTCCTGCAAGCCCACCCGGATGGCGCCGCGAAAAGCCCATCCACCAAGGAATCTGACGATTTAAATTGAATTCGTCAAAATTATTCCTTAAAGTAACAAAAACAAAATAACCAACACAGACAAACTGCAGCGGATATCGCCCACCGAAACGATCTCCAGCCACCAGTCAGCGGAGGCCAACATGTCGAATTTCGCTACTACTCAAGCCGGGATGCGTCAGGCCCTGGTCGTCGAAGACAACCCGGTGATGCGGGTCTTGCTTTCCAGCATGCTGATGCACCGCGGCTTCGCGGTCACCGAGCACTGCCGCGCCGAGGCGGCCCTCGACCAGCTGCGCCAGGACAGTTTCGACCTGGTACTGCTCGACATCATGCTGTTCCAGATGTCGGGCATCGAACTCTGTCACCTCATCCGCGAAGAACTTGGCCTGGTCGACCTGCCGGGCATTGCCTGCACCAGCCATGCCGACCCGGTGAGCATGGCCCATATGCGCCTGGCCGGCTTCAACGACATCCTGCCCAAGCCGGTGGACGCTCAGGCGCTGGACAGCGTGCTGCAGGAAATCGGAGCACTGCACTGAGCCCGCTCCGGCAATCCACGCCGCCGGAAGGAGATGCGGCGAGGCAGGACGACAGCCGTCAGTTCCTGCCGACCGCACTGCATATCGGCATCCCGGAAATCGATGCGCAGCATGCCTCGCTGTTCCGCCATCTCGCCCAGCTGAAAACCTTGCTGCTCGACGATCCGGCCCTGCCGGTCGGCCATATCGAGGCGCTGCTCAACGAGTTGCGCGTGCATTTCGCCACCGAACAGCAGTTCGCCGAAAGCCGGGGCATCGACTTCTCGAAGCATGCCGAACGCCACCGCGAGATGCTGGCCGCAGTGACGAAAGCGCTGGCCGACGTACTCGACGGTCAGGCCGACATCTTCGGGGTGCTGCGCTACGTCGAATACTGGTTCGAGCGGCATATCGCGCTGGAAGACCGGCCGCTCGGCCGCGCCGGCTGAACGCCCGGTTTACCGGGCTAATCAGCGCCCCGGCTGGTCCGTCTTGTCGGCGCGGTCCTTTTGTTGCTGGCGATAGGCCGGCAACTCGCCCAGCTTCAATTCTTCAGGCAAGGGCCGGTGCTTGGCCTGGCCGAGGCGCTGCGAGCGGTAGATACCCGTATGCCCCGAGCAAAGGTAGCTGACGACGCAGGCGATGCCGGCATAGACGCCGACTTCGGCGCCGAACAGTTCCATCGCCATCAGGGTCGAGGCCAGCGGCGTGTTGGCGGCGCCGGCAAAGACGGCGACGAAACCGATCCCGGCGAGCAGGGGAAACGGCAGGTTGAGCAGCGGCGCCAACGCATTGCCCAGCGTCGCCCCGATGTAGAACAGCGGCGTCACTTCGCCGCCCTTGAAGCCGCTGCCCAGCGAAGCCACGGTCAGGGCCAGCTTGGCGGCGAAGTCGTAGGGGGGCAGCGGTTGCTGGAAGGCGTCGACGATGGTCGGAATCCCCAGGCCGATGTAGCGGTCGGCGTCGAGGAACCAGACCAGCGGCGCCAGCAGCGCCCCGCCGAGCAACGGCCGCAGCGGCGCATAGGCGATGCGCCGCTTCATCCAGCCGCCGAAAGCATGCGTCGCCTCGGCGAACAGCCGGCCGGTCAGGCCGAACAGCGCCCCGGCAATCACCATCGCCGTCAGGCCCCAGGCCGAAACGTGGGGGATCGCGGCAATCAGGTAATGGGTATGCTGGACGCCCCAGAGCAGGCCGACCTGATCGGCGATGATCGCCGCCACCATGCAGGGCAGGATGGCGTCGTAGCGCAGGCGGCCGATGGCCAGTACCTCCAGCCCGAAGATCGCGCCGGCCAGCGGCGTGCCGAAAACCGAAGCGAAACCGGCGCTGATCCCGGCCATCAGGATGATCCGCCGGTCGTCGTGGCGCAGCTTGAAGAGGTGGGTCAGCTGGTCGGCCAGCGCACCGCCCATCTGCACCGCCGTACCTTCGCGCCCGACCGAGGCGCCGAAGAGGTGCGAAATGACCGTGCCGCCCAGCACCAGCGGCGCCATGCGCAGCGGGATAACCTTGCGCGGATCGTGGATCTCGTCGATCAGCAGGTTGTTGCCGGCCTCGACCTGCTGACCGTATTTCAGGTACAGCCAGCCGACCGCGAAGCCGGCCAGTGGCAGGCCCCAGAGCAACCAGCGCTGGGCAGTACGGGTTGCCGTCGCCCAATCCAGCGCGAACAGGAAAAAGGCCGAGGCCGAGCCGGCGAGTACGGCAACGAGGCCGGCCAGCACGATCCACTTGGCCAGATAGGGCAGCAGGTCGAAATGCTCGGAACGATTGGTCTGGCTCATGCGTGCCCGGTAGTTGTACGGTGATGGCGTTTGCGTGGCGGCGATCCCGCCGGGAAAAGAATCGGCGGGCTGCTGGCCGCTAGCGGCGCAGACTTGCGCACCGGCCAGCGGGTGCCGGCGAGTATATCGGCCCCACCCGCATCGGGCAATTCGCGGCAGTTTTGCCGAAAATGGCCGCCAAATCAGCCCAAACACCGGCAAAACCAAGGGCATCGACGCCGTAGGCAGGTACTATCTGCCTTTGCCCTCAGAAGAGAAACGCCCCCCGAATGCGAAGTGAAGTCGAAGAAAAACCCCTGTACGCCATCGCGGCATCGGTCCAACTGCCCCACGTCAGCGATCTTGAATTCGAAGCCTCGCTGGCCGAATTGCGCGAGCTCGGCAAGACGCTCGGCTACAAGGTCGTCGAGACCTTCGTCCAGAAACGCGCCGGTTTCGATACCACCGGCTATCTCGGCATCGGCAAGCGCCAGGAAATCCACGACTTCGTCGCCCACAACGTTGGCGACGAGATCGAAGCCATCCTGGTCGACCACGAGATTTCGCCGTCGCAGGCCCGCAACCTGGAAAAGGAAGTCGGCTGCGAGGTGATGGACCGTACCATGGTCATCCTGGAAATCTTCCATCGCAATGCTCGCTCGCGGGCTGCCAAGGCGCAGGTCGAAATCGCCCGCCTCGGCTACATGGCGCCGCGCCTGCGCGAAGCCGCCAAACTGGCCGGCTCGCAGGGCCGGCAACGCAGCGGCGTCGGCGGCCGCGGGGCGGGCGAATCGCATACCGAACTCGACAAACGCAAGATCCGCGACCGCATCGCCGAACTGCAGCTGGAAATCATCGCCATGGAGGCCGAGCGCAAGACCCAGCGCTCGCGCCGCCAGGAGCGCCAGAACCTGGCCAGCGTGGCGCTGGTCGGCTACACCAACGCCGGCAAGTCCACGCTGATGCGTGCCCTGACCGGCAGCGAAGTGCTGGTTGCCAACAAGCTGTTCGCCACCCTCGACACCACGGTACGCACGCTTTACCCGGAAAGCGTGCCGCGCGTCCTGGTCAGCGACACGGTCGGCTTCATCAAGAACCTGCCGCACGGCCTGGTTGCCTCGTTCAAGTCCACGCTCGACGAAGCGCTCGATGCCGCCTTGCTGCTCCACGTCATCGATGCCAGCGACCCCGGCTTCGAGCGCCAGCTCGAAGTCACCGACACGGTGCTGGCCGAAATCGGCGCCGATGTCGTGCCGCGCCTCCGCATTTTCAACAAGATCGACCATGTCGGCGATGCCGCCGCCCAGGCCGAGTGCCGGGCCATGCTGCAGGCCCGCTACCCGGACTGCGTGGTGATGAGCGCCCGCCGCCCCGAGGATGTCGCCCGCCTGCACGGGATCATCGTCACCTTCTTCCAGAAGGATCTGGTCGAAGCCGAACTGTTCCTCCCCTGGTCGGCCCAGCAACTGCGCAGCCAGATCTACGCCAACTGCGAAGTCCTCGGCGAAAGCGCCGACGAGGACGGCGCCCTCTTCCGCGTGCGCGGCGAGGGCGCGGCGATCGAGGCGCTGCGCCAGCAGTTCGGCCAGGCCGTCTGAGCCGCTGGCCCGGCTAACCGGGCGGCTGCGGCACCGGATCGGTGATGATCGGCAAGGCCGGTTCGATATCGAGGGTCTTGATCCCGGCCTCGTCGTTGAATTCGTCGTACAGCCAGTCGCCGCCGACCCAGGAAACGCCGGGCGGCGGCGTTTTCTCGCTGACCGGCTTGCCGGACAAGGCCTGGCGCATGTAGTCGATCCAGATCGGCAGCGCCAGGGTCGCCCCGAACTCGCGCCCGCCCAGCGACTGCGGCTTGTCGTAGCCCATCCAGGCGACGGCGACGACGTCGCTGGCATAGCCGGCAAACCAGCCGTCCACCGTATCGCTGGTCGTTCCCGTCTTGCCGGCCAGATCGGCCCGCCCCAGGCGCTGCCCGGCCTGGGCGCCGGTACCGCTGTGCGCCACGTCGCGCAACATGCTGTCGATGATGAAGGCGTTGCGCCCATCGATCACCCGCTGCTCGTCGCTACGCACCGGCGGCAGCGGCGTTTCGCGCAACACCTGGCCGCGGCCGTCGATCACCTTGCCGATCAGCCAGGGCGTCACCTTGTAGCCGCCATTGGCGAAAACGGCATAGCCCGCGGCCAGTTGCAGCGGCGTCACCGAACCGCTGCCCAGCGTCAGGGTCAGGTTGTCAGGGTGTTTGGCCGGATCGAAGCCGAAACGGCCGAGATAGTCGCGGGCATAAGGCGAGGAAATGGCGCGCAGCAGGCGCACCGCGACAATGTTCTTGGAGCGGGCCAACGCCCGGCGCAGGGTGATCGGGCCGTCGTAGCCATCGTCGTTCTGGGGTTCCCAGGGCTTGCCGTTCTCGCCACCGGGCAGCGACAGCGGTGCATCGTTGACCACGGAGGCCGGCGAGTAGCCTTTTTCCAGCGCCGCCGAATAGACGAAAGGCTTGATGCTCGACCCCGGCTGGCGCCAGGCGCTGGTCACATGGTTGAACTGCTTGCGCGAAAAATCGAAACCGCCAACCAGGGCCCGATAGGAACCGTCCTCGGCATTGAGCGCGACGAAGGCGGCCTCGACCTCGGGCAACTGGCTGATCCCCCAGCGCCCCTTGGCGTCCCGGCTGACCCGGATCACCGAACCGACGCGAATTTTCTGATCGACGCGGGCATTGGCCTGCAAGGCCCTGGCCGCGAAACGCAGGCCCTCGCCGCTGATGGTCAGCGTATCGCCGACTGCCGGTTCGGCCACCACCTGCTTGGGAGAGACGGCGGTGACCACCGCCGAAACCAGGTTGTCGCTGCTCGGATGCCGCGCCAGCACGCGATCGATGGCATCGTCGCGATCGTCCTCGTCATCCGGCAGTTCGACAAAGTCCTCGGGACCGCGATAGCCGTGTCGCTGGTCGTAGGCCAGCACATTGCGACGAACCGCATCGAAGGCGGCATTCTGTTCGGCCTTGAGCAGGGTGGTGTAAACCTTGTAGCCGCCGGTATAGGTCTCGCCTTTGTACTGGGCGAAGATTTCCTGGCGGACCATTTCCGCGACGTAGTCGGCATGCACCTCGTACTGCTGGCCGCTGCCGATTTTCAGCGGCTCGACGCGGGCCGCGGCGTATTGCTCGCGGCTGATGTTGCCAAGATCGAGCATACGTTTGAGCACCAACTCCTGGCGGGCCTTGGCGCGGATCGGATTGACCGCCGGATTGTGCTTGGCCGGGTTCTGCGGCACGCCGGCCAGCATCGCCGCCTCGGCCAGCGACAGCTCGGGCAGCGACTTGTTGAAATAGGCCCGGGCGGCACTGGAGAAGCCGTGCGTGCGCTGCCCGAGGTAGATCTGGTTCATGTACAGCTCAAGGATCTGGTCCTTGGATAGCGCCGCCTCGATCCGGTAGGCGAGCAGGATCTCGGTCAGCTTGCGGCGCACGGTCTTTTCCTGGGTCAGGAAAAAATTGCGCGCCACCTGCATGGTGATGGTCGATGCGCCTTGGTGGAAGCCGCCCCGGAGGTCGGCCAGCAGGGCCCGGGTGACGCCGCGGTAGTCGATGCCGCCATGCTCGTAGAAACGCGAATCCTCGATCGCCAACAAGGCATCCTTGAGCACCTTGGGGACTTCGCCGATCGGCACGAAGTCGCGATGCTCCTCGCCGAACTCGCCGAGCAGGCCGCCGTCGGCGGTGTAGATCCGCAAGGGAATCTTCGGCCGGTAATCGGTCACCACGTCGAGCGGCGGCAGATTGGGCAGCACGGTCAGCACCGAGCCGAGCAGGAAGAGCCCGACCACCAGCACGCCATCTGCGGCCACAGCCAGCGCGACGCGACGCGGTTGCGTACGGTAATTGGCCGTGGCCAGCGGCAGACTCAAGAACTTGGCGACAGAGGCGAAAAAGCTCACGTACGGATCCCGTGACGAAGTTGGCGGCCAGCCCGGGCACCCCTCAAACTACGCACAAAACAGCGAGCGCCGGCTGCGATGGCCGACAGTTTAGCCCTTATGCCCGCATGCTGGCATATCGGCTTGCCCGGGCGCCAATCGACCGACCTCAGTTGCGCCCGGACGATTCGGTATAGCGCACCTTGGGTCGCTTGTCGGCCGGTGAAACCAGGTAACCGAGCGGCAGCGCATGGCTGCGCTTGATGCGGTGCAGGCCGATGTTGGAGCGCACCATCTTGACCCCGGGCAAGGTCACCAGCCGGTCGGTGATGAAGCGGGAAAAGGCGCTCAGGTCGGGCACGACGATGCGCAGGATGTAGTCCGCTTCGCCGGTCACCGCCATGCAGTCGAGAATTTCGTCGAAGCCCTGGATCGCCTGCTCGAAGGCAATGCCGCAGCTGGCATCGTGACGGTCGAGCGAGACCGAGGTGTAGACCTCGACATCGAGCCCGAGCAACTCGGCATCGAGCACGGCGGTATAACCCTTGAGCAACCCGGATTCCTCCAGCCGTGCCACCCGTCGGCTAACCTGCGAGGCCGACAGATTGACCTGCTCGCCCAGGCTGGCATGCGAGCGCTTGGCATCCTGCTGCAACTGCTCAAGAATCAGCAGATCGACCCGATCGATATCCATGGCACACCAATATTCAACAAAACGCTAATTTTATGCACAAATCTCGCAAACAAGGCGCTTTACTACAGCGACATCGCGCTGAAATCGCATCGCTTCGCGCATAAAATTCGCCCGCCATTTCAACTCTGATCGCGACTCCGTGAAACTCAAATCCGCCCCGGCTTGTGCCCTCCTGATCGCCGCCGCTTGCTCCGGCCCTGTCCTGGCCGACATCAATGTCGGCATTTCCGTTTCCGCCACCGGCCCGGCCGCTTCGCTCGGCATCCCGGAAAAGAATTCGGTCGCCCTGCTGCCGACCACGATCGGCGGCCAGAAGGTCAATTACATCGTCCTCGACGATGCTACCGACCCGA
>DAIMCQ010000019.1:0-25179 GCA_036726285.1 Azonexus sp.
GCCACCGGCCAACCTGCGCCCGCAACGCGAAGAACGGCGCGAACCGCCGGTCATGCGCAATCGCGATGTCGAAGAACGCGCCGCATTCCGCGAACCATCGGCCCGGCCGCCAACGGTCAATGAAACGCCACGCCGGATGCCCGAATCGGCACTTCCACCTGCCAACAGTCCGGAAACCGAGCGGCGTCGCGGCAATTTCACACGCGAGATGCCCCCCGTCCCGACGCCGGGAACGTTGCCGCTACCGCGCAACGACGCACCGCCGCTCCGAGCCGCCGAGCCGGTTCGCATAGAAAACCGGCCGGCGCCCATGCAACCGGCCGCTGCGCAGCCACCTGCTGCCGGCGAGCGGCCATGGGATAGGCGCGAGGAGCGACGTCAAAACAACTTCCGGGAAAACAACCTGCCGCCTCCGGTCCACGACCTTCAACGCGAGGAACGACAACGTCAGGAGATGATGCAACGGCGCGAGCGCGAAATGTCCCGCCCGATGGAACAAGCTCGCCCACGGGAAATCCCGACCGCCGCCCCGGCAGCCAATATGCCCCCGGTACAGCGGGCCATGCCCCCGGCGCAAGCCATGCCGATGCCGGCCCCGATGCGCGAGATGCCACGCGCCGAGCCCAGAGGCCCCGAGCCGCAACGCGGCGGCAATCATGACAACCGGGAACAGCATCGCCCACCGCGTGGCGACGAACGCGGGCCGCGTTAGGCGCGAACAGGACGGGGCAAGGTGCCCCGTCCGGACGGTTTAGTGTTTGTGGCCGAGGCCGAGATAGGCCTCGATGACGCGCGGATCGGCAGCCAGTTCCTGGCTCGGTCCGGCCAGCGAGATTTCGCCGGTTTCCAGCACGTAGCCGTAATCGGCGATCTGCAGCGCGGCGCGGGCATTCTGCTCGACGAGCAGAATGGCAACGCCGGTTTTCTTCAGCTCGCCGATGATGCGGAAGATTTCCTTGATGATCAGCGGTGCCAGTCCGAGACTGGGTTCGTCGAGCATCAACAGTTTCGGCTTGGCCATCAGCGCACGGCCCATGGCCAGCATCTGGCGCTCGCCGCCGGACAGGGTGCCGGCCAGCTGGGCCCGACGCTCCTCAAGACGCGGAAAGAGTTCGAACACCTCGTCCATCGTCTCCATCTGGTCGCGATGGCCGCTGCGATAACGGTCGAAAGCACCGAGCAGCAGGTTGTCCTCGACGCTCATTTCGGCAAACAGCTCACGCTTTTCCGGCACCAGCGTCATGCCGTGGCGGACCAGCGACTCGACTTCACGCTCGCGCCCTTGGGCATGACCCATGTAGACGATCTCGCCTTCGGCCGGCAGCAGGCCCATCAGGGCCGAGAGCAAGGTGGTCTTGCCGGCGCCGTTCGGGCCGATGACGGTGACGATCTCGCCGCGCCGGATGGCGAGGCTGACCTTGTGCAGCGCTTCGACCTTGCCGTAGGCGACGCGCAGGTCTTTGACGTCGAGAATGATCTCGTGCTGATGCAGGTTGGGGGGGGTGATGGTCGTCATCTGGCTTACTCCACGCCGCCCAGATAGGCTTCAAGAACTTTCGGATCGCGCTGCACTTCTTCCGGCTCGCCTTCGGCGATCTTCTCGCCAAACTCCATGACCACCACGCGGTCGGCCAGGCCCATGACGAAATCCATGTCGTGCTCGACCAGCAGGATGCCCATGCCTTCGGCGCGCAGCATGCGCAACAGATCGGCCAGCGCCTGCTTTTCGCGATAACGCAGACCGGCCGCCGGCTCGTCGAGCAGCAGCAGGCAAGGATCGGAGGCCAGCGCCCGGGCGATTTCGACGATACGTTGCTGGCCCAGCGCCAGACTGCCCGCCGCATCGAACATATGGTCCTTGAGGCCGACCCGCTCGATCTGGCGGGCCGCTTCGGCCAACAACCGCGCCTCCTCGGCCCGGTCAAAACGCAGCGCCGCCGCCAGCACGCCCTTGTTGCCGCGCAAGTGGGCACCGATAGCAACGTTTTCCAGCACCGACATCTGGCCGAGCAGACGCACATGCTGGAAAGTCCGGCTCATGCCGCGGCGGGCGATGTCGCGCGCCACCAGGGCGGCAGTCGACTCGCCGAGGAAGGCGATCTTGCCCTCGGTCGCCGGATTGACCGCCGAGATGCAGTTGAACATCGTGCTCTTGCCGGCCCCGTTCGGGCCGATCAGCGCCATCACCTCGCCGGCTTTGACGCTCAGCGACATGTTGTTGTTGGCGACCAGGCCGCCGAAGCGCTTGGTCACTTCGCTGGCTTCGAGCAGCACCGTGCCGGCCGCCTGCGGCGCCCGTTTCGGCAAGGCCTCGGCCACCGGCATGTCGCGCTTCAGCGAACGTTCCGGCAGCAGGCGCAGGATCACCGGCCACAGCCCGTCGCGCGCCTTCTGCAGGATCAGCACCATGGCAATGCCGAACACGATGATTTCGAAATTGCCGCTCTGACCGAGAATCTGCGGCAACCAGTCCTGCAGCCATTGCTTGAGGATGGTGATCAGGCCGGCGCCCAGCACCGCCCCCCAGACATGGCCAACGCCACCGACCACCGCCATGAACAGGTATTCGATGCCCTGGGTGATCGAAAACGGCGTCGGATTGACGAAGCGCTGCAAGTGGGCATAGAGCCAGCCGGAGATGCTGGCCAGCAAGGCGGCAATCAGGAAGATGACGATCTTGGCGCGCGGCGTGTTGACGCCCATCGCCTCGGCCATCACGGCACCGCCCTTGAGGGCGCGGATGGCACGCCCTTCGCGGGAATCGAGCAGGTTGCGGATGCTGACGATGGCGAGCAGCACGACCAGCCAGATCAGGTAATAGAACTCGCGGCCCGACTTCAGCTCCCAGCCGAACAGGGAAATGGTCGGAATACCGGTGATGCCGGTATGGCCGCCGAGGAATTCGACATTGCCGAACAGGAAGTAGAGGCTGATCCCCCAGGCGATGGTGCCGAGCGGCAGGTAATGGCCGCCCATGCGTAGCGTGATGAAACCGAGGAAAAGGGCCACGATACCGGTCAGCACCAGGCCGATCAGCAGGGTCAGCCAGGGCGACACGCCGTAGGCGGTGGTCAGCCAGGCCGTGGTGTAGGCCCCCAGGCCGACGAAAGCCGCCTGCCCGAACGAGGTCAGTCCGCCGACCCCGGTGAGCAGCACCAGGCCGACCGCGACAATGGCGTAGAGACCGATGTAATTGAGCAGCGTGACATGGAACTCGGGCAGGACCAGCGGGCCGAGGCCGAGCAGGGCAACGAAGATGATCAGGGGAAGCTGGCGCATCATTCTTCCTCCTCCTCGATATGCGTCGAGGTCAGCGAGCGCCAGAGCAGCACCGGGATGATCAGCGTGAACACGATGACTTCCTTGAAGGCGCTGGCATAGAACGAGGAATAGGATTCGAGCAGGCCGACCAGCACGGCGCCGAGCGCGGCGACCGGGTAGGAGGCGAGGCCGCCGATGATGGCTCCGACGAAGCCCTTGAGACCGATCAGGAAGCCGGAGTCGTAATAGATGGTAGTGATCGGCGCGATCAGGATGCCGGAAAAGGCACCAATGGCCGCCGCCAGCGTCAGGCAGAGCTTGCCGGCCAGCGTCGGTGGAATGCCCATCAGCCGGGCGCCGGTACGGTTCATTGCGGTGGCGCGCAGCGCCTTGCCGTAGATGGTGCGCTCGAAAAAGAAATAGAGGCCGATGATCAGCGAAGCCGAGGCGACGACGACCAGAATGGTCTGCCCCTGCAGCGGCGCGCCGGCCAGCTCGAAGCTGAGATCGGTAAAGGACGGCGTGCGCGAGCCCTCGGCACCGAAGAAGAGCAGGCCGAGACCGATCAGCGCGACGTGGATGGCCACCGAAACGATCAGCAGCACCAGCACCGAAGCGCCGGCCAGCGGCTGGTAGGCGACGCGGTAGATCATCGGCCCGAGCGGCACGACCAGCAGCATCGAGACGACCACTTGCGCCCACAGCGGCAACTGGGTCGGCGGCATGGCAAACAGGCCGGCGGCAGCGAGCAGCGGCAGGCCGATATTGAGGATCAGCAGCGGCGTCAGCTTGGCAAAGCGCCCTTCACGCACCAGGCGCACGCCATCGAGCACGGCCACCGTGGTGCCCAGCGCGAGCAGCAGCCAAACCGTACCCGGCACCTTGCCGGCCTGCAGGCTGGCCAGGGTCAGCGCACCATAGGCGACGAACTCGCCCTGCGGAATGAAAATGACGCGGGTGACGGTGAACACCAGAACCAGCGCGAGGGCGAGGAGGGCATAGATGGCACCGTTGGTGATGCCGTCCTGACCGAGAAGGAGGAGGATTTGAAGGTCCATGCGGAACCGGATTCTTTAATGCGAAACGCCGACGCTGCATCGCCCCGCCGGGGGCTGATGCAGCGCCGGCGTCAAGGTGTTTAACTTACTTGACGAGCTTCCAGGCGTTGTTTTCGATCGTCACCATGACGCGAGCACGCTGGTCGTAACCTTGGTGATCGTTCGGCGTCATGTTGAAGATACCGTGGGCGGCCGGCAGGTTCTTGGTATTTTCAATCGCTTCGCGCAAGGCATGGCGGAATTCGACGGTACCCGGCTTGGCTTTCTTCAGGGCCACCGGGATGGCGCTTTGCAGCAGCACGCCGGCATCCCAGGCATGGCCGCCGAACGAGCTGACCGAGCCCTTGCCGTACATCGCTTCGTACTTGGTGACATATTCCAGGGCCGATTTCTTGACCGGGTAATCGGCCGGCAACTGGTTGGCCACAACCATCGGGCCGACCGGCAGGAAGGCGCCTTCGACATCCTTGCCGCCAACGCGCAGGAAGTCGTTGTTGGCGACGCCGTGCGTCTGGTAGATCAGGCCCTTGTAGCCCTTTTCCTTAAGCGCCTTCTGCGGCAGGGCGGCCGGGGTGCCGGCACCACCGATCAGGATGGCGTCCGGCTTGGCGGCCATGACCTTGAGGATCTGGCCGGTCACCGAGGTGTCGTTGCGCTGGTAACGCTCGCTGGCAACAATCTTCAGCTTGCGGGCTTCGGCGATCTTGGCGAATTCCTTGTACCAGCCTTCGCCGTAGGCATCGGCAAAGCCGATGAAGGCAACGCTCTGCACATTCTTGTCGGTCATGTGCTGGACGATGGCGGTGGCCATGTGGGCGTCGTTCTGGGCGGTCTTGAAGACCCACTGACGCTTGGCATCCATCGGCTCGACAACGATGGCGGAACCGGCCATCGAGATCATCGGCGTTTCGTTATCGACCGCGACATCCATCATCGCCAGCGAATTGGGCGTGGTCGACGAGCCGATCACCACATCGACCTTGTTCTCGCTGATCAGCTTCTTGATGTTCTTGGTCGCCGCGGTCGGGTCGGTAGCATCGTCGAGGACGATGTAATTGACCTTCTGGCCGCCGATCGTCGTCGGCAGCAGGGCAAAGGTGTTCTTTTCCGGGATGCCGAGCGAAGCCGCCGGACCGGTGGCGGATACGGAGACGCCAACGTTGACGTCGGCCAGCACAGCGGTGGAAAGGGTGGCGAGTACGGCAAGAGTCAGTTTCTTGAACATGGTCTTATCCCGGGAAAAGAAACGTAATGGGTAAAAATCGGAGGCCGAAGTCTACCACGTGCACGCTGCGCTGCCGTTTTGCAGCGCAACATCACGAGACAAATCCCCTCCTGCAAGGCCTTTCGGCCGCATGCGACGTGCTAGAGTTTGTTTTTTTGTGCAAAACAGGTTCGGCCATGTTCTCTGGAATCATCGCGGCAGTTGGCCGCATTACCGAAATCACCCCCCGCGAGGTCGGCTTCCGGCTGCATGTCGATGCCGGCCAACTGGACCTGGAAGATGTCGCACTCGGCGACTCGATCGCCCACAACGGCGTCTGTCTGACCGTTGTCGCCAAGGACGGCAAGACCTTCATGGTCGACGTCTCGCCGGAGACCCTGTCGTGCACGGTCGGCCTCGATGCGCCGGGCGAAGTCAATCTGGAAAAGGCGCTGCGCCTGGCCGACCGCCTCGGCGGCCACCTGGTTTCCGGCCACGTCGACGGCGTCGGCGAAGTCCTGCGCTTCGACCCGGTGGGCGACAACCGCCTGCTCGAAATCCGCGCCCCGCGCGAAATCGCCAAGTACATCGCGCGCAAGGGTTCGGTCACGGTCAATGGCACAAGCCTGACCACCAACGAAGTCAACGGCACCGACTTCACCATCAACCTGATCCCGCACACGCTGGAAAACACCATCCTCAAGCATCTGCAACCGGGCGGCCGGGTCAATCTTGAAGTGGATTTGATCGCCCGTTATTGCGAACGTCTGCTCAGCGCCGAGCGCGAACTCTAACGTCAATTGCCTGCGCTTTTCACCAGCACGCGTACCTGCGGACAGAGCCCGACTACAGCCCTGTTTGGGCGCTGCTCGCACCCGCTGCGCCGCCGTACACAAACAAGTGATCGACACCAAGCATCTTGAGTTCGCTGCGGACGCTCTTGCTGCAGTTTTCCAGGATCAGACTCTTCCCTTTCTCCTTACAGAGGCGCTCCCAAGCAATCAAGGTTGCAATGCCAACGCTATCGATGTAGGTCATGCCGGAAAAGTCGACAATCACCCCTGGCTGGGTTGTGTAGACGACCAATTTGGCGAACGGCAACCGATAACGGGCTATGTTCTGCATGTCGAAATGCGCTGGCAACCTGATACGGCTACCATCACGATCAACCGGACTATCCTGGATGTTCATATCTATCTCCCTGGGCTAACTGGTAAGTCCCGCCCTATTGATCACCTTAGCTGCAAGAGGGACATTATCCAAGAATAGTTTTTCAGAACGATGGCATAGACTCAGGCAATTCTCTCCTTGCGCGGGCGCCAAGCCTCCAACTGAGCCCGATCGATAAATGTTTCCAATCGATTGATATTGCCAGGCAATTGCTTCCCCTCCCACTGCTCGGTTGCCCAACGTTTGACGTTGGCAGGCAATTCGCCATGTTCAATGGCGCGGGCCAGCATCACCTCCGCATCATGCAAGGAAGTCAGTGAATCAGACAGCAGGTTGGCGGCTGCCACCAGGTTAAGCATCGTTCCGTTTTGGTTCATGGCTATCTCCACAAATCGGTAGGTCGAATCCGTTTCGCGGACTCGGCGAGACAGAGAACAACGCCTGCTTTATACCGTGATCAAGGTTCGCTGAACAATCCGAGAAAACGCAACCGGCAAAACGCTCCGCCGCAACAGCTGAACCATCGTCCCCAACCTTCAGCATGACGCGAAGAGGGAAAAGCCACTCCCGACCAACAAAATCCGGCTGAGCGCCCATCGCTCAATCCGGAAGCGGGGTGGAAACATCAGGATTCACCCCGTAGGACAAGGCACAACCCCGCCCAACAAATACCCACCTACTAATCAATTGGCTTAACATGCCGACAGCATCGCTGTGCTAATTAGCCATACACCAGCGTTTCAGCCACGATCAAAAAAATAGAAGGTACGCCAAAATGAAAGTTGTCATGAGCAATAAAGCCATCATTACAAGCATCGCGGCTTTGCTACTCGCTGCTTCTTCAATGGCATCAGAGCAACAGCCACCTTCATCCCCGGTGAAATCATTTCTGATGGTGCCCATTACAGAGCCGACCGATTATCAGATTCGCAACTTCAACTACACACCGCCAGCGTCCTATCAACGCAGAACACTTAACCAGATCATCAAGAAGATCGATCCTAAACTTGGAGATCAACTGCAAAAACACATTGTGGCAAAGCTTGCAAATGCAGGTCTTATGGAGATTTCAGGTGCAGACATTCGAGTCGATCCTGAAAATCCCGGCAAAATCGATTACAAATCAATAAAGCAAAACACAGACTTGATAGTGCATGTTTACTTAGATGGACTCGGTGTCATTTCAACATCCACCAGCAGCGGCGCAACACCATACCAAAACGAAAATTCAAATTTTGTCCCCTTTGTTTTCGTTAGTTACTGCATCGTACCCCCCCAGCGAGGATCAGGATGCCAACTTGAAAACTCGGGGGTTTATGGCAACAGGACGATGCGGGATGCAAAACTCGAATATCGTTCAAGCCCGTCAGAAACGTGGAGTAGATTTGCCGATATCGAAGCCTTCCCACAATCAGTCATAGACTCAATAGCAAACGGATCGCTCAAGCTTGGTAGTGACATTGCTGACGAGATCATTGGACTTAAATAACACCCAATGGCTTTGGGATTAGAACAGTCCCCAAATAGAGAAACGGGGCGATGTACCCCCGGATCACAATACGACTTACCGGATAGTATTGGACACAAAAAAGGCCGGAACCCTTGATTTCTCTAGGTGTTTCGGCCTTCGTTGTACTACTTGAAACAGGTATTTGGTGGAGGCGGGGGGGATCGAACCCCCGTCCGCAAGCCCTACACAGACAGTTCTACATACGTAGTTTGGTCAATTGAATTTAGCCTTTACGCGCCGGCCAAACAGGCTCGTTTCGGGCGATCCGCTTGATTTTCGAGATTGGCGTCACGGCACAGCCAATCCTTATCTGATGTAAATGACACTGCATCCAGTTTCCTGGTCCGGCCCATCAGAGTGCCGGCGCAGCGCCAGCCGCATTAAGCGGCCAGTGCGAAATGATCGTCGTTGGCGTTTGTAAAGTTTCCAGATGGATTTACGAGGTGACTGGCCCTCGGTATGCCCTGTTCTGATTCGCAACCCACGTCGAAGCCAGGTCGCCCCCAGTATTTCATGCAACGATCAGACTGCAATCGTTGCGAAGCGTTCATTCTACGACAAGCCTCGCCTTTCGTCACCCGGATGCATCGTGCGACAATTTGCCGCAGCGTTACCGATCCCGCACACGTTAAAATCGGAAAATCGCAAGACATTGTTTTTCAAGTAATTTTGATTCGAATCAAGATCAAGGATTGTCGTGGATTCTGCTGTATTGCCGCCACTCGATTGTTCCGAACCGCGCGCCTCGACCGGTGAGCGGCTGCTCAATCTCGGCATCGTCGTCGGTCTGCATCTGCTTCTCGGCTATGGCGTGCTCTACCTGTCGGTCAAGAATGAACTGATCAATCTGCCGCCCAGCATCAGCGTCCGCCTGCTGCCGATGATCGAGGAACGCAAGGTGGAGCCGGCCAAGCCCCTGCCGCCGCCGCCCAAACCGGTGCCGCAAGTGCATCGGCCACCGGTGGTGCAGCCGCAGCCGGTACTCGCCGTCGCCAGCCCCAACCCGGCGCCGAGCAGTTTTGTCGTCGCCCCGCAACCGCCCACCCCGCCACCGCAGCCGGTCGCTGCGGCACCCGCCCCTGCGGCACCGGTTACGGCCGCCCGCTTCGATGCCGATTACCTGCACAACCCGAAACCGGCCTATCCGCCGATTTCGCGGCGCAGCGGCGAGGAGGGCAAGGTTTTGCTGAAAGTCCGGGTCAGCCCGCAGGGGACGGCGCTCGATGTCGCCGTCTCGAAATCGAGCGGCTTCGCCCGGCTCGACAACGCCGCACTGGAAGCCGTCGGCCGCTGGCGCTTCGTGCCGGCCAAACGCGGCGACGAGGCCATCGAATCTTCGGTGATCGTACCGATCACCTTCGCGCTTGAGTAAGGAAAGGGAAACACATGCAATCTCAAATGGGCCTCGCCCACTTCTGGAGCCAGGGCGATCTGGTGACGCACACCACCGCCTTCATCCTCGCCATCCTGTCGCTGGCTTCATGGACGGTCATTCTCGGCAAGCTGATGTCGACCTGGCGCGCCTCGCGTTCGGTCGATCGCGCCCTCAACAGCTTCTGGAGCGCCAATTCCCTGCCCGAGGCGCTGGAAGCCCTGCGCCGTGACGATCCTTCCGGCATCTTCGCCGGCCTGGCGCTGACCGGCGCCCACTCGGCCCAGGCCCATCAGCAGAATGCAGCCCGCGGCATCGGCGCCGGCGTCAATGCCAGCGAATTCGTCACCCGCTCGATGCGCTCGCATATCGTCAACACCCAGGCCCGCATCGAAAAAGGCCTGACCTTCCTCGCCTCGGTCGGCTCCACCGCCCCCTTCATCGGCCTGTTCGGTACCGTCTGGGGCATCTACCACGCACTGGTCGGCCTTTCCGGCGCCACCCAGGTGGTGCTCGACAAGGTGGCCGGTCCGGTGGGCGAAGCACTGATCATGACCGCCGCCGGCTTGTTCGTCGCCATTCCCGCCGTCCTCGCCTACAACGCCTTTACCCGCGCCAATCGCCTGGTGGCGGTGCAACTCGACGGCTTCGCCCACGACCTGCATGCCTACCTGACCACCGGCGTCCGCGTCGGCGGCAACGTCAATCTGGTCGACATCGGCGCCGCCCGCGCCAACCGGCAGGGCTGATCATGGCTTTCGGAAGCTTCGACGAAAGCGCCAGCGGCCAGCCGATGGCCGAAATCAACACCACCCCGCTGGTCGACGTGATGCTGGTCCTGCTGGTCATCTTCATCATCACCGCGCCGCTCTTCCACCAGGCGGTGCCGATCGATCTACCGCAGGTCAGCGCCACCAAACTGGATGACAAGCCGGAAGTGATCCAGCTCGCCATCGACAACGACGGCAAGATTTTCTGGAATGGCGAAGCCATCGAGCGCAACGCCCTCGACGGTCGCTTCGCCGAGGCCGGCAGCCGTCAGCCCGAGCTGCATCTGCGGGCCGACCGCAAGGTCGCCTATGAGAAGGTAGCCGATGTCATGGCCGCCGCCCAGCGCGCCCGCATCGTCAAGATCGCCTTCCTGACCCAGCCGAATCCCTGATTCGCCCCCCGGGTCACCGCACCGGTGACCCGGAATACCCCACGCCCGGGGTGCGACGATATGTCGCAGTTGTTTTCCTCTTGAAAAATCTAAAATACCCACGGATCAATTATTTGTTTTTATTGGCTTTTTGATCGATATCAACATCCATATAGAAGCAAATTCTGATTTGTTGAAAAGGCGGCTGAATCTCGCAGATTAGCTGCCTGAAACGAGCGGGTGGATTAATGAAAACATCATGTATCGCATGATGTTTATCAGGCTAAAAGTCCCGGTACAGGGAAAACTTCATGGGGTGTCATGTGGGTAAATCGCAGTTTCGCTTTAACCGGATCGTTCTCGGCCTGATTGCCGTATTTGTCGAAATCGGCGCTGCCGCTGCCAGCGATGCCGACGAAGGTCGGCAACTCGGCGAAATGGTCGTCAAGACCGACAAGCCGGCCGTACCGCTCAATTTACCCTCGACCACCGAAGGGGTCACGGCACAGCGGATTGAAGAAACCGCCAACGCCGTCACCGCCGCCGAAACCATCCAGTACCTGCCCAGCGTGCATGTCCGGGAGCGCTATATCGGCGACCGCAATGCCATCGTCCAGATGCGCACCAATAGCGCGGTGTCCAGCGCCCAGACGATTGTTTACGCGGACGGCCTGCTGCTCTCCAATTTCACCAACAACAGCTTTTCGACCCCGCCGCGCTGGGGCATGGTGTCGCCCGACGAGATCGAGCGCGTCGATGTCATCTACGGCCCGTTCTCGGCGCTGTATCCGGGCAATTCGATGAGCGGCATCGTGCTGATAACGACCCGCATGCCGGACAAGTTCGAAGCCCACGTCAAGGTCGACAGCTTTTACGAACGCTTCAAGCTCTATGGCACCGATCAGAAATTCAAGGGCGAACATGGCAGCGCCGCGCTCGGCGGGCGCAGCGGCGACTGGTCGTTCTGGCTGAGCGCCGATCACCTGGACAACGAAAGCCACCCGATGACTTTCGGCAACGCCACCCGCAAATCCGGCGCGGCGGCCACTGCCGGCAGCTACACCGTGGTCGACGGTTCGCGCCTGTATCGCGATATCGACACCACCGGCAACGCGCGCATCATCACCAGCTCGCTGGGCATCGACCACACCATCCAGGACAACGGCAAACTCAAGCTGGCCTACGACTTCTCGCCCTCCTGGCGCGCCACCTACACGCTGGGCATCTGGCAGAACGAATCGAAGGGCAGCGTCGACAGCTACCTGCGCGATGCCTCCGGCCGCAGCATCTACAACGCCGGCAGCACGCTGGGCAACCCGCTCAAGTACGTCCGCATCGACGGCGTCGACTACACCGTCAGCTCCGCCGTGCCGAGCTACGGCGAAAGCCGGCACTGGCTGCAGGGGCTGTCGGTCAAGTCCGACACGCGCGGCAGCTGGGACTGGGAAGCCACGGTCAGCGTCTTCAAGCAGGGCACCGACATCAGCCGCCAGGCCGCGCCGACCAATGGCTACGATTCCGGCCGCGACAGCCTGCGGCCCGGCGGCCAGGTCACCTACGCCGACGGCACCGGTTGGCAGACCGTCGATCTGCGTGGCGAATGGCGCCCCGGCGGCAACCGGCAGAGCGAGCATCAGCTCAGCTTCGGCTACCACCATGACCGCTACGTCCTCAACTCGGACACCTTCACCATTTCCAGCGACTGGCTGAATGGCGATGCCGGCGCCCTGCGCAGCAACTCCCGCGGCAGAACACAGACCGACGGCCTCTATCTGCAGGATGCCTGGCGCCTGGGCGACGACTGGAGCCTGGTCGTCGGCGGCCGCTGGGAACGCTGGCAAGCCTACGGCGGCAGCAATTACGATTCGACCAACAGCGGGGGCAACCCGAAAAACATGGTCTATGGCGACCGCTCCGACAACGGCTTCTCGCCGAAGGCAATGCTCGCCTTCCAGGCCAACGATGCCTGGACCTTGCGCGGCGCCGTTGGCAAGGCCTATCGCTTCCCGACCGTGGCCGAGATGTTCCAGAGCTATACCGACGCCAACAACATCAAGTCCAACGACCCCAATCTCAAACCGGAAAACGTCCGCTCCACCGAGCTGGCCGCCGAGCGGGCGCTGCCCGGCGGCGGCCTGTGGCGGACCTCGCTGTTCTGGGAAGACAAGCGCGATGCGCTGATCTCGCAAACCGACACCACCAGCGTCCCCGGCAAGACCATTTCCAGTATCCAGAACGTCGACAAGATCCGCACCCAGGGCATCGAAACGGCGCTGCAGGTCCGGGATCTGCTGATCAACGGCTTCGATCTCTCGGGCAGCGTCACCTACACCGATTCGATCATCCAGCGTAACCAGCGCAACCCGGCCGTGGTCGGCCGCGACCAGCCGCGCATTCCCGACTGGCGGGCCACTCTGGTCGGCGTCTACCGGGCCTCGGATGCGCTCTCCTTCAGCCTGGCCATGCGCTACAGCGGCCGGCAGTGGGCCAGTCTCAACTACACCGACATCAACCCCAACGTCTATGGCAATCCCGGCGTCAGTACCTACCGCGTCGTCGACGCCAAGGTGCTGTACCGGGTCGCCAAGCAATGGACGGCTTCGGTTGGGGTCAATAACATCGGCGACTACAAGTATTACGTCCAGCCCAACCCCTATCCGCAACGGACATTCTTCGCCAGCCTGAAGTTCGATTACTGAGACACGCCATGACCGCGCTTCGCCCGTTTCTACTCGCCAGTCTGTTCGCCTTCCTGCTGCCCCTCACCCCGGCCCAGGCAGCCGACGAGCATGCCCAACACGCCCCCAAGACGATGAAAAAGCGGATCGAACTGGGCAGCGCCGCCGTCTTCGCGCCGGACGGCACGCTGCTGGCGGTCAGCAAGCAGGACGAACATGTCGTCTTGCAACGCAGCGCCGACCAGGGCGCCACCTGGTCCGAACCGCTCAAGGTCAATGCCCAGCCGGAAGCCATTTCCGCCGATGGCGAAAACCGCCCCAAAATCGCCCTGAGCAGCGATGGCGGCATCCTGGTCTCCTGGACGCGTCCGCTCGGCAAGCCTTACAGCGGCGCCATCCGGCTTGCCCGCTCGGACGACGGCAGCAGTTTTGCGCCGCCGCTGACCGTGCATCGCGACACCGCCGAGATCACCCATCGCTTCGAAACCCTGCAAACCCTGCCCGACAACCGCGTACTGGTCGCCTGGATCGACAAGCGCGATCTGGAAGCCGCCAAAGGCAAGGGCAATTACCGCGGCGCGGCGATCTACAGCGCGCTGTCTACCGACGGCGGGCGCAGCTTCCTGCCCGAACGCAAGGTCGCCGACCATTCCTGCGAATGCTGCCGCATCGCCAGCGCCCTCGATACCGACGGCGCCCCGTTGCTGCTGTGGCGCCACGTCTATGCCCCGAACGAGCGCGACCATGCGCTGGCCCGCCTCAAACCCGACGGCAGCGCCGACAGCGTGCAGCGCGCCACCTACGACCGCTGGCGGGTCGATGCCTGCCCGCACCATGGCCCGTCGCTGGTCGTCGATGCGCAAGGGCTGCGCCATGCCGTCTGGTTCAACGTCAAGGAAGGCGAGGGCCGGGTGTTCTACGGTCGCCTGCCGCGCGGCAACGAAAGCCACGTCGACGGCCAGCGCAGCATCGGCGGGCCGCGTGCCGCGCATGCCGACCTGGCCCTGAACGACGACCAACTGGCCATCGTCTGGAGCGAGTTCGACGGCGAAAAGACCCGCCTCGACGCACTGGTCTCCCGCGATAACGGCCGCAACTTCGAGCCGCTGTCGCTGGCCAGCACCGAGGGCGCCGCCGACCAGCCCCGACTGATCCAGCACCGGCAAAAACTCTACGCCTTCTGGCGCACCGAAAAGGAAGGCTTTCGCCTGATTCCGCTACCATGATCCGCCCCCTGCTCATGCTCTGCGCCGTCCTGCTGGCGGCCCCGGTTTCAGCCAGCGGCCTGACCGCCCTCGACCGCAACGCCGCCCGCCAGTTGATGGACGGTGCCGGCCAGGGGCAACCGACCATCGTCGCCCTGTGGTCGGTCGAATGCACGCATTGCAAGAAAAACCTGCAACTCTTCTCGACCCTGGCCAGGCAGCACAAGAACCTGCGGCTGATCAGCATCGCCGCCGAGCCGGAGGGGGCCGAGCACGCCCGCATCCTCGACCGCCATGCCATGCCGGCTGCCCGCTACGCCTACGGCAGCGACGCACCGGAAGCCGTGGCCTACGCCATCGACCCGAACTGGTCGGGCGAACTGCCGCGCAGCTACCTGTTCGACGGCAAGGGCGGCAAGCAGAAGCACTCGGGCGTGCTGTCCCGCCAGCAGGTCGAGCAGGAAACCGGCCTCGCCCCACGCCGCTGAACATCGCCTTCGGCACCGAGCGACGAGCCAGCGCCAAGTGCGGTGGCGAACGAAGCCGCACCCTACCCAAATCGACTCGTCGCGACCGGGTTTTTGCCGATCGATAACCACGTTCCCGGCCGGCCGAATTGATACCCGTCAAGCCGCTTGAAACCGCCCCTGCGACATGCTGTCGCGCGACAATTTGTCGCAGGGAAGGGCGTCTTCCTTGAGCTAGCATTCGCTCCCTCTTGATCGCATTGACAAGGCTTCGGCAGCACAGGGGCGCCGCAGCAGAGGGAGAACAACGCATGCAACACCGATTCAAACCCAGCCGTCTGGCCTGGCTGATCGCCCTGGCGCTGTCCGGCGTCCAGGCCCAGGAATCCACCGTCGTGCTCGGCGAAGTAACGGTCAACTCTGGCCAGACCGGCACCTTGCCGACCCGGCGCATCCTGACCTCGGTCGATGTCATGGGCGCCGAGCGGGTGCAGGAAAAGAACGTCGCCAACAGCTGGGAACTGATCGGCCAGATGCCGGGCATCCAGCTCACCGAATTCCGCCTTGGCGCCGAATCCGGCAAACCCTCCTTCCGCGCCTTCAACGGCGAGGGCTACATCAACGGCATCAAGCTGCTGATCGACGGCGTGCCGAGCAACGTCAACAGCGGCAACATGCGCTATTTCGACATGCTCTTTCCGCTCGACATCGACTACGTCGAAGTCGTCCGCGGCACCAACGACCCGCGTTACGGGCTGCACAACATCGGCGGCAACATCAACGTCGCCACTCGCCAGGGCGGCAACTACAGCGATGCCCGCCTGACCGTCGGCAGCTTCAACACCCAGGAAGTCCAGGCGGCGGTCGGCCGCGAATCGGGCGGCTTCGCCCAGAATTACTTCGTCGCCAAGCGCGATTCCGACGGCTATCGCGACCATGCCCGCAGCGAGCAATACAGCCTCGGCGGCAAATGGTTCTATACCTCGGACGGCGGCGACCTGAAAGCCGGCGTGATCGCCCGCCTGTCCAACCAGGAGGCCAAATCGCCCGGCTACATGACCGCCGCCGAACTGGGGGCCGACCGCTTCCAGTCGGCCGCCCGCAATGCCAACGACCACGACAGCCGCGACATGCGCCAGCTGAGCGGCCATGTCGATTACCAGATCGCGCCGGACCTCGCCTACAGCGGCAAGCTCTATTACAACAGCATCGAGGATGACCGCTACGTCACCTATACCGGCTACGCCGGCAGCAACGCCGCACGCCAGCGGCGCCTGTGGAACGAGGAACATGTCGGCTGGATGAACACGCTGACCTGGCAGGCCAGCCAGAAAGTCGCCATCGAAGGCGGCTTCAATTACGAACGCCAGGACAACCGCTATCGCCGTTATCGCTATGCCTATGCCGTGCCCACCGATTTCTCGACACCGGCCTCGACCTCCAACGACGACAGCCATACGCTCGACAACTTCGGCGCCTACGTCCAGGCGGTAATCAAGCCGGCCGAGGCGTGGAAGATCGTGCCGGCCATCCGCACCGACTCGTTCAAGGGCCACACCACGCTCAACACCAGCGGGCAAAGCTATCCGCTGCAGGACTACGGCTGGATCAACCAGCCCAAGCTGAGTGTCGTCTACAGCCCGTCGCCGGCTTTCAGCCTCTACGGCAACTGGGGCCGTACCTTCCAGATCGTCACCGGTTCGCGCTCGCCGGCCTACCTGACCAGCGGTACGGCAAGCCTGACCCCGTCGATCAACACCGGCATCGAACTCGGCACCAAGTTCCGCCTGGCCGAACGCACGGAAGCCCGCATCGCCGTCTGGCAGCAGGAGGCCACCGACGAAGTGGCCAACCTGCCGAGCGCCAACGCAACGCAGAACCTTGGCGAGACGCGGCGCAAGGGGATCGACTTCCAGGTCACCACCCACCTCGGCGACAAGTTCAAGCTGTGGTTCTCGCACGCCTACCAGGAAGCCAAGGTGGTCGGCGGCTACGCCTCGGGCGGCAGCTCGCTGGTCGGCAAGGAAGTCTTCTCGACGCCGCGCCACATCACCAACCTCGGCCTCGAATACCAGGCCAGCGACAGCCTGCGCTTCGACCTGCAAGGCCGCGCCCAGGGCAGCTACTATATCGACGACCAGAACGCCAAGGGCAAGTACGGCGCCTACGTGCTGTTCGACAGCGGCGTGCATTACGCGCTGAGCAAGCACTTCGGTCTCGATCTGGAGGTCAAGAACCTGTTCGACCGCAAGTACGAATACGTCTGGTACGACAACTTCTTCTACCCGGCCTCGGCTTACCAGCCGATGTTCTCGCCCGGAGCCGGTCGCGCCTTCTATCTTTCGCTCAACATGAAGATGTAAGCTCTCGCTCCCACCAAGGCGGCGCCATCCGCGCCGCCTTTTTTTCGCCCTGCCGCCTCCCTCGCATCGATGCACCTTGCCCCAGCCATCACCAAACGGAAACTTCGGGCGCTGACGCTCGCTTTCCACCGCTGGGCAGGCCTCAGTCTCGGCCTGGTTTTCGCGCTGCTCGGACTGAGCGGCAGCCTGCTCGTCTTCTACCCGGAAATCGACCTCTGGCTGAACCCGGTGCAGGAGGTTCGCCCCGGCCCGACGCCGGACTTTTCCCTGGCCCAGGCGATTGACGCCCTGCGCCAGCAATACCCCTCACATGACGGCGCCTGGCGCCTGGAAATGCCCATTGCCGAGGGACGGCCGATCAATGCCCGCTATGCTCGCCCGCCGGAAAGCCGCGGCCGCGGCTTCGCCCCGCTGATGGTCACCCTCGACCCGGAAACCCTGCGCCCGACCAGCGGCCGCATCTGGGGCGACTACGCCATGACCTGGCTCTACAACCTGCACTACACGCTGCTGCTCGATAAGCCTGGCCGCTACGCGGTCGGGGCGGTCGGCCTCATCAGCCTGCTGTCGCTGCTCGGCGGGCTCTATCTGTGGTGGCCGTCGGCCCGGCGCTGGCGGGCGGCACTCCGCTGGCAGATCCGGCCGGGCATCGTGCGCGCCACCTATGACTGGCACGTACTGAGCGGCATTTATGGCCTGCTTCTCCTGTGTGTGCTGAGCTTCACCGGGGTCATGCTGGCCTGGCCGGAATTCACCCGGCCGCCGATCAACGCCCTATCGCCGCTCTACCCGGTGCCGCACCTGCACTCCTTGCCGCCAGCCGGGCAAGCGATGATCGATGCCGACCGCGCCGTGGCGGCAGCCCGTGCCGAACTGCCCGGCGGCGTCCTGCGCTGGCTGGAAACCCCGACCGGCGAAGACGGCTGCTACCGGGTCAATCTCTGGCTACCGGGCGACCCGGGCTATCGCTTTCCGCGCAGCAACGTCTGGATCGATGCCTACACCGGCCGCGTGCTGGCGGTGCGCGACGCCCGCCGCCAGTCGGCCGGCGACGCCTTCCTCGCCTGGCAGCACCCGCTGCACAACGGCGAAGCCTTCGGTCTGCCCGGCCGTCTTCTTGCCGGCCTGGGCGGGTTGCTGCCGGCCGTGCTGTGGGTCAGCGGCCTGATGCGCTGGCAACAAAAGCGGCGCGCCCAGGTCAAACATCTCAAGTCCGCCGAAGCCGAAACGCACCGCTGATCAAGGCGCACGGCCACCGGAGCCTTACACTTTGTTACTCGACGGCTGTCGGCAAGGATCCCGCTGCCGCGTTAAGCAAGAACAATCCAAACGAGGAGTCCCCCATGAAACGCCTTCTGCTTACCCTGTCCGTCGTCGCGGCAGCCCTGAGCGCCCCCGTCCAGGCTGCCGACATCGGCGTCTCGATCAACATCGGCCAACCCGGCTTCTACGGCCAGATCGACATCGGCGGCTTTCCCCGCCCGGCCTTGCTGTACCCGCAACCGGTGATGATCGAACGCGTCCCGGTCGGCCGGCCGCCGCTCTACCTGCGCGTCCCGCCCGGCCACGCCAAGCACTGGGGCAAGCATTGCCACGAATACCGCGCCTGCGGCGAACGGGTCTATTTCGTTCGTGACGACTGGTATAACCGGGAATACGTGCCGCGCTACCAGGAACGTTACGGCGACCGGGGCGACCACTACCGTCAGGAACATCGCGAGGAACGCTGGGAAGACAGGCGCGATGAGCGGCGTGATGAACGCCGGGATGATCGACGCGACGATTTCCGTGGCCACGATCACGGGCATGGTCACGGCCGTGGCCGCGACTGAGGCCGCCTGCGCCGAAATAGAAAAAGCCCCGGCCGAAACCGGGGCTTTTTGCTGACTGGACAGGCCAGACAGGCCAATCAGAAACTGATGTTCACCCCGGCATAGAAGGAACGTCCCATGCCCGGTACGACGACGCCGTAGGGCGCGCCGGCGCCATTCAGCGACATCGTCGTCCCCTGACCGATGTAGGCGCCACCCAGCGGCAATGCGTATTGCTTGTTGAGGGCGTTCTCCAGGCCCAGGTCGAGGCGGACATGCTGCCACTGGTAGCTGCTGCGCAGGTTGAGCAGACCGTAGCCCTTGGTCTTCATTTCGTTATGCACGCCCGAGACCTGGTGCTTGCCGGCCACCAGTTGCTGCTCGATGGTATTGCTCCAGTTGCCCAGGCGATGCTCGAGCGCCAACTTGGCATTGAGCGGCATGATGTTGTAGAGGTTGTCGCCGGTCGTCTGGTTGCGGCCATCGACGTAGCTCAACTGGCCGCGCCCGGTGACGTTGCCGAAGCCGCTGCTGCGGGCCAGCGGCAGGAAGCCGGCGAGATCGACGCCGAACAGGCGGGCGTCCTGATTGACCAGGGTCAGGTTGACGAAGCGGTCGCTGGCGCAGCTCGCCGCCAGGCAACGCGCCTCGATGAAGTTATTAACGTAGGTCAGGTACGGCGTCAGGCGCAGGCCCCAGTTTTCCTTGTTGCTGTCGTGCCAGTCGGCGGTAAAGCTCAGGGTATGGGCGACTTCCGGCTTGAGGTCGAGATTGCCGACATAACCGTTGCCGTCGCCGTTCCAGTTGACCATGGCCATCGCCATGCCGCCGGTCGACCAGGTGTAACGCTCGTAAAGACTGGGCGAACGGGTCTTGCGCGAATAGCCGCCTTCGTAGGTCTGGGTGGCATCGGCGGTGTAGCGGGCGAGCACGCTGAGGTCGAGGTTGTCGTCGGAGCGACTGCGGTCGCGGTTGTTGAAAGCAGTCGAATCGCGCAGGTAATTGGCCATCGTCGTGTTGTAGCCCTGCACCGTGCCGGTATCCATCTTGACCGTGCTGCTGCGGGCACCGACCAGGCTGACCCATTTCTCCGACCAGCGGGCCTCCCATTCGCCGTAGACATCGTAACGGTCGCGCTGGCCGTTGTTGATGTTAACGAAGGTATTGGGCGCCATGCCGCCACCGGACGGATTCCACCAGTCGTCGAGACGATAGCGCTGGTACTCGACGCCGGTACGCAGCAGGTCGCGCTCATTCAGGTTGATTTCCGCCTTGAGCTGGGCGCCGGTATTGTGCCCCTCGGTATCCATCGGCATGCCGGGAACCGTGTGTGTCGCACCGTACCAGTAGAGCTTGTCGTCGCCGAAATTCATCTTGTGGCGGGTGTGCTCGTTGTAGATACGGCTTTCCAGCGTGCCCCAGTCGTATTTGCCGAGATAGTGCAGATTGAGCTGCGTGCTGCGGTTATCCGTCATGTCCATGTGCTGGTTGGGGAAGCCCTGGTAGGGAATGTGCTGCACCCCGACCTTGAAATCGAGCAGATGGTTTTCGTGACGCAGGGCCACGGCCAGCGCCTGGTTTTCCGACTTGTAGCGCGACGAGCCGACCTCGTCGCCAGCCAGCCATTCCTGCCCCCAGGCGGCCTGGCCGGCTGCCTTGAAGGCCTTGGCCGATTTGTAATTGCCCGACTGCACGGTGGCGCCGGTATAGGTCAGGCTGAGGTTCTCGTTGGCGATGGTGGCTGCAGCATTGACACCATGAGCATCGCCATTGGAGCGGTAGAAGGTGCCGAGCTGGCCGCTGACCAGCGGCGAATTCCCGGCGCGGGCAAAACGCGGCGTGGCCGAGTTGACGACGATGGCGCCACCGATGCTGTCGCCCCCGACGCTGACCGGCGTGATGCCGGCATAGACCTTGACGCTGCCGACCTGGGTCGGGTCGATATAGGAGAGCGGCGGATTCATGTGATTGGCGCAAGCCGAGATCAGGTCCATGCCGTCGACCTGGATGCGCAGTCGGTCGTCGGCCAGGCCATGCATGACCGGCAGGCTGGAAACGCCGCCGGCGCCGTAGAGCTGGACGCCCGGCAAGTCGCGCAGCAGGGCGGCGCTATCGCCGGCAGCCGAAGCTTGCGGCGCCGGATTGCCGACTTTCAGCGCCGACTCGGCCGCTTCTAGTTTTTTCGCGCTGACCACGACGTTATCGAGGGTACGGCCGCTTTCCGGCGCCCCCTGAGCCAGCGCTGCGGACGAAAAAGCAACGGCCAGTGCAGCCGTCAACGGATGAAAACGAAAATGCACACTGCTCTCCCTGGGTTTTTATTAACCCGGGGATTGTCCGGGGGCGGAGAGCCGGCGGGAATGTGACAAATTGCCGCAGGGCGCGGCCGGCTGCAATGCCCTAAAGATGACGACGGATCACCGTCAGCATTTCATCGATCCGGAACGGCTTGGCGATGAAATCGTTCATGCCGGCAGCCAAACAGCGTTCCCGGTCGCTGGCCAGGGCATTGGCGGTCAGTGCAATGATCGGGATCGGCAACAAGCCGCCGGCCTGTTCACGGCTGCGTTGCCGGCGGGTAGCTTCAAGACCGTCCATGTTGGGCATTTGCATGTCCATCAGGACCAGATCGAAAACCCCGCTTTCCAGTGCACTCAGGGCTTGCAGGCCATCGGCGGCGAGAACGACGCTGCAGCCCTGCTTGCCAAGCAGCTTTTGCCCGAGCATCTGGTTGACCGGCGTGTCTTCGACCAACAGGATGCGCTTGCCCACCAGGTCTTTGGCCGAGGTCCCGACCGGCCTCACCTCGCCGGCCTCGCCGGAGGCAGGCATCACCGGACGGACCAGGACTGAAAACCGGAAGATGCTGCCCTGTCCGGGTTGGCTGCTGACATCGATCTCGCCCTCCATCAGCCCCACCAGCCGATGCACGATGGCCAGGCCGAGACCGGTACCGCCGTATTTGCGTGTTGTCGAGCTTTCGGCCTGCGAAAAGGGGGCAAAGATGGCGCTGATCTGTTCGGCTGGAATACCGATACCGCTGTCGCAGACCGAGAAATACAAGCGTAACCGCTCCTCCGCCACGGCTGCGGCGCGCAGACGAACGCATATCCCGCCCTGTTCGGTAAATTTCAGGGCATTGGAAATCAGGTTGGTCAAAATCTGGCGCAGCCGGAAAGGGTCGCCGACGATCCGCTCCGGCAAGGCCTCTTCGGCCTCCCAACGCAGCGCCAGCCCCTTCGCGGCGGCTTGCGCCGAATGGATGCCGATCAGGCTGTCGAGCATCTCGCGCAAATTGACCGGGATATGCTCCAGTTCGAGATGGCCGGCATCGATCTTGGAAAAATCGAGAATATCGTTGAGCACCCGCAACAAACCTTCGCCGGACAATTTCACCCAGGTCAGGTATTCGCGCTGCTCGGCAGTCAGATCGGTGGCCAGGGCCAGTTCGGTCATGCCGAGGATGCCATTCATCGGCGTCCGGATTTCATGACTCATCGTCGCCAGAAAGGCACTCTTCGCTTCGGCCCCGGCCTCGGCGGCATGCGCCAGGCTCTTGGCCGCATCGCGCGCCGCGGTCAACTCGCGAATGCGCTCGCCGACCGCCCGCGACATGGCGTTGAATGCCGCCCCCAGGCGCCCCACCTCGTCATCCCCCTCGGGCACCGGCGGCGGCGTCAGGTTGCCGCTTGCCACGGCCTCACTGGCCTGCGTCAGCGCACTCAGGTGGCGGGTCAGGAAATAGCCGAGCAAGCCCATCAGGCAAGCCGACAGAAAAACTTCGAGAAGGGCGATACCCACCCCTTGCCGGAATAACTGGCCATGTGCCTCGATGATCTGCCGCAGATCGAGCCCAAACTGCAGGGTGCCGAGTTTCTGACCGTACGCCAGGACCGGCGTCGCCACATCGTAACGCGGCGCCTCCTTACCGTCGTCGATCAGCCGGAAGGCGCTGTCCGGGACCGGCAAGGGCTTCCCTCCCGGCCAGCCGCTGGTCGCCAGCAGGCGACCGGCATGATCGACCACCGCGACATACTCGATGCCGCGAATCGCCGCGCTCTCGTCGAGCACCGCCTGCACCGTGGCATAGTCGCGCTGCGCCAGCGGCGCAACGATGGCGGCAATCAGTACCGGCGAGATCTGCTCGGCATGGCGCTGCGCTTGCGAGCCCATGCTGTCGGTCAGCAAACGCAGGCTATTGGCAACCAGCAGGGTGAGCATCAGCGCCTCGATGGCGATCGCAGCCAGCAGCAGCCGGCCGCGTACCGAACGCAACGGAGAACGGCGGATCATTTGCCCTTGATTTGCGCCAAGGCCTCGATGGCGTAGGGCTCCATGGCTTCAAGTTCCTTGGCGCGCAATTTGCGGTAGCCACCCAGATTGTTCTGCTGGAAATACGCCTTGCCTTCGGGGGTTTCGGCAAACGACCACAAGGCGGCTTCCAGCTTGGCCTGGCGCTTGCCCAAGCGTTTGTTGAGCAGATAAATCCGGCCCGCCATCGGTTCGCTTTCGGCCAGGATGCGCAACGCGCCTTGCTGGTCGGCAGGCAATTTCTGGAAATTGGCCAGCGAAGTGAAACCCAGTGCGACATCGCCAGCCAGGATCTGCCGGCTGACACTATCCGCCGCCGAAACATAACGGATGTTGATGTCCTTGAGATGGTTGTTCTTCAACCAGTGCTGCCCCCACAAGGTAACCAGCGACGTCGTCGACAAACCGAGTACGGTCGTGCCGTTCAGATCGGCCGGCTTGCGGTATGGACTCTCTTTGGCGACCAGCGCAACCGCCTTGAAATCGGCCTTGTAGGTCAGCAGCGGCAGATACCCGGCATCGGTCTGGTAAAAACGTGCCTGATGCCCGGTGGTAACCGCCAGATCGTATTCCTGATTGAGGGCACGCCGCCCGAACTCGGTGAAATCGGGCGCCGTCAGCACTTCGACCGGCTGGCCCAACGCTCGCTCCAGGTGCAGGCGCAACGGCTGATACATTTCGAGAATGACCCGCGCGCTGGTATGCGGCGCAACCCCCAGCTTGAAGCTCAAATCCTCGGCCAGGGCCGGCACGAACAGCGCCAATAGCAACACCCCACCGGCAAGAATGTGTTTCGCGCAGCGCATGACCGGCCTCAACTATTGATCTTTTCCAGCGCCTCGCGCAATTTGCCCGGTTCGTCGAGGCGCAGCATGCGGCGGACGTTGGGGGTCAGCTCGCTGACATCCGACTTCAGGACGCGATTCTTCACTTCCAGGATCTGCGACGGATGCATCGAGAAGATGCGCAGGCCCATGCCGAGCAGCAGCCGGGTCAGCGCCGGATCGCCGGCCACTTCGCCGCAGACCGATACCGGCACGCCGACTTTCTCGGCACTGGCCAGCGTATGGGCGAGCAGCATCAGCACCGCCGGGTGCAGCGGGTCGTAGAGACTGGCCACCTGCTCGTCGGAACGGTCGATGGCCAGCGTGTACTGGATCAGGTCGTTGGTGCCGATCGAGACGAAGTCGAAGTGCTCGAGGAAGCGGTCGATCATCAAGGCCGCCGCCGGCACCTCGATCATGGCGCCGACCTCGACGCGCCCGTACGCGCGGCCCGCGTCGTCGAGCTGCTGGCGCGCCCGTGTCAGTGCATCCAGGGTCTGCCGGATCTCGCTGAGATGGGCAACCATCGGGATCAGGATCCGCACCTTGCCGAACGCGCTCGCCCGCAGGATGGCTCGCAACTGCTGGCGAAACATGCCGGGCTCCGACAGGCTCCAGCGGATCGCGCGCAGCCCGAGCGCCGGGTTCAGCGCGTGCTCGTGACGAACTTCCTGCGGGCTCATGCGATCCAGTGGCTTGTCGGCGCCGATGTCCACGGTGCGGATCGTCACCGGCAGCCCGTTCATCGCCGTCACGGCGGCTCGATAGGCCTCGAACTGCTCCTCCTCGTCCGGCAGTTCGCCT